>NZ_JBHMFT010000015.1:0-137428 GCF_051433195.1 Falsiroseomonas sp. E2-1-a20 | reverse complement strand
CTGGCTGATCTGGACACCACGAACCACGCCGGTTGCGGTACCTTCCCAAGGCCGCATTCTCAGCCTGTTTGTGGCACAGTCATGGCCGCGCCCCCGGCCGGCCCAAATCGGCGGGTACAACCCGCGACAGGTCGTCCTGCCGAACGGTCGTGCCGGCAGGATCCTGAGGCTTCCGGACGATGCCGATGCCGGGCGGAGGATGGAATGCCTCGCCCCCCCTGCGCCGCGCGCCGGCCGGATCGGCAGGCTCCGGGCGGGTGCCACGCCGCGCAGGAAACCTGCGCGGCGGATTCCTCGTCAGGCCGGGGGTGGTGGCGGTTCGGGCGCAGCCTGCTTCGGCACACCCGGGCGTGGCAAAGCCGTGGGACCGATGCCGAAGCCCTGCCGGTAGCCCTGGACCAGGTCGCGGTCGGATACCGGCGCGCCCTCGCGCCGGCGGCCGAAGAACCAGCAGCCGCCGGCGGCATCCGCGCCGTGCCGCAGCCAGCGGTCCAGCAGCCGCAGCGGCGGCGTCGCGAGCAGGCCCGCGATGCTGGCCGCCGCCTGCCACCAGCGGGCGCCGGAAGCCGATTGCAGCACGCCGCGCAGCGCCCAGGCGGCGGCGCTGCCATTGCCCATGGCGATGCCGGCCGCCACCTCGTCGAACTGCCGGAACAGGCGGCGGTGGCCGATCGGCGTGAAGCGGGTGAAGTCGTAGGCGCCCATGTGCACCGGCTGCAGGAAGGGCGTCACCGCATGCACATGCCCACCCGGCGCCAGCACGCGCCACATCTCGGCGACGCAGCGCTGCGGGTCCGCCACGTGTTCCAGCACCGCCACCGCCACCACCAGGTCGAAGGCGCCGTCGGGGAAGGGCAGGTCGTGCCCGTCGGCGATGGCATCGACCTCCGGCGCGAAGGCGACATCGGTCTGCACCACGCAATCCCCGGGCCCGCCGATGCGCAGGCCGCCGGATCCGATGACCAGCACGCGCGGCCGCGGCAGCAGCGCGCGCAGGTAGTCCAGCGCCGCGGCGCCATCCGGGTGGCGGATGGAGGAGGGCGCATCGCCGAGCCAGCGCATCAGCCGCCGGTACTGCCGCCGCGCGCCACCCGTGGCATCCGCGTCGCGGCCATAGGCGGCGCCGGTATAGGCGTCCGCGCCGGCATAGTCGGCGATCGCGAAGACCGACCGTTCGTCATGGATCAGCACCGGGATTCCGCGCACCACCGGGAAGGCCGTGCCGCAGACCGGGCACCGCAGGCTGGCCGTTTCCGTTCGCAACGGGGTGCCGTCGCGCGGGCAGTGCAGGGCGATGCCCCGCAGGCTGGCGCGGCCCGGATCCTCGGTGCCGGCATCCATCAGAAGGCATCCATCAGAAGGCGTCCATCAGGCGGTGTCCGGCCTCGTGCCCTCGATCAGCGCCGCATAGGTCTGGAACATGGTCTCCTCGCTGAAATCCAGCACGGCCCGGGTGCGGTTGGCCGCACCGATGACACGGCCGCGGCCGGCATCCTCCACCAGCCTCGCCAGGGCATCGGCATAGGCCGCATCGTCCAGCGGCGTCACGAAGGGCAGGTTCTCGGGCGCCAGCATGGCGGCGACGTCGCCGACATCGGTCGCCACCACCGGCAGGCCGGTTCCCATCGCCTCCAGCACGGAAAACGGCATCTGCTCGGTGGCGGAGGACAGGGCGAAGATGTCGAAGGCGCGGTAGGCGGCGGCGGGGTCCGGCTGGTGGCCGGCGAAGGTGACCTGCGCCGCGATGCCAAGCTCGGCCGCCAGCGCCTCCAGCCGCGCCCGGTCCGGGCCATCGCCCACCAGCACCAGGCGGAAGCCGAGGCGCCGCCGGGCCAGCAGCGCGCCGGCGCGCAGCAGCCGGTCCAGCGCCTTCTCCGGCCGCAGCGCGGCGACGGTGCCGATGATCGGGCCATCCAGCGCCGGGTTGATCGGCGGCAGGTTGAGCGCCGCGGCGGGTCCATCCGGCCGGAAGCGGTTCAGGTCCAGCCCGTTCGGCACGTAGCGCAGCCGCGCCGGGTCCAGCCGCCAGACGTCGCGCGCCAGCCGCAACAACGTCAGCGATGGCAGAACCACCGTGCTGCCGCGCAGCGCCACGCGCCGGGCCAGCACGCGGCGGCGGAACTGGGTGTGGGCTTCCTCCGGCCCGAAGCCGTCCTCGATGTGCAGGTGGCGCAGGCCGGGCACGGCATGGGCGGCGATCGCCCAGTCGATGCTGCCCCAGTTGCCGGTGACCAGCACATCCGGCCGCAGCCGCCGCAGCAGGGCCTGGATGCGCCACAGATGGACGAGCGGCCCGCCGCCGCCCCTGGGCGGGTCCAGCAGCGCGAAGGGCACCTTCGGGCCGATCCGCGCCGCGCAGCCCGCGTCGCCGTCCAGCGAGACGACCACATGCCGCCAGCGCGACCGGAACCGGTTGGCCAGCGCCGCGAACCGCACCTGCGCACCGCCCACCGCGAAGCTCGGGAACACATGCATCACCAGACGGCCATCGCCCTCCGGCAGCACCCGGTTGACGGGCTCCGGCACCGTCCGCACGCCGCTGGCCCGCGGGCCATCCAGGGTGCGGTCGAGCTGCGTGCTCATGCCAGCGACCCGCGGGCGACCGGCGCCGCCCGGGCCTCGCGCAGCGCCGCGATCTCGGCCTGCGCGATCGCCACCACGCGGCGCGCATTGCCGTCCCAGGTCAGGTCGCGGCGGAACACCTCGGCCCGCGCCGCATCGCCCAGCCGGACGCGCAGGCCGGCGTCCTGCGCCAGCCGCGCCACCGCGCCCCAGAAGCCGGCCGGGTCGGCGGGGTCGAACAGCAGCGCCGTCTCGCCATCCCGCAGCACCTCCCGCAGGTTCGGCTGGTCCGGCGCCACGATGGCGCGCGCGGCGGCCATGTATTCGAAGACCTTCAGCGGCGAGGCGTAGGGCACCGCCGCCGGTTGCAGGGCGATGTCGAAGCCCGCGACCAATGCCGGCACCGCCTCCCGCGCCGCGAGGCCGGTGAAGCGCACGCGGTCGGCGATGCCGAGTTCGGCGGCGAGCCTCTCCAGCCCCGGCCGCGCCGGGCCGTCGCCCACCACCACCAGCGACAGCGGGCGGGCACCGCGCCAGGCGGCGATGCCGTGCAGCGCCTTGTCGAGCCCGTGCCAGTCCCGCACGAAGCCGACGAAGCCGAGCACCAGCGGACCCTCGGCCTGCGCCGCCGGGACGGCGGGCGCCGGGAATTCCTCCGGGTGGATGCCGTTCGGCACCACGGTGAGGCGGGCGGCCGGCACGCCGGCCGCGGCGATCTTGCCGGCCAGCACCTCCGTCACCGGCAGCACCCGGCTGGCGCCGCGCCAGGCGAAATGTTCGATCGCGGCGGAGATCCGCGGCAGGCCGAGCCCGCCGAAACGCGCGCGCTCCTCCGCCAGCGGCGCGTTTACCTCCAGCAGCAGCGGCACGCCGCGGGCCCGCGCCACGATGCGGCCGGCCACGTGGTACAGGTTGGCACGCTCATAGATCACGTCCGGCGCGAAATCCTTCGCCGCCCGGTGCAGCCGCCAGGTGGCGGGCACCGCATAGGCGATCTCGGCCAGCGCCTGCGCCCAGGCCGGCAGCAACTGCCGCAGCCGCGCCAGGCCGCGGCTTTCGCCGCCCAGTTCCGCGCTGTCGTAGCCCGCGGGGCCGACCAGCTTCACCGTATGCCCGGCCGCACGCAGGGAGGCGACCATGGCGTCCAGGTGCACGCCCTGGCCGTCGCGGGAGCGGATGCGGTGGCTGTAGAGGATCCTCATCGGCCGAGCCACCCGGCGACGCGGCGCCGCGCCACCTCCAGCATCCCGAGCGGATGCCAGGGATGCGCCAGCACCACGCCGATGCGCTGCCGCCGCGAGGCCACCCACAGGCTTTTATACGGGTCGTCGCCGCGGCCGAAATCCAGGGACTGCACGGCTTCCTCCTCGATCAGGTGGCGAATCATCATCGCCGTCAGCGCGGTGCCGGGGGATGCGGCCCGGCTGGTCTCGACATGCGCCAGCTTCAGCAGCCAGGCGCGGCCGCCGGACAGCAGCCAGTACTGCGCGGCCACCGGCTTGCCGTCCGCGGCATCGCGCAGGATGCCAAGGCGCAGCACGCCTGCGGCGGCGGCGGCGCGCATCAGCGCCGGGTCGAAGGCGGGGAAAGGTTCCGCGGGTTTCCAGCTGCGGGCATGCACATCGAGGTAACCGGCGATCCCGGCCTCCAGTTCCGCGCCGGGCACGTGCAGCATCTCGAAGCGCAGGTCGCGGCGGGCGCGGTCCAGCTTGCGGCGGATGGTGCTGCGCAGCGCCGGCGGGCGCGCGGCAAGGTAGCCGGCCCAGCCGGCGCCGGCTTCCAGCGGTTCGTGCCAATTGCCGAAATGGCGGTAGCGCTGCACCGCGATGCCGGCGCGCGCGATGCCGTCGAGCCAGGCATCCAGCCCCGGTGCGTCCTCCGCCAGCGCCTCCAGCCGTGCCGGCGCGCGCAGGCGCAGCCAGGCGCCCAGGCTGGCGCCGGCGGATTCGAGCGCGGAGGGGCCGGCCAGCAGGGTCGGCAGCGGGCGCCAGGACAGTGAATAGGGCGTGGTCAGGCTGCGCAGCCCGCCGCGCGGGCCACGTTGCAGCGGCAGCAGTGCCACCTCCGCCCCGCACAGGCCCACCAGCGCCTCCGCACCCGGATGCATCGCATGCGCCAGGGTGGTGTCGTACCACAGCCGGGTGGCGAAGATGTCGCCGCCGGTCGGCGGCAGCAGGAAGCGGTCGCACCAGTCCGGCAGGCGCCGGCGCGGCAGGGCGACCATGCGCATCGGCGTCTGGCCCCGGGGGCCGCGCCAGGCGCCTGCGGGCAGCGGGCGCGTCGTGCCGGCGGCAGGCAGGGCCCGGGTCTCGTCGGGGCTCAAGCGCGGCCCGGCATCGCAGGCCCGGGCGGCGGCGCCCAGGATGGCAATCCAACCGAACCGGCGCTCGGCGCAAGGCAGTCGTGGCAAGGCGTGCACATGGACCCGATCTCCGCTGCGTGGCGAGGCATGCGGATGCGGCGCGGCAGGCCCCCCCGCGGCATCGCCCGCATCCCGGCCAGCGAACCACCCTCCAAGCAAGCCGCGCGCCACGCGAAATGCACTAGGATACCAACGCGGTACGGCCTGGATCGCCGGAGGCTGGCACGGGTTGTAAGGCGCGGCGACGAAGGCGCTCATGAGGGAGCCACCCCGTCACGCAGCGCGTAGAAGGCGCGCCCGGCCCATTCATGGATGGCGAACCAGCTTTCGGCCAGGTGGTCGGCACGCGGCACCAGCGCCTGCGGCTCGAAGGGTTGTGCGGGCATGCGGCGGACCGGTGCCGGCTGCACCGCGAAGCCCTGGCGGGCGAAGGCGCCCATGGCGCGGGGCAGGTGCCAGCCCTGGCTCACCAGCAGGGCCCCGGTGATGCCGGCCTCGCGCAGCAGCGCGACGGAGAAATCGGCGTTCTCCCGCGTGTCGGCGGCCTCGGCTTCCACCCAGCGCGCCGGCACCCCGAAATCGGCCCGCAGGCTGCGCGCCATCAGCGCCGCCAGGCTTTCCCGGTCGGGATGCAGCAGGCCGCCGGTGACCAGGATGGGCAGGCCGGTGGCGCGGTGCAGCGCCGCCCCGGCGCGCAGGCGTTCCAGGGTGAGCGGCCCGACTTCCGGCCCCTGCAGCCCGCGCGAGACGTCGCCGCCGAGGATGATGATGGCGCCCGGAGACGATGCGGGCGTGGCCTCCGCGGCCGCGGGCTGCAGCCCCGCCATGAGCAGCCCCGCCACCAGCGGCGTCGCCAGCAGGATCACCGCGGCCGCGGCCAGCGCCGCCAGCAAGCCGGCCCGGCTGCGCCGCCAGGCCACCAGCCCGGCCAGCAGGCCGGCCAGCAGCAGCCCGATCGGCGGCAGCAGCAGCGAACCGAGCGCGGCCTGCAGGCTGATCATGCCAGCGCGAGGGGCACTGCGGCAGGCGCGCGGTCGGCCTCCGGCACGGCCTGCGACTGGGAGTGGGGTTGGGGCGCCACGCCGCGCACGTCGCGCCAGCTGCCGAAGCGGCCACCGGCTTCCTCGCGGAAGAAGGCGTAGAATTCGTCGAGCCAGCGCAGGAAGCCCTCCAGCTCCGCCGCGCTGCGGACATAGGGCGTGTTGCCCGGCGCCAGGGACGGCGAGTGGTAGGTCAGCACGAAGGTGCGGTGCCCGGCCGCCAGCATGGACCGCACCAGGCGCTTCGCCTCGAGGATGGTCATGCCCTCCGGACTCAGCCGGATGCGCTCCAGCAGGCCCAGCCGCGCCAGCGCGCCGCCCATGCGCAGCCGGTGCCCGATGCGGCCGAACAGCAGCGGCGCGGCCCGCGTGCTGCGCGCGCCGGCCAGCCGCCCGACCAGCGCGGCGGAGACCGGGATCTCCAGCAGGCTGCGCTGGCGGTCCACCCAGTAGGGCTGCGAGGAGAACGCCCAGTTGCCGCCCGGCCCGCCGGGCACGCCCTGCGCCGGCCAGTAGGGCGTCACGCTGCTGTCGGCCAGGTAGCCCAGCGACTTCAGTATGTCCGCGGTGCGCGGCCCGGCGCCGAAGCGGCCGGTGCGGTAGATGCGCGGCATCTCCCCGAAGGTCTCCGCCAGCGTCTCGGTCAGCGCGCGGGCCTTGGCCAGTTCCAGCTCCACCGGCAGGTTGCCGGCATAGCTGTTGTGCTCGCACAGTGCCTCGTCGAAGGGCGGCGTCACCCAGGGGTGCATCTGCGCGCCGATCTCGCAGGCGCCGGACCGCAGCAGTTCGCGCAGCGGCGCCCGCCCGGCATCCTGCGTCGCAACCGGATGGTCCACCAGGTACAGCGGCACCACGCCGTGGCGCTCGAACACCCGGTGCGCCAGCACCTGCGCGGCCATCGAGGTGACGTCCGGCGCATCGCGGCGGAACGGGCCGGACCAGTCGAAGGCTTCCTCGGCATCCACCATGGTGACCAGCAGCGGCGACGGGTCCTGGGCGCGGACGGGCGTGTGGAAGCGCCGGTCGAAGACCGAGGCATCGTTGCCCAGCCGCGTTTCCTCCGGCGCCGCCGGTGCCGCCGGCAGGCCGTAGACGGACAGATAGCGGTCGGCGACGCCGCGCATGCCGAAGCGGGCACGGGCCAGGCGTCGGCCCTCGGCGCCGAGCCGCGCGCGCAGCGCCGCATCCAGCGCCAGGCGGGTGACGGCGGCGACGTAGCCATCCTCCCCATCGAACAGGAAGCCGGTCTCGTCCTCCAGCACGAAGCTGTCGTTCACCCCCGGCAGGTGGCGCACCACCACGGGCAGGCCGTGGCCCATCGCCTCCGGCACCACGGTGCCGAAGCCCTCGAGGCGGGAGGCGAAGGTCAGGATGTCCGCCGCCTCGAAATAGGGATGCGGGTCGCGCTGCTCCCCGGCCAGGATGACGTGGCCGTCCAGGTGCAGCTCGGCGATCGCCTGGTGGATGGCGGCGACATGGTCGGCTTCCAGCTCCGGCCCCACCAGCACCAGCCGCGTGTCGGGCCGCGCCGCCAGGATGCGCGGCAGGGCGCGCACCAGGAACAGCGGGTCCTTCCGCGCGCCGAGGCCGCCGACGAACAGCAGCACCAGGTCCGCCGCGCCGAGACCCAGTTCGCCGCGCAGCCGCGCCCGGGCATCGGGCGCCGTGGCGGGGATGGTGACGCCGCAGGGGATCAGGTGGCAGCGCGCCGGGTCGGCGACCGTGCGGGTTTCCTGGTCCAGCTTCGGGCTGATGCTGACGAAGCCCTCGAACAGCTTGAAGCCGCGCCGCGCCCAGGGCCGCAGGCTCGGCCGGTACTGGTTGACCAGCGCCGGCACGCTGTCGTCCAGCGTCGCCGAGATCACCAGCCGCCGCCGCGCCAGGCGTGCCAGCATGTAGCTGAGGAAGTACCAATCGGCATGGGTGCGGAAATGCACCGTGTCGTAGCGGTGCAGGTTGGCGATGAACCACGCCGCCATCGCCGCCTGGCGTCGCACGGTGCCGAGCGGCCGCGCCGACAGGTAGATCACGCGCTCCAGCGTCGAGACCGGCACCGGCTCCGCCGGGCGCGGCGTGTGCGTCACCAGCAGGTCGTGCGCCACGCCGGGCGCGATTTCCTGCATCACGGCGCTGCTGCGTTCCAGGAACACGCCTTCGCCGGTAAAGACCGGGCGGTAGTATTTCAGCACATGCAATACGCGCCCACGGCGCGACGGAACGGGGCTGTTCATGGTGCGGTCCCTTGCGCGGGGCGGACGCTTCGCGCTGCATGTGCAACGTGAGGATCGACATCATCCGCCGGCCGGACTTCGATACGCTCGGCAGCGAATGGCGCGGGCTGGAGGCCACGCTGCCGTGGCGGCCCTTCTTCCGAAGCTGGACCTGGGTCGGCTGCCTGGCCGCGGAACGCTTTCCGGATGCGGTTCTGCTGCGGGCGGAGGTGGACGGACGGCTGGCCGGCCTCGCGCTGTTCAACCTGGCGGATGGCCGGCTGTGCCTGGGCGAGAGCGGCGATCCGGTGCGCGATGCGCCCTTCGTCGAGCACAACGGCCCGCTGGTGTTGGCCGATGCGGGGCTGACCGCCGCGCTGCTGCGCGCCGCCGCCGGATTGCCGGGCGTACGACGCCTGGTGCTGGGCGGCGTGCCGGCGGAGGTGCTGGCGGCCGCGCCGGGCGTGACGCTGCGGTGCCAGGAACGCCAGGCCCCGTTCATCGACCTCGCCGCGATCCGGGAGGCCGGCGGCGACCATCTGCAGGGCCTCAGCGCCAACACCCGCCAGCAGATCCGCCGCTCCCACCGCCACTATGCCCGCCTGGGCGAAATGCGGCTGCACCGCGCCGGGACGGAGGCGGAGGCACAGGCCATGCTGGCCCGCCTGATCGCGCTGCACGAGGCCAGCTGGAAGGCCCGCGGCAAGCCCGGCGCCTTCGCCGACCCTTGGGTGCGCCGCTTCCATGCGGAGCTGGTGCGGCGCGCGCAGCCGCGCGGCGAGCTGGACCTGCTGGAGCTGCGCGCCGGCGCCGAGACCGTCGGCGTGCTTTACAATTTCCGGGCGGGCAATCGGGCCTATGCCTACCAGAGCGGCTTCGCCCCGGCGGATGCGCCCCACGCCAAGCCGGGCATGAGCTGCCATGCGCTGGCGATCGCCCGCGGCGTGCAGAACGGCGACGCCGTCTACGATTTCCTCGGCGGCGCCGACCGCTACAAGCGGAGCCTCGCCAACCGCAGCGCAGCGCTGTTCTGGGCGGAGCAGGTGCCGCGCTGGTCGGCACTCGGTGTCGCCGCGCGGGCGCGGCAATGGCTGCGGAGGCATGCGCCAGCGCTCCGACGACCCGGGAGCGGCGCAGCCGGGCCTGACAGCGCCGACTGACGCAGGACCCCCTACGCTGCTCATGCGCCGCTGCCCGCCGGGCGCAGCACCGTGAGCCGCCCGAGCACCCGGCGCAGCAGGCCGAGCAGGTCCGCCTCCGCCCCATCCGGCCGGCCGGAGACCGCCCACAGCGCGACCAGCACCACGGCATAGCTCGCGCCGCCAAGGCCCATGCCGGCCAGCAGCAGCCCGGCGGCGGGCCCCGCCCCCGCCGGCGCCGCGGCCCAGCCGAGGCCGGACTGCCACAGCAGCGCGGCCATGGCGGCGGAGGCGAACGCCGGCCGCCACAGCCGGGCCAGCAGCCGCATCGGGTTCATCCGCAGCAGCCCCAGCGTGCGCGCCACCAGCACCACATGCTCCGCGAGCAGCGACGCACCGACCGCCAGCGCCGCGCCGGTCAGCCCGTAGGCCGGGATCAGCATCACCAGCAGGCCGATGCGCAGCACGCCCGCCGCCAGCGTGATGGCGAGCAGCGTGCCGAGGCGCTGATGCGCGTTCAGCATGGCGCCGCTGACATTGCCGAACAGCACCAGCGTGCTGGACAGGCCGATCACCACCACCACCGGCACCGCCTCCAGCCAGGCCTGCCCGAAGCCCAGCGCCACCACCGGCCCGGCCACCGCCGAGATGCCGATGCCCGCCGGCAGCGTCAGCAGCGCCAGCAGCGCCAGGATGCGCAGGTAGTTCTGCCGCCCGCCCTCCTCATCGGTCCGCCGGCTGGCGGCGAAGCCGGGCATGCAGGCGCGGCAGATCGGGTCCACCAGTTCGGTGGTTGGCAGCGTCGCGACCTCCGCGCCCACGGCGTAGTGGCCGACGGAGGTCGGGCCGAGCAGCCGGCCGATCACCAGGCTCTCCGAGCGGTCCTTCACCATGGCGGTGAAGCTCAGCGCCCAGGCCCAGGCCGAGACGCCCACCAGGTCGCGCCACGCGGACAGCGTCAGGCGCGGCCGGAACGGGTGCATCGCATAGCCCATGCCGACCACGCCGAGGCGGGTGACCAGGATGCCCGCGACCAGCGCCCAGTGGCTGCGCACCACGAAGGCCAGCCCCACCGTCACCACCACGCCGGCCAGGCGCGGATACAGGTTGAGCGCGAATTCCTTCTCGAAGCGCAGGTTCCGCCGGAAATCCACCACGCCGATATTCGCCAGCCCGCTGAGCACGGCGGAGCCCGCCAGCGCCCACAGCACCGGCTCCAGGCGCGCATCGCCGAAGAAGCGCCCAGCCGGCTCCGCGACCAGGGCCACCAGCACGCCCACCAGCAGGCCGCGCAGCAGGTTCAGGGTGAAGCCGGTGTCGTACATGGCGCGGCTCGGCGCCTTGGCGCGGACGATCTGGTCCTCCACGCCCAGCACCAGGCAGGCCTCCAGCGCCACGGCGAAGGAGGTGGCCAGCGCGATCAGGCCGAAATCCTCCGGCGCCAGCAGCCGCACCAGGATCAGCGTGCTGACCAGCCCGATCAGCCGCGTCATCATCCGCCAGGCCACCACCCAGAAGGCACCGCGCGCGGTGCGCGCCAGGATGCTGCCCGTCTCCTCCTCCGCCATCGGTCAGGCCTGCGCCATCTCGGCCTCGGCAGGTGCCGATTCTCCGCGGAGAAAACCCTCCAGCACCAGCAACTGCCAGATCGGCTGGGCATGGTCGGCGCGGCCGGATTCATGCTCGTCCACCAGCCGGTGCAGCGCGACGGCATCGAACAACCCGCTGTCCAGCATCGCCTCCCCGCCCAGCCGCGCACGCACCACCTCCGCCCGTTCGCGGAACTGGCCGGCGATGCCCTGGGCGAAGCCGCGCTTCGGCCCGGAGAGGACTTCGTCCGGCAACATCGGCGCCATCGCCTGGCGCAGGATCTGCTTGCCGACACCGCCTTGCAGCTTCAGGTGCGCCGGCAGCGCCATGCCCCATTCGACCATCGGATGCGCCAGCAGCGGCGGCCGGACCTCGAGCGACACGGCCATGCTGGTGCGGTCCAGCTTGGTCAGGATGTCGCCGGGCAGGTAGGTGTGCAGGTCGGCATACTGCGCCTGCAGCAGCGAATCCTCCGGGTCGCATTCCGCCATCAGGCCGATGAAGCGGTCGGAGGGATCGTAGCCGTCCAGCGTGGTGCGCACCCCGGCCGCATACAGGCCGCGCCGCCTCTCGTGGTGCAGCTTGCAGACCGTGCGGTAGTAGCCCAGCGCGCTGTCCAGGCTCAGCTCCGTCAGCGTGTTGCGCGCGCGCAGCCACCGCGGCGCGCGTGCCATCGCCGGATAGGCCGCGGCCAGCCGCCCGATCACCTGGCGCCGGACGCCGGCCGGCAGCATCCGCCGCACGCCTTCCGACAGCTTGTGGAAGCGGTAGCGGCGGTAGCCCGCGAAGACCTCGTCGCCGCCATCGCCGGACAGCGCCACGGTCACGTGCTTGCGCGCCAGGGTGCAGACGGCCAGCGTCGGCACCGCGGAATGGTCGCCGAAGGGCTCGCCGAAGATCGCCGCCTGGCCGCGCGCGGCGGCGAGGTAGTCGGCGGTGGCGGATTGCGTGCGGTGCTCGGTGCCGTAGCGTTCGGCCACCATCGCGGCGATGGCGCTTTCATCCTCGGCGCCCTCGAAGCCGATGGTGAAGCTGGCGATGCCCTTGTGGGCCTGCGCCGCCAGCGCGGTCACCGCACCGGAATCGAGCCCGCCGGACAGGAAGCTGCCGAGCGGCACGTCCGCCATCAGCCGCGCCCGCACCGCCGCATCCAGCCGCCGCGTCATCTCACCCGCCGCATCGGCCGGCGCCGCGGCGGCGCGCGTCGGCGGCTGCCAGTAGCGGTACAGCGCGGCCGGTTCCGCCGCGCCGCGCCGCAGCACCAGCGCGTGCGCCGGCGGCAGGCGCTGGATGCCGATATGCATGCTGTGCGGGTCCGGCACGTAGCCGAGCGCCAGGAAATCCTCCAGCGCCGCGTGGTTCATCCCGCGCGCCACGCCCGGCAGCGCCAGCAGCGGCGCCAGTTCGGAGGCAAAGGCGAAGCCGCCGCCGGGGGTGCGCGCGTAATGCAGCGGCTTCTCCCCAAGCCGGTCGCGCGCCAGCAGCAGCTCGCCCCGGTCGCGGTCCCACAGCGCGAAGGCGAACATGCCATCCAGCCGGTCCAGCACCCCAAGTCCCCAGGCGCGCCAGCCGAGCAGGATCGATTCCGTGTCGGAGCGCGTACGGAAGACGTGGCCCAGCGCCTCCAGCGCCGTGCGCAGCGCCGCGTGGTTGTAGATCTCGCCGTTGAAGGAAATGACGACCTTGCCATCCGGCGTCGCCATCGGCTGCGCGCCGCCGGCGAGGTCCACGATCGCCAGGCGCCGGTGGCCAAGACCCAGATGCGGCTCGGTATGGAAGCCCTCCCCGTCCGGCCCGCGATGGCGCAGCAGGTCGGTCATGCGGGTCAGCGTGCCGCGATCCGGAATGGCCGGGTCGAGTGGATGGAACAGACCGGTCAGGCCACACATCGATGGCGTCTCCTGGAGTATCAGGGCTGCGGCCGGCTCGAACCCTGCGGTCGAGCCCGGCCGGACTTTCCTATTGAAGGCGCTTGCGAGCCCTTCGCGCCCGGATCACCCTTCAGGCGAAGGGCGATGACGGAAACCGTGCAATGGGGCGTCGGGACAAGGTGAAGCCGGGCCGGAAAGCCAGAGGCCGCTAGGTGCCCGTCCGCTGGTCCCGGCGCGTCTCCATCGCCGTGATCCTGTGTCTTTCCATCGCCTCCTGGCTGCTGTTGGCCACGATCCTGGACTGGCTCGCGGGCTGAGCCGCGCGCGGGCGGGACGGTGCCGCGGGCCGCAGCCCGACCAGCGCCGGGCTGCCGGCGCGCAGCCAGGCCACCACCTGCGCAAGGCCGGCCTCCAGCGTCACCGGCGCACGCAGCCGCAGGGCTTCCTGCGACCGACGGGCGGAGCCGACGGAATGGCGGATGTCGCCGATCCGCGGCGCCTCATGCGCGATGCGCGGGGCCGTGTCGCAGACCCGGCCGATGGTGGACAGCAGGTCGAGCAGCGTGGTCGGCTGGCCGGTGCAGACGTTGAAGACCGGCGCATCCGTCGATGCCACCGGCAGCGCCGCCATCAGCGCCGCCACCACATCCGCCACATAGACGAAGTCGCGCGTCTGCAAGCCATCGCCATGAACGGACACCGCCTGCCCGCGCACCAGGCGCTCGCAGAAGATGGAGATGACGCCGGAATAGGGCGAGCGCGGGTCCTGGCGCGGGCCATAGACGTTGAAGAAGCGCAGCCCGACATTCGGCACGCCGTGCACCAGGCCGGCGACGCGGCCATGCAGTTCGCAGCCCAGCTTGTCGGCGCCATAGGCGGAGAGCGGCCGCGCCGGCGCATCCTCGTCCAGCGGGCAGCTTTCCGGCTTGCCGTAGATGGCGGCGGAGGAGGCATAGGCCACCGGCACCGGCCCACCCTTCGGGGATGCGGTGCGCGCCGCATCCAGCACCGCGATGGTGGCGGACAGGTTGATGCGGTGGGTGTCGAGCCAGGCTTCCGTGCAGCGCGCGACGGAGGCGATGGCGGCCAGGTGGAACACGCCGTCCACGCCCGCCATGGCATCCCGCACCATCGCGGGATCCTCCACCTTGCCGACCATCAGCGTCGCCCCGCGCGCCAGGTTGGCGCGCGAGCCGGTGGAGAGGTCGTCCAGCACCCGCACCCGATCGCCACGCGCGAGCAACGCCGCGCAGAGATGCGATCCGATGAAGCCGCAGCCACCCGTCACGAGAAATGTTGCCACCGATTTACCGCTCTGTTTCCTTGCGGCACCAATACCCTAATTCCAGGACAAAGAGACCGGTCGAATTATTGGTTCGCATGTTCTTGATAAGCTGCAATCTATTCAGATGATTTACGTTCAACGTAAATCCTGGTTGATCTTTTCTCATGTATTAAATTTGATCGCGTTTTGACTGTCCAAAACCTCGAATTGGCCGATGCTGCCGGTTGTGTATCTTGGGGAAAGGACCCTGCGATGCGGATCAGCCTGGTCTGCCCGGTCTACGACACGCCGCCGGAGCTTCTACGCGCGGCCGCCCATTCGGTTCTGTCCGCCACCTCCGCCGCATCCGCGGAGGGCGTCGCGCAGCTGATCCTGGTGGACGATGCCTCGCCCTCCGCGGCGACCCGGGCGGCCCTGGCGGCGCTGGCGGAGGCGGACCGGCGGGTGCTGCTGCTGCGCAGCCCGCGCAACCGCGGCCCGGCCAGCGCCCGCAACCTCGGCCTCAGCGTGGCGATCGGGGAGTGGGTCGGATTCCTCGATGCCGACGACCTGTGGCTGCCGGGGCAGTTGGACCGGTTGCACGGCGTCGCCACGGCGCATCCCGATGCCGGCTGGATCGGCAGCGCACATGCCTGGCTGAACCCGGATGGCGGGCTCGAGGCAGCCCCGATGCTGCCGGCGGCAACGGGCGCGGAGCTTGGCCCCGGGCTGCGCCGCCACGCCGGCCCACCACTGACAGGGCTCATGCTCGGCAATTTCTGGATGCACCTGGGCGCCATGCTGGCCCGCCGCGCGCTGCTCCAGCGCATCGGCGGCTTCGCCGAGGGCCTGGTCTATGGGGAGGACCAGAACCTGATGGCGCGGCTGTCCACGGTGACGCCGCTGCACTACCTGGCAACCCCGGGCTACGCCTGGCGCCGCGGCCGGCCGAGCCTGACCTCGAGCGCCGCCCGCCTGCGCGCGGCGTCCCTGCGCCAGTACGCGGCGGCGGCACGCGACCCGCTGCTGCGGGATTTCCGGCGCGAGATCCACTGGGCGCGCTACAGCGCCACCAAGGGGCTGGCGGTGAACAACCTGCTGGCCGGACGCCGGATGCCGGCGCTGGCCCTGGCGCTGCGCGCCTGGATGCTGGACCCGCGCGAGGTCGGCGAACTCGGCCTGTTCCTGCGCCTGTGGACCGGCAGCGGGCGCATCGATCCCGGGCGCTACAGCAAGGCCGAGGGCTTCGTGGTGCGCGCCCCGCAACAGGACACCCAGCCGGACGACCTGCGGAAGGCCTCGTGAGCACGACACGCGAACATCTTTCGACACCAGCCATGGCCACGCCGCGCGGCGCGCGTGCGAAGGACGCCGTGCTGCGGGCGCTGTGCTTCGGCCTGATGCTGTACTTCCGCGGCGTGCCCTTCGGCTTCGGCAAGGCGCTGCTGTGGAACCGCCTGGTGCGGCCCTACATCCTGTGGCGGCCGATGGACCTGGTCGCCCGCACCCGTTTCGGCGCCCGGCTGGCGGGCAACCTGCCGGACCTGATGCAGGGCTACCTGTATTTCTTCGGCGTGTGGGAGCCGGGGATCACGGCGCTGTACCGTGCCGCGCTGAAGCCGGGCGACGTGGTGGTGGATGTCGGTGCCAATGTCGGCGCGCATGCCCTGCTCGCCGCGCACCTGGTCGGCCCGCATGGCCGCGTGCATGCCGTGGAAGCCTCGCCCTTCATCCACGACCGCCTGTGCCGGAACATCGAGGCGAATGCCGCCTGGAACATCCGCACCTACAACATGGCGGCGACGGACGCGCCCGGCCCGGTCACCGTCTTCCTGCACGATGCCAGCAACCTCGGCGGCACCACCATCGTGCCGTCGGAGGCCACCCGCCTCGGCGCGGTGCGTGAGGCGGTGGTGGAAGGCCGGCCGCTTGGCCAGATCGTGCCGGAGGCGGAGTTGCTCGCAGCACGCCTCATCAAGATCGACGTCGAGGGCGCCGAATGGCTGGTGCTGCGCGGCCTGGCGCCGCTGCTGCCGCGGCTGCGGCCGGATGCGGAAATCCTGCTGGAGCTGAACCCGGCGGCACTGGCGCGCTTCGGCGGCTCGATGGATGCGCTTCTGGCGATGTTCGCGGAAGCCGGCTTCACCGCCTTCGAGATCGCCAACCGCTACGACACCCGCTTCTACATCGCCCCGGTCGCCACCCGGGCCCGGCCCTTCGACCGGCGGCCGGGCGAGCTGGTCGACCTGGTGTTCCGCCGGGCGGCTTGATTGCTGCCCTCAGGCGCCGGGTGCGCACCGCCTACCGGCAGCGCATCACCCGGCTCGGCACCCGCGGCTGGCCGCGGGGCACGATGTTGAACAGCGGGTTGCGGCGGTAATCCTCGTCCCGCGTGTAGGGAGCATCGGCCTCCGACAGCCAGGCATAGGCCCGCGCCGCATCCTCGGACCCGGTCACGTCGATCACCTGCGCCAGGGATTGCAGCGCGAGCTGCGCGTAGTCGCCCTGCGTCTTGCTCCAGCCATCGCCGTTCGACAGGTTGCCCGAGCGCGTCGCCTCCCCGATCGCGGCCCAGGTGTTCAGCGGGTTGCGCGCATCGGCATCGGCGTTGACGGCCAGCAGGTAGGCCGCGCCATCGTTCGGCGGGAAGCCCTGCCGGCCGGCCAGGAAGCGGCCGGCGAGGAAATTCTCCATCCAGCGCAGCACCGCCCGCGCATCCGGGCTGCCCTGCCGCGCAGCGGCCGCGGCAGCGGAGGCGAAATAGTCCTGCTGCCAGGGCGGCAGGGCACCGCGCACGCCGTATTCGCCGGGAATCCAGCCATGCGCCTCGCCCTGCGCCTGGGTCCAGCGCGGAATCTGCTGGCGCACCCAGGTCCAGTTCGCCTGCGACGTCTCGCGCAGCCAGGGCGTCGTCGCGTCCTCGTCCGGGCTGGCCCAGGCGGCGTTGGTCAGGGTCCGCAGCGACCAGGCCGAGCCGCGCACCTGGTTGCCGCGCACCACGTTCACGCCCTCCGCCACGCCGGGCCGGCCGGCGGTGCCGCGCGGGGCGGGCCAGCGCCCGATCACGCACCAGCAGGCCTGCGCCTGCAGCCCGTCCAGGAAGGCGCGGCGGCCGGTCAGCAGCCAGGGCAGGTAGGACAGGTCGGGCTGGTGCGAGGCCGCCAGCGACCAGCCGGTGTCGCCCGAGATGCGCTGCGCCAGCCCACCCGGCGGCGGCCCGCCGCGCGGGTCGGTCCACAGCCGCGGCCAGCGGCGGGTATCCATCCAGCGGCCGGCCTCGGTGTCCCAGTAGTGCCAGGGAATGCTGCCGGCGGCCTCGGCCTGGCCGATGGCGTGCATCGCGGCGCGCGGGTCGCCGGTGATCAGCCAGGCGGCCTGCGACTGCGTCATCGGCCCGATGTCGGGGCGCCCGCCGCCGCTGCCCATCGCCCGCAGGACCCCGCGCGAATTGAACGGCTGCGCCCAATCCTCGCTGCCGATCTGCCGCGCCATGTTGCCCAGCAGCCCGGCCGCGACGCCGGTGGTCAAATCGTAGCGCGGCGCAGCGCCGGCCTCCGCCAGGTAGGTCGGGTCCGGGCGCACCAGCGGCACCGGGGCGCCGGTGTGCATCAGGCGGCCCCAGGCCGTGTACTGGTGGTGGCGCGGGATTTCGGCCGCCATCGCCTCCTGCCCGTCGAGCAGCACGCGCACGCGGTAGCCGACCGCGCCGCCGCCGGGCCGCATGGCGCCGTCGTTGCGCATCCACAGCTCCAGCGTCACCTCGCCATCGGCGCGCAGCGTCACGTCGGAGACCATGCGCAGCGAGGTCACGCCGCCCACCTCCACCGGCGTCACCACCCGCATCTGCACCGCCAGCGGGCCGGACTGGAACGGGCGCGCGCCGCGCCGGGCGAGCCCCTCCGCCAGCAGCGCCATCAGGTCGATGGCCTGGCCGTTCAGCTCGATGGTGATGCTGCGCCGCGCCATCAGCGGCGTCACGTCGAAGGCCCGCGCCGGCGCGGCGCGGCCGCGGGACAGGATCACGCCGGCGCGGCTGCCACGGCCGACCTGCGGCGCCGCCAGCGCCAGCACGGCGAAGCGGGCGGAGCCATCCTCGTGCCGGCTCAGCACATCCGCCTGCACCGGCAGGCCGGCGCCATCCGCCAGGCGGGCGACCAGGCCGGCGCCGCGCGGCAGGTCGCCCGCCTTGAAGACCTGGCCGAAGGTGACCACCGCGCCGGCCGGCGCGCCGCTGCCTTCCAGCAGCAGCGCCACGATGTCGCCCTGCCGGTCGAGGCAGGGCAGCGGCTCCATCATCACCACGGCGGTTTGCGCGGCGGCATCGCGGGGCAGAAGGGGCAGCAACCCGAGGCCAGCGCCCAGGGCACCCAGCCCACGCCTTGTCACACTCATGCCAGAACCTCACGGAAAACGGCCAGCTGGCCAGCGGTGGTCTCGCCCCAGCCGAAGCCCTCGGCATAGGCGCGCGTTGCAGCCCGCCCGGGGTGCAGCAGCAGCAGGCGGCGCACGGCGGCGGCGATCGCCTCCGCCGTGGTTTCCTCCATCACCACCCCGGCGGCGATGCTGCGCACCGCCTCGCGGCTGCCCCAGGCGGGGCTGGCCACCACGGGGGTGCCGCAGGCCATGGATTCCAGCAGGACGTTGGCCCAGCCCTCGCGGCTCGAGGCCAGCACCAGGGCATCGGCGGCGCCGTAGTAGCGCGGCAGCTCGGAATGCGGCCGGGCGCCGAGCAGGTGCACGCGGTCCGCCACGCCGAGGTCCTGCGCCAGTTGCAGCAGTGCATCGCGCTCCGGCCCGTCGCCCAGCACCATCAGCGCGTGGCCGGGCAGCAGCGGCAGGGCGCGGATGATGTGGTCGTGCCCCTTGCGCGGAATCAGGTGCCCCACCGAGACCAGCAGCGGCCCGGCGCCGAGGCCCAGCGCGCGCCGGACCGAAGCGCGGTCCTCCGGGTCGCCATCCGGGATCGGCCGGAACGCCTCGAGGTCGACGCCGTTGCGCAGCACCGTCACCTTGCCCGCCGGCGCGCCGAGCCTCACCAGCCCGTCCTTCAGCCCGACGCTGACCGCGATCAGCGCGTCCGCGTCGCGGATCGCGCGCTGGATCAGGCGTCGTGGCAGGCGGTGGTCCGGCAGCTGCGAGATGTCGGACCCCCGCGCCGTCACCACCACCGGCAGGTTGAACTCCCGCCCGAGCCAGACGGCGACGACGCCATCCGGATAGGCGTAGTGCGCGTCGATCGCATCGAAGCGGTGGCCGGCCGCCAGCAGCTTCGCCAGCGCGGCACGCGCGGCCAGGTGCAGCGCCGCCGGGCCGGTCAGCATGCCGATGCCGGGCAGCGCGGCGTAGCGCGGATGGTGCACCACCAGCCCGTGCCGGACCGCCTGCGCCGGCACCGCGGCGAAGCGGCCCCAATCCTTCAGCTTCGCGCCGAGGCGCTGGGGCAACCGGGCGCCGAGGCGGCCCGGAGAAAAGGGAAACCACGGCACCGGCGCCAGGACGGTGCTGGTCGCCTCACCGCTGGCGACCAGGTGCCGCAGGCGGTTTTCCACGAACACGCCATGATTGGGCAGCGCCGCGTTGGGGTACAGGGTGCTGAACGTCAGCAGGCGCAGCACGCCAGCCTGGCCCGGCCGGCTCCCGCTTCGGGGTGGCTTCGCGGGCGAAGGCGCCGGCGGGGCGGCGGCCGGGCAAGGCGCCGAGGCTGCGCCAGCTTGGCTTCCGGGCAGCGGCGCCGGCGCGGGCGGCGCGGCCGGACCCGTCAGAATCGTCTGGTCCGGCGGCATCAGGCGCGCCCTCCTCGATCATGTCGAATGGCCACCAGATGTCCCCCTTCATCGGCTTGTCCTGCGCCGCCCAGGCGCAAAGCCAGCCGATGCCGATGAGCATGCAGAGGAAATAGATGCCGTCCATGCGGCGGCTCCTTCGTCAGAATTGGCATGGCCAGAATTGTCACGGGATGTTCGGGCGTCATGCCGTGCGCCATCCCGTCCGCGTCGCGGCGGCGCCGGCTTGGCGCCACGCCGGCTGCACCTCCGGGTTCATCTGGCGCCGCGCCAGGCCGTAGCCGGCCCCGATCACCACCAGCAGCGTCCACAGGAAGTCCCAGTAGCTGAGCGACAGGAAGGTGCCGCTGACCACGTAGGCGACCAGCGAGACCTGCGACATGCGCCCGAGATCGTAGGCCCATCTCAGCTCCGGCCGGTTGCGCGCCATCCCCACCATCATCTGCGCATAGATCGCGCCGGCGACGAGCAGGCCGCACCAGACGAAGAAGGTGATGAAGCCGTGTTCGCCCAGCAGCTCGAACCAGATGCTGTGCACCGCGCGCGCCGGCCCGCCGGGCTCCACCGTATCCACCACGCGCTGGTTGTACGGTCCGGTGAAGCCGGAGCCGGTGATCGGGTTCTGCACCGCGAGCTTCCAGGAAATCGCCCACAGGTCCAGGCGCCCGGTGGCGGAGCGATCCTCCTCGTAGGTGCCGATGGTCTCCATCCGCTCGAACCACGCCGCCGGCATGAAGGCGATGGCACCGGCCAGCGCGAAGGGCAGCACCAGGGCGGCCACCATCTTGCGCTGGCTGCGCCACCACAGCACGGCCAGCATGGCCACAAGCCCCAGCAGCGCGCCGCGCGAGTAGCTGGAGATGGTGGCCAGCAGCGTCAGGCCCATGGCGAAGGCCAGCCCGAGGCGTATCAGGTGGTGCCGCGACTGCATGCGCAGGTAGTTCATCAGCGGCAGCGTCACCAGCATGCCCGCCGCCAGGTGGTTGTTGTCCGAGATCATGGTGTTGGGCGGCCCCCAGATTCGGTAGCTGCCGCCGGTGATGATGGCGAAGATGCCGCCGCGCACGCCGAAATATCCGACCGAGATCACCATGATCCAGACCAGCGCATGGATGCGCCAGCGGTCGGTCAGCAGGAAGCTGGTCAGCAGCAGGCCGAGGATGACCTTGCTGACCTGGCTGTATTTCGCCCAGGCCGCATCCGGAGCCGCGATCGCCATCGCCGTCGTCATGGTGATGCACAGCAGGAAGGCGATCAGCAGCCAGGTCACCGCGTTGAACACCGGCTTGCGCGCCTCGACGGACAGCACGCAGCCGGCGACGGTCGCCATGAACACCAGCGCCGCCCAGGGGATGCCGCCGGCGAAGCCGTAGACCAGCCGGTGCGGATTCATGAAGGAAATCCAGCACCACAGCAGCACGCCGACGAACGGCTTGAAGAACGACATCGGCAGCAGCGCCAGCATGGCGATGAGGAGGACTGCGTCACGCATGGTGGGTGTTCACCGCGGAGAGGAGGTCAGGGTGGCGCGCAGGCGTTCGGCCGCCGCGCGTTCGCCGAAGCTGGTGCCCTCGGCCAGCGCCGGCGCCAGCACCTCCAGCGCCTCGGCGCGCTCGCCGGCCTGGTGCAGCGCATAGGCCAGGTGGTAGCGCGCGCCCGGCTGGCTGCCGGGGCCGATGGCACGCCGCAGCAGTTCCACCGCCAGCCGCGTCTCGCCGCTGCGCGCCAGGATCCAGCCCAGCGTGTCCGCCGTCTCGACGTTGGGGGACAGGTAGTAGGCGCGCTCGGCGAAGGCGCGCGCCTCCGGCATCTTCGCCTCCCCCTGCTCGCCCAGCACCCAGGCCAGGTTGTTCAGCGCCACGGCATTCTCCGGCGTCGTCGCGACCACCCGGCGCAGCCGCTGTTCCGCCTGCGGCAGGCGGCCCGCCACCAGGTCGAGCTGCGCCAGCAGGTTCAGCGCCACCACATCGCCCGGGTTCGCCGCGACCCAGCTCGCCAGGCCGCGCTCCGCATCCGCGGCCTTGCCGGCGGCCTGCAACGCGCCGGCCAGGCGCACCGCCAGGGTACCGGAGGGGGCGCGTGCCTGCGCCGCCGCATAGGCCTCCGCCGCCTGCTGCGGCTGGCGCAGCGTCATCAGCAGGTCGCCATGCAGCGCCTGCGCGGTGGCCGGCGCGTTCGGCGCGGTGGACCGGCGCCGCGCCTCCGCCAGCGCCGCCTCCTGCCCGCCATCCTGCAGCAGCAGCCCGATCAGCGCCTGTTGCAGCACCGGCTCGCCCGGGGCCTCCCGCAGGCCCTGGCGCAGCAGGGTTTCCGCGCCGCGCTTGTCGCCGCCGCGCAGCAGCAGCGCCGCCAGCTGCCGGCGCGCGGCGACCGAGGCCGGGTCTTCCGCCAGCGCCTCCCGCGCCGCGGATTCCGCCAGGCTGAACTGTTCCGCCGCAGCATGCAGCTCGGACCGTGCCAGGGGCAGCGCGGCGCCGCGCTGGCCGCGCAGCGCCGGGGTGTCCAGCACCGCCAGCGCGCCGGCCGGGTCGCGCCGTTGCAGCAGCAGGTTGGCATGCGCCAGCGCCAGGGGCGCCGAGGCCGGACGCGAGGCCTGCACGCCGGCGATCGCCGCCAGCGCCGCCTGCGCCACCGGCCCCTCGGCCCGGGCGAGCGTGGACAACCGCGACAGCGCCTCCGCATTGGAGGGCTGTTCGCGCAGCACCGCGGCCAGCAGCGGCACCGCCTCCGCCACCGCGCCCTGCTGCACCAGCACGCGGGTCAGGCCGAGCCGGCCGCCAACGCTGGTCGGATGCCGCGCCACCACCTGCTCGAAGGCCTGCTTCGCGCCGGGAAGATCCAGCCGCAGCAGCCGCAGCGTGCCCTCCAGCACGCCGGCCATCTCGCCCTGGCGCGCGGCCTCGTCCAGCTTCGCCATCTCGGCGGCGGCCGCGTCCAGGTCGCCGCGCGCCATGGCGCCGGCCACCAGCATCTCCCGCGCGCCGGCCTGGGGCGGGCCGAGTTCCAGGGCGCGCCGCACCACCTGCTCGGCGCCGGCATTGTCGCCCACGGCCATCCGCGCGGCGCCCAGGCGGGTCAGCAGCGCCGGGTCGTCGGGGGCGATCCGCACCGCCTCCTCCATCGCCGGCACCGCCTCCGCCGGGCGTCCGGCGGCGGTCTGGGCCCGTGCCAGGGCCTCGTACAGCACCGCGTCGCGCGGCCGGTTCTGCGTCGCCCGGGACAGCACGGCGGCGGCTTCCTCGTGCCGCCCGGCCGCCATCGCCATGCTGGCCAGCAGCTTGGCGCCGCGTGGGTCATCCGGGTTGCGCGCCACGTGGCGCCGGGCCGAGTCCTCGGCCTGCGCCGCCTGGCCCAGCCCGCCCTTGGCCAGCGCCTGCAACAGCAGCCCGTCCGGGAAATTGGTCACCTGCGGGCCGAGGCGCTGCAACGCGGCGTCGGCACCGGCCCAGTCGTTCTGGCTGGCCAGCTGCATGGCGCGCAGGTAGACGCCGGTCGCGCTGTTCGGCGCGCCGGTCAGCACCACGTCCAGGTCACGCCCGGCGGCGGCGGCATCGTTGGCCCGCAGCAGCGCCTCCGCGCGGCGCAGCCGGGCCGGGATGTCGCCAGGGTTGCGCTCGATGACCTGGCCGAAGCTGGCGATGGCCTCCGCCACGGCGCCGCGTTCGAGCAGCAGCGTGCCGCGGCGCAGCCGGGCCTCACTGGCCGCCGGGTGCGCCGCCAGGAGGCGGTCGAGGCGGGCCTCGGCCGCGGCGCGGTCGCCTTCCGCCAGCAGCACCTCGGCGAGCGCCATGCCGGGCTCCATCGCCTCCGGCGCCAGGCGTTCGGCGAGTTCCGCCGATTGCCGCGCCGCCGGAATGTCGCGCAGCAGCAGTTGCGCCATGGAGCGTCCGACGGCGACCTGCGCGGCGGCGGCCGGCGGCGTTTCCGTCTGCGGGAAGTCCGCCAGCAGCTCCCGCGCCTTGTTCTGCACCAGGTAGGCGCGCACCAGCAGCGCGGTGCCGGCGGCCGGGTCCAGCCCGCGCTCCAGCGCCGCCCGCGCCTCGCGCTCCGCCGTCTCGCCATCGCCAAGGTCGAGGCTGGCACGGGCCAGCGCGGCGCGGATCTGCGGATCATCCGGCAGGGCGCGCACGGCGTTGCGCCATTCGATCTGCGCGGCGCGCAGTTCGCCGCGGGCGGCGGCGGCGCGCGCCCGTTCCTGCGACGGGTGGCCCTGCTGGGCCTGGGCAAGCGGCGCGGCCGCCATCAGGGCGGTCAGGGCGAGAACGGGCAGCGCGAGGGTGCGACGGGCCATGATGGGGGGTTCCGGTCAGCTGGGGGTCGGGTCGGCGCGCTGCGGCGTCAGACCATGCGTTTCGAGAAGGTCATAAAGGGTCGGCCGGCTGATCCCGAGCAGCCGTGCGGCGGCCGAGAGGCTGCCATTGCCGCGCGCCAGGGCACGGCCGATCATCTCGCGCTCGGCACGCGCCCGGGCGGCGCGCAGGTCCAGGTCCTCGGTCGCCGTGTCGGTCACCGGCACCGCCAGCTCCAGGTCGGCGGCACCGACCAGCGGGCCTTCCGCCATCAGCGCCGCGCGCTGGATGCGGTTGCCGAGTTCGCGCACGTTGCCGGGCCACGGATGTGCCGCGATGGCCGCCAGCGCGCCGTCGTCGAAGCCGCGCAGCCGGCGCTGCGCTTCCTGCGCGAAGCGCGCCAGGAACCAGCGCGCCAGCAGCAGCACGTCGTCGCCGCGGTCCCGCAGCGGCGGCACGCGGAGCGTCAGCGCGTTCAGCCGGTACAGCAGGTCCTGGCGGAACTGGCCGCCGGCCGCGTGTTCCTCCAGCGGCTGGTTGGTGGCGGAGACCACGCGCACGTCGACACGGATCCTGGTTCGCCCGCCGACGCGTTCCACCACCTGGTCCTGCAGGAAGCGCAGCAGCTTGGCCTGGAGTGACATCGGCAGGTCGCCGACCTCGTCCAGGAACAGCGTGCCGCCATTCGCCGCCTCGATCTGCCCGGTCACCTGGCGCACCGCGCCGGTGAAGGCGCCGCGCTCATGGCCGAACAGCTCGCTTTCCAGCAGCGCCTCCGGGATCGCCGCGCAGTTCAGCGCGATGAACGGCTTTTGCGCACGCGGGCCGAGGGTGTGCAGGGCGCGGGCGAGGGCTTCCTTGCCGGTGCCGCTCTCGCCCAGGATCAGCACGGGCACGGAGACCGTCGCCAGGCGCTCGACGCTGCGGCACAGCTTCAGCATCGTCTCGTCGGCGGTGATGATATCCGCGATCGGGCTCGGGCGCGGCGCCGCGGCCAGGCGCTGGTTCTCCTCCTCCAGCGCGCGCAGCCGCAGCGCGCGGTCCATGATGGTGCGCAGCACGTCGAGGTCGACCGGCTTCTCGCAGAAGTCGTAGGCGCCGAGCGACACCGCGCGCAGCATCGTCTCCCGCTGCCCCTGGCCGCTGGCGACGATGATGGGCGTGCCGGGGGCGATGGCACGCAGCGCGGCCAGGGTGGCAAAGCCTTCCGCCACGCCCTCCGCATCCGGCGGCAGGCCCAGGTCGAGCAGCACAAGCGCCGGCTCCTCCCGCTTCGCCATCGCCTCGGCCTGCTTGCGGTCGTTGGCGATGACCACGCGGCAGGTCGGGAAGGCCCAGCGATACTGGGCGCACAGGCCCGGATCGTCCTCCACCACCAGCAGCTTCGGCTTGCTCATGCCGCGATGTCCTCGATGATCTCTTGGCCCGAAGCCGGGCAGGGCAGGGTCAGGCGCATGGTGGTGCCGGTGCCGGGCGTACTCAGCACCAGCAGGTCGCCGCCGGCGCCGCGCAGCAGGTCGCGCGCCTGCCAGGCGCCGATGCCGTTTCCCCCCACCCGGCCGGACACCAGCGGGCGGAACAGCCGGTCGCGGACGAAATCGGCGGTCATGCCGGGGCCGCGGTCGATGATGTCGATCACCACGCATCCGGCCTCCCGCCGCAGCTCCACCGTCACCGGCACGCCGGGGGGCGAGGCTTCCGCGGCATTGTCCAGCAGGTGGCGCAGCGCCGCCTCCAGATCCTCGGGCGCGATCTGGAGGCGCGGAACGCGATCCTCCGCCCGCAACTGCACCGGATGCGGCACGTCGCGCAGCACGCGCTGCAGCGTCTCGGCCGGCCCGGTGGTCATCGCCGGGCCGCCGGGCGCCGCTGGCGTGAGCGCCGCGGTGCCGGGCGTGGCGACGCCGGACGCCGCGATAGCGGAGGCCGGCGCCTCGGGTTCCGGCGCGCGCAGGCGCGCGATCAGCGCATTGATCCGGGTGGCGGCGGCGCCCACCGTCAGCAACATGTCGCGCTGGAAATCCGGATCGGCGATGTTGTCCTCGGCATTGGCCAGCACCAGGGTGAGCTGGCTTGCCACGTTCTTCACGTCATGCGCCACGAAGGCGAAGCGCTTCGCATGTTCCGCCAGCGCGCGCTGGTCGTGCAGGCGCTCCGCCGCGCGGCGTTCCGCCAGGAACAGCGCCACCTCGCGCCCCACGGCGCGCAGCAGGTCGAAGGCTTCCTGGTCCAGGCGGAAGGGCGCGCGCGGCGGCGCCAGCAGCACCAGGCCGAGCAGCCCGTCCCGGTGGTGGCGCAGCGGCACCGCGATCCAGATCGGCCCGAGCGCGGGGTCCAGGTCGCCCGGCACCTGCGTCACGATGCGGGTGCCGTCTTCCGTCGCCTGCAGCAGCGGGTGGCCTGCGGCCAGCACCATGGCGCTGGCCGGCAGGTTCCACGACCCGGCCCAGCGCAGCGGCGCCATCGGGGCGTCCTGCAGCAGCAGCAGCCCGGCCGGGCTGTCCACGGGGTCCGCGATGGCGGTGATGGCGCGCTGCTCGGCCTCGGCGTTCTGCGCCGACAGCGTGGCGACGCAGCGCAGCCATTCGGCGCGGTAGTCGAACCGCGCGGCGAAGAAATGATCCACCACCAGCCGCCGCAGCCGCGACCGCAGGGAGGCGGAGGAAACCCCGACGGCGACCGCCAGCAGCGCCCCGGCCAGCAGGCTGATCTGCGCCGCCTGGCCCCAATCGGCGCCAAGTTGCCGCAGGCCTTCCCCCACCGCGCCGACACCGGTCAGGAAGGTGCCGGCGATCACCAGGGTGGCGCCATGGAACACCACCTGCCGGGACACCGGGGGGTCCCGGTGCCAGCGGCGGTCGCGGGCGGCCGCGATGGCCAGCAGCGGCAGCGCCACCGCCGTCAGCACCGCCCGCGCATCCAGCATGGCCTGCGCATAGCTGTGGTGCAGCGCGGCATCGGCGTGCAGCACGACATCGAAGGCGGACAGCGCACCGAGCGTCAGGCAGGGCAGGATCACGTGCCAGCGCACCGCGCGGCCGACATTGCGCAGCAGGTTCTCCGCCACCACCACCACCAGCAGCGCCAGGCCGAGCCGCGCCAGCAGGCTCGGCGAGCCGAGACCCTCCGGCTGCGGCGCGCCCGGCAGCAGCGCCGCCAGCCCACCCAGCACCAGCACCACGCCGGCCAGCGCGAAGCGCAGCGACAGCGGCCGGGCGGCGGCGCCGCCGACCCGCCAGCCCAGCAGCAACAGGACGCCGAGCCAGGTGGCGCTGCGGGCGATCTCCAGCGCGCCGGACAGCCCGGTCAGCGGCGTCTCCGGCTGCAAGGCGACGGCGGCGGCCCAGGCGGCCGCGGCGGCGCTGGCGAGTGCCAGCAGCAGCCCGGCGCGGCCCCGGCCACAGACCAGGATCAGCGCCACCCAGCCGAGGCACAGCACAGCGACCGCACCATGCAGCAGCGGAGACGCCCCGATTGTCATGGCGCCCCCCTGGGCCGCGCTGCGGTCGCGACACGCATCAGCGCGCGCCTTCCTGGAACAGCACCACGCGCACGGTGCCGAGCAGGATCAGCAGGTCCAGCAGCAGGCTGCGGCGGCGCACGTAGTACAGGTCATAGGACAGCTTCATCCGCGCATCCTCGACCGATGCGCCGTAGGGGTAGTTCACCTGCGCCCAGCCGGTGATGCCGGGCTTCACCACTGCGCGGTCGTTGTAGTGCGGAATGATCTCGCCGAGCTGCGCAACGAAGGTCGGCCGTTCCGGGCGCGGACCGACCACGGACATGTCGCCGCGCAGCACGTTCAGCGCCTGCGGGATCTCGTCGATTCGGGTCAGCCGCAGGAAACGGCCGATGCGCGTCACCCGCGGGTCGCCCCGCATCGCCCAGCGGGCAACGCCGCCGGCCTCCGCATCCGTGATCATGCTGCGGAACTTGAACAGCATGAACGGGCGGTTGTTCAGCCCGACGCGTTCCTGCCGGTAGAAGACCGGCCCGCGGCTGTCCAGCTTGATGGCCAGCATGGTCAGCAGCAGCAGCGGCAGGGTCAGCAGCAGCAGCGAGCC
This sequence comes from Falsiroseomonas sp. E2-1-a20, assembly GCF_051433195.1. Classification (NCBI taxonomy): domain Bacteria; kingdom Pseudomonadati; phylum Pseudomonadota; class Alphaproteobacteria; order Acetobacterales; family Roseomonadaceae; genus Falsiroseomonas; species Falsiroseomonas sp. E2-1-a20. The sequence continues at coordinate 109,254 of NZ_JBHMFT010000015.1, read as the reverse complement.
TGCGGTGGTGATGTCGAGGGCGCGCCGGAACGCCGCTTCCATCCGGCCGGTATGCGCGGCCTTGGCACCGGCGAGCCAGCCCGGCTGCAGGCTTTCCAGGTCCAGCCGCCGCAGGCCGTGTTCCGTGAACTCGGCCGGCGTGAACACCTGCAGGCCGGCCGCGGCGCAAGATTGCCGGACCGCCGCGGAGACCGGCGCGCGCCCCGGCGCCACCACCGCCCAGATGCGCCAGGCGCGCAGGCGGCCGCGCTGCAGGGCCTGGCCCAGCGCCTCGCCCACCGGCAGCGCCAGCGTCACCTCGAAAGGCTGGAAGCCGCGATCGGCCGGCGGCCTGTCGGCCGTCTCGCCAGCGCCCATCGCCGCCGCGTCCGCCGGCGGGTCGCCGCCCAGCACCGCAACCCGCCGCAGCGGCGGGCGCAGCAGCGTGAAGCCGAGCCGGGTGACCAGGATGGCGGCGGCGGTGCCGAGCATCACGGAGACCAGCGCATGGCGCTGCACCGGGCTGACGCTGTCGCCATCCGTGAACTGCAGCGCCAGCACCGACAGCAGCAGCAGGATCACGGTGCCGGTCAGGCCGGCGACCAGCGTGGCGCGCAGCCCGGCCAGCGTTCCCGGCTCGTACAGGCCGACGGCGCCCGCCACCAGCATCACCACCGTCGCGGTGGTGGCCGCCAGCAGCGCAGCGGCGGCCAGGCCTTCGGAGGTGCCGAAAGGGCCGGCGCCGGCGAGCAGCGCGAAGACCGCCAGGAACACGGCACCTGCCTCCCAGAGGCACAGCGCAAGGATTTCAGATCGAACCGAATGGCCAAACAGATTTGTCATGGGGAGATGTCCTCGTCGGGAAGCATAATGCGGCAAACGCGGACATCATGTGATCCGAATAATAATCACAAAAGATTGTAAATGAGATGATTTAGGCATAAATTGGACAAAATTTCGCTCTGCAAAAATGTGCCCCGTTTTTCGACCCCGGAATTTGCCTGGATTGCTTCAGGTGTATTTGAATTGATCTAAGCGTGAAATCCTGTACTTGAATTTTAGGTGGCGTTGCGCCGCAGCGTTTTGTATCGATCCCGCTGTCATGTGGCGCGTACCGTCGGGGAAACCTTCCGGATTGACGTGTCCGCAGTTCACTCCAGCCAAGGGCATCCGGCATGAACAGTATCCGCTTCGCAGGGATCGCGGCCTTGTCGCTTCTCGCGACTGGTCTCGCGGCATGCACGGCGCCCGCGCCGAGCCTGCCGCCGCCCGAGGCGGCGCAGCCGACCTCCGGCTACCAGATCGGTGCCGGCGACACGCTTTCGGTCTTCGTCTACCGGGCACCGGAGCTGAGCGCGCCGAACCTGCCCGTCCGTCCGGATGGCCGCATCTCGCTGCCGCTGGTGCCCGACATGCAGGCCGCCGGCCGCACGCCCACCGAACTCGCCCGCGCCATCGAGGGCCAGCTCCGTGAATTCGTGCGGGAGCCGAATGTCACCGTCATGGTGCAGTCCTTCGTCGGCCAGCCCAACCGCCAGATCCGCGTGATCGGCGAGGCGACGCAGCCGCTGGCGATCCCGTATCGGGAAGGCCTCAGCGTGCTCGACGTCATGATCAATGCCCGCGGCCTGACCCGCTTCGCCGCCGGCAACCGCGCCGAGATCGTTCGCCGCCCGCCCGGTGGCGGTGACGCGCAGGTGATCCCGGTGCGCCTCGACGACCTGCTGCGTGGCGGCGACATCAGCCAGGATGTCGCCATGCAACCGGGCGACACCCTCGTCATCCCACAAGGCTGGTTCTGAACCATGAACCTGAATGCGCTTCTGCGCCGCACCCTCGCCGCTGGCGCGCGGCATCGCTGGAAGGCCCTGGCACTCGCCTGGGTGGTGTGTCTGGCCGGCTGGGCGGGGGTCGCGACGATCCCCAACCAGTACGCCTCGACCACCCGCATCTATGCCGACGCGGATGCGATCCTCGGCCTGCTGCTGCGTGGCATCGCCATCGACAGCTCCCCGGCCGGGCAGGTGGAGACCTTGCAGCGCACGCTGCTCAGCCGTCCGAACCTGGAGAAGATCATCGACCGCACGGGCCTCGAGGCCCGCGCACGCACGGTGGAAGCCCGTGAACAGCTGCTGACCAACCTGGCGCGCGACATCCAGATGCGGACCCAGACGCGCAACCTGTTCAGCATCGAATACCGCGACCAGAACCCGCAGATCGCGCATGACGTGGTGCTGACCGCGCTGAACCTGTTCATGGAAGCGGCGACGGTCACCGATCGCCAGCAGATGGACAACGCGCGCGAATTCGTGAACCAGCAGATCGCCTCCTACGAGGTGCAGCTGCGCCAGGCGGAACGACGCCGCGCCGAGTTCCAGACCCAGTACATGGACATCCTGCCCAACGCGGCGCTCGGCGGCATCTCACGGCTCGAGACGGCGCGCGCCCGGGTGGCGCAGGTGCAGGGCCAGCTGGAGGATGCGCGCCGGCGGCGGGAGCTGACGCAGTTGCAGCTCGATACCGCAGCGGCACAGCCGGCCCCGGTCGGCGGCGGCGGCGGCAATCCGCGGCTCCAGGAAGCCCAGCGCGTGCTGGCCGACCTGCAGCTGCGCTTCACCGATGCGCACCCGGATGTCCGCGCGGCGCAGAGCCTGGTGGCCTCGATCCGCGCAACCGGTGGTGGTGGTGGTGGCGGCGCAGTCCGTGCCGCCCCGCGCGAGAGCCAGGCGCTGGAGCTGATGCGGCTGCGGCTGGTCGATGCCGATGCCGAGATCGCCTCGCTCGAGAGGCAGGAGCGCGAGGGCCTGGTCCAGGTGGAACGCCTGGATGACATCGCCCGCAGCGCGCCGCAGGTGCAGGCGCAGTTCCTGAACCTCGACCGTGACTACACGGTGCTGCGCAACAACTACGAGGAACTGCTGACCCGTCGCGAGTCCCTCCAGATCGCCGGCGCGGCCCGCGACAATTCCGAGCGCGTGCGGCTCGAGGTGGTGGACCCGCCGACGGTGCCGACGCAGCCGGTGGCGCCGAACCGCCTGCTGTTCTCGGCCGGCGTGCTGGTGGTGGGCCTCGGCGCCGGCGTCGGCCTGGTGCTTCTGCTGATGCAGTTCGACCGCAGCTTCTACACGGTGGCCGACCTGCGCCGCATCGGCCTGCCGGTGCTAGGTGCCATCACCGCGCCACGTCGCCGCATGGCGGCGCTGTCCGGTCTCGGCTTCGCCGGTGGCGTGGCCATGCTGTTCCTCGCCTTCGGCGCGGTTCTCGCGGGTGCGCCCCGCCTCATCGCAAGGATGTTGGCATGACCGGCCTGACTGCACCCCGAAGCCACCTCGCGGAACGCGCGGTGGCGGCGATGGGGCCGCTGCGTGGCGGCGATACCCTGGCGCCGGATGCGTTCGCGCCCGGCGCCCCCGGCACCCTGGCGCCGAACGGCGGGACGGCGGATTTCACCCTGCCGCCGCGGCCGAACACGGACGCCTTCGGCATCCCGCCGGTGGCGTCGCCCTCCAGCGCGCCGCCGGCCATCGGGATGGACGCGCTGCACAACGCCGGGCTGTCCTTCAACCCGGGCGCGGAGACACGCTCGCGTCTGGCGGAGGAGCTGCTGCTCATCCAGAACCAGGTGCTGCGCGCCATCCCGCCGCTCGAGACGGTGCGCAACAGCGCCGCCTGCCGCCAGCTGGTGATGGTGACCAGCGCGCGTCCGGAGGAAGGCAAGAGCTTCATCGGCCTCAACCTGGCCTGCAGCATCGCCTCGAGCACCGGGCAGGCCGTGGTGCTGGTGGATGTCGACGGCAGCAGCGATGCGCTGACGGACCGTCTCGGCATCGGTGGGGAGGCCGGCCTGCGTTCGCTGGCACAGGACCCGACGCAGCCCATCTCCCTGCTGCTGCGCAGCACGGCGATCCCGGGCCTGTCGGTGCTGCCGCATGGTGCGCGGCTGGCGGGCCAGGGCGCGCCGAGCGGCACCGCGCTGGCCGCGGCCCTGCGCGCCGTGGCGCTGGCCCTGCCGCGGCACGTGGTCGTGCTGGACACGCCCGCGGCCCTTGCTTCCTCCTACGCGCCGACGCTGGCCGCGATGGTCGGCCAGGTGCTGCTGGTGGTGCAGGCGGAGGAAACCCAACGCGACGCGGTGGAAGCCGCGCTCGATGTGCTGGAGGCCTGCCCGGTCCTGCAGCTTGTGCTGAACCGCAGCCGGATCAGCAGCGATGACAGCTTCGGTGAGACCACGGCGGCCAATGATGCGTAACTCCCAGCGCGGCCGCGGGGCCGCACGTGTGTCGCCGGACGGCGCCGCACTGATCCGCTTCGGCCGCGGCGCGAGCCGCCGCGACATCCCGCCGCACACGCCAGGCTACACGCTCGGCCCGCGCAGCTTCATGGCGGTGGCGCTGGCGCTGTCCCTGGCCCCGATGACCGGCGATGCCGCGACGCCGCCGCTGCCGGGCGATACCGGCGTGGGATCGCTGCCTTCGGCGCGCGCCGCCGCCCTGCCGCGTGGCGAGGATGGCCTGCCGCTGGCCCCGGCCGATACCGCGCCGCAGATCCGGCTGGGCAATTTCGGCTTCCCGATCACCGGCGAGCAGCCGACGCTGACGGAACCGGGGTCCGGCCGCGCCTTCACCATCACGCCGAGCATCGAGGTGCAGGCGCTGGCGACGGACAATGTGTTCAACAGCCCCAACCGGAAATCCTCGGACGTCATCACCACGGTGACGCCCGGCGTGGTGATCTCCGCCGACACCGCCCGCCTGCAGGGCGTGCTGAACTACCGCCCGAGCGCGCGCTTCTATGCGAACAACTCGGACGAGAACAGCATCGACCACAACTTCAACGGCGCGGCGCTGGTCACGCTGGTGCCGGGCTTCGCCTACCTGGATCTGCGCGGGCAATCCGCCGTCCGCAGCTCGAGCGGCGGCCGGGCGCCGGAATCCGGCCTGGTGACGGATGACGACGACCGGCTGCAGACCACCAGCTTCCAGGTCTCGCCCTACATCGTGCATCGTTTCGGTGACACCGCGACGATCCAGATCGGCTACGCCTACCTGAACGTCGACCAGTCCGGCAATTCGCTGGTGCAGGGGCCGGACGGGCAGGTCTTCAACGTCGGCCAGTCCTACGAGGCGCACCAGGGCTATGCCGTGGTCCGCACCGGCCCGGCCTTCGGGCGGCTCGCCATGGAAGGCCGGCTGGAGGCGACGGAGTACGTCGGCGACGGCGTGCTGGACGAAGCCTATCGCCGCATCGGCACGGTGGAGGCGCGCTACGCCATCCTGCGCGGCCTGTATGTGCTGGGCGAGGTCGGCTACGAGCAGCAGCGCTACGGCGGCAATCCCGGCGTCGACATCGACGAACCGGTGTGGTCCGTCGGCGTTCGCGTCGATGTCACCGACCGTGGCACCGTCACGGTGCGCTACGGCCGGCGCAACGGCTTCAACTCCGCGTCGCTCGATGCCGCGGTGCAGGTCGGGGTCCGCACGCGGGTTTCGGCCCGCTACAGCGAGGGGCTGAGCAATTCGGCGCTGGAGGCCGGCGACCTGCTGACCACCACGACGCTGGACCAGTTCGGCAACCCCGTCGACCTCGCCACCGGCCTGCCGGCGACGCGGCCGCTGACGGGGTCGTTCCTGGGATCGGAGAACAGCCTGAACCGCGTCAAGACCGCCTCCGCCACCCTGTCCCAGGCCTGGCCCCGCGACCGCTTCGCGCTGACCGTGCGGCGGGAGGAGCGCACGCCGATCTCGGTCGCGGTCGGTGGCAGCAACTTCGCCCAGACCGGCACCTCCGGCAGCATCACCTGGGCCCGCAGCCTGTCGGAAAGCACGGAGGCGGTGGCCTTCGTGCAGTACGGACGCACCAGCAGCGACGTGTTCGGCGATGGCACCGTCTCCAGCATCGGCCTGACCTTCGTTCAACAACTTCGCGAGCGTCTGACCGGCCAGCTTCAATTCGGCCGCAATACCCGGGACAACTCCGGCACCGGCGGCCGCTCGACACAGAACTTCGTGCTCATCGGACTACGCCAGACATTCTAGGAGGCCCGCGATGCTAGACGAGATCTACGGCTTTCGCGCGCATCCCTTCCAGATGACGCCGGACGCCAGGCTGTTCTACGAAAGCTCCGTCCACGCCCGTGCCTACGCCCACCTGCTGTATGGCATCGCGCAGCGCGAAGGCTTCGTGGTGGTGACGGGCGAGGTCGGCGCCGGCAAGACCACGCTGGTCGAGCGCCTGTGCGGGCAGCTCGACCCCACCGGCTTCGCCGTCGCCCGCGTCAGCACCACGCAGGTGGCGGGCGACGACCTGCTGCGCCTGGTGGCGGATGCCTTCGGCGCGGAACCCGAAGGCAACAAGGCCGCCGTGCTGCGCAGCATCAGCGCGGCGCTGCGACATGGCGGGCGGCGCTTCCTGCTCATTGTCGACGAGGCGCAGGCGCTGGCGCCGGCGGCGCTGGAGGAGCTGCGCATGCTGTCCAACGTGACGGAAGGCGGCGCGGCGCCGATGCAGACCATCCTGCTCGGCCAGCCGCAGCTCCGCCGCACGCTGGCGAGCCCGGACCTGGACCAGCTGCGCCAGCGCGTGCTGGCCTGCTACCACCTGGGCGCGCTGTCGCGCGAGGAAACCCACGCCTACATCGAACACCGCATGCGCGCGGTGGGCTGGCAGGACAACCCGCAATGGGACACCGGTGCGCTCGACGTGGTGCACCGGCACAGCGAGGGGATTCCCCGCCGCATCAACCGCCTGTGCTCCCGCGTGCTGCTCGGCGCCGCGCTGGAACGCGCGACGCTGCTGACCGTGCCGCTGGTGGAGGCGACCGCGATCGAGCTGGAGGAGGACCTGGGCGGCGGCATGGCCAACGCCTTCTTCGGCGACACCGGCGCGGAGTCCGGCGTGGTGCTGCGTGATATCGAGAACCGGATCGAGGCGCTGGAGAACCTGACCGCCCGCCGCGAACGGGTGTTCCAGCAGATGGCGGAACTGTTCGGTGGCGGGCGGAGGATGCACCGGTGACAGTCCAGGAACTCGGCCTGCCGCCGCCCAAATCGCGGCTGCGCAATGCCATGACGGTGGATGTCGAGGACTGGTTCCAGGTCCAGGCCTTCGCCGATGCGATCCCGCGCGAGGAATGGGACTGGCTGTCCTGCCGGGTCGAGGCGAACACCGAACAGGTGCTGGAACGCTTCGCCGAGGCCGGCGTGCGCGGCACCTTCTTCACGCTCGGATGGGTGGCGCAGCGCTACCCGGCGCTGGTGCGGCGCATCGTCGCGGCCGGCCACGAACTGGCCAGCCACGGCCATGGCCACGAGCTGGTCAGCCGGATCGGCGCGGAGGCGTTCCGCGCCGACATCCGCCGCGCCCGCGCGCTGCTGGAGGATGCCGGCGGCGTCGCCGTGCATGGCTACCGCGCGCCGACCTTCTCAATCGGCCCGCGCACGCCCTGGGCGCATGCGATCCTGGCCGAGGAAGGCTACCACTACTCCTCCTCCATCTTCCCGGTGCGCCACGACCTGTACGGCGCGCCGGATGCGCCGCGCGGGCCCTACCGCCCGCATCCGGATGGGGTCGTCGAATTGCCGATGACGACGGTGCGCGCCTTCCGCCGCACGCTGCCCTGCTCGGGTGGCGGCTGGTTCCGCCTGGTGCCCTATGCGCTGTTCCGCGCAGGGCTGCAGCGCGTGAACGCGGAGGAAGGCCGGCCCGGCATCTTCTACTTCCACCCGTGGGAGGTGGACCCGGACCAGCCGCGCGTCTTCCAGGCCCGCGCCCTGTCGCGCTTCCGCCACTACACCGGCCTTGCCAGCATGGGCGCCCGGCTCGACCGGCTGCTGCGCGATTTCGCCTGGGGCCGCATGGCGGATGTCTATGCCGCGGAGATCGTGCAGCCGGCCCAGCTTGCCCCGCTGCGCGCGATGGCGAGCTGAGCCCATGCTGCGGATCCGTGAACTCGACGCCGGCGCCGAGCCGGCCTGGGATGCCTTCGTGCAGGCGACGCCGGAGGCCACCTTCTTCCACCTGGCGCCCTGGCGCCACGTCATCGAACGCGCCTTCGGCCATCGCACGCACTACGCCTATGCGGAACAGGATGGCGCCATCGTCGGCGTGCTGCCGCTGGCGCGGATGAAGACGCTGCTGTTCGGCGATGCGCTGATCTCGACCCCCTTCTGCGTCTATGGCGGCCCCGTCGCCGCCACGCCCGAAGCAGCCCAGCTTCTTGAATCGCATGCCCGCGACCTGATGCGCCGCACCGGCGTGCCCAGCCTGGAATTCCGCCGCCGCGACGCCGCCGACGAAGGCTGGGACGAACGGCCGGCGCTGCACTACACCTTCCGCCGCGCCATCACCGGCGATGCCGATGCCGACATGAAGGCGATCCCGCGCAAGCAGCGCGCCATGGTGCGCAAGGGCATCGCCAACGGCCTGACCAGCGTGTCGGACCGTGACACGCGGCGGCTGCACCACGTCTATGCCCGCATGGTGCACGCGCTTGGCACGCCGGTCTTCTCCGAGAAGTATTTTCGGCTGCTGGGCGAGGCATTTCCCGACGCGCATGACGTCACGACGGTGCTGCACGAGGACAAGCCGGTCGCCGCCGTGCTGAACTTCCACTTCCGGGAGGAAGTGCTGCCCTACTACGGCGGCGGAACGCCGGAAGCGCGCGGCCTGGCCGGCAACGATTTCCTGTACTGGGAAGTCATGCGCCGCGCCGGCGCGGAACGTGGCGCGCGGCTGTTCGACTTCGGCCGCAGCAAGGCCAACACCGGCGCCTTCGACTTCAAGCGCAACTGGGGGTTCGAGGCGCAGCCGCTGCACTACTGCTACCAGCTGCGCGAAGGCGCGAAGCTGTCGGAGAACAACCCGTCCAACCCGAAGTTCAAGCTGATGATCGCGGCCTGGCGCAAGCTGCCGCTGCAACTGGCCAACGTCATCGGGCCGCGCATCGTGCGGGGTCTCGGCTGATGGCAAAACGTCTGCTGTTCCTGTGCCACCGCATCCCGTACCCGCCCGACAAGGGCGACAAGATCCGCGCCTGGCACATGCTGGACCGCCTGGCGCAGGATTGGGAGATCGATCTCGGCTGCCTGGTGGATGATCCGGCGGATCTCGACCACCTGCCCACGCTGCGCACGCGCTGCGCCAGCGTCGAGGCGCGGCGCACCGGCACACGGCGCCAGGCCGCGCTGCGCGCCATCCTGCGCTGCCGCCCGGGCCAGCCGCTCAGCCTCGGCTGGTTCCGCGAGGCCGGGCTGTGGGACTGGACGCAGGCGCATCTGGCGGCCGGCACGCATGACGCGGTGTTCGTCTATTCCTCCGCCATGGCGCCCTACGTCATGACGCCGGCCGCCCAGCGCCCCGGCCTGCGCCGGGTGCTCGACATGGTCGACGTGGATTCGGAGAAGTGGCGCGCCTATGCCGCCGACGCGAAGCCGCCGATGCGCCAGGTGTGGGCGCGGGAGGCGCGGACCCTGCTCGCCTTCGAACGCCGCGCCGCCGCCGCCTTCGACCGCACGCTGTTCGTCTCCGCCGCCGAGGCCGCGCAGTTCCGCGCCATGGCGCCGGAAGCCGCCTCGCGCATCGACCATGTCGACAACGGCGTCGATCTTTCCGCCTACGACCCGCAGCAGCCGGGCTCCAGCCCCTACGCGGCCGGCACCCTGCCCATCGTCTTCACCGGCACCATGGACTACCGCCCGAACATCGAGGCCGTCGCCTGGTTCGCGCAGGAGGTGATGCCGCTGCTGCGCGACGCCGCGCCGCAGGCCGAGTTCCACATCGTCGGCGCCAACCCCACCCCGGCCGTCCGCGCGCTGGCGGCGCTGCCCGGCGTGCACGTGTCCGGCGGCGTGCCGCGCATCCAGCCCTGGATCGCCCATGGCGCGGTTTCCGTCGCGCCGCTGCGCATCGCCCGTGGCATCCAGAACAAGGTGCTGGAGGCGATGGCCCTGGCGCGCCCCGTCGTCGCCTCCCCGGAGGCCTTCGAGGGCGTCCGCGCCCTGCCAGGCCGCGACATCCTGGTGGCCGAAGGCGCTGCCGCGATGGCCGACAACGTGCTGGACGTGCTGGCTGGCCGCCACCCCGGCCTCGGCGCCCGTGCCCGCGCGGCGGTGACGGAGGCGCATGACTGGCGCGCCACGCTGCGCCGCCTGGATGCGGTGATGGCGCCGGATGCGGCCGCACCGAGGCGGGCCTTCGCATGAACATGATGCTGCGCAGCCCCAACCGCCCGGCGGTGGCCGCGCAGGGGGCCTGGACGCTGCCGCTGGCCGGCCTCGCGCTGGGCCTGCTCGCGCTCGGCCTGCTGTTCCAGACGGAAGTCACCGCGGCGGTCGCGACCTGGGACCGGTCCGCCGCCTACACGCATTGCTGGCTGGTGCTGCCCATCGCCGCCTGGCTGGCGTGGTCGCGGCGCGAGCGTTTGGCAACGCTGCGACCGCGGCCCAGCCTGCTGCTGGCGCTGCCGGCGCTGGGCGGGGCCGTGGCCTGGCTGGTGGCGGAACGCCTCGGCATCATGGAAGGCCGGCAGCTGGTCCTCATCGGGCTGGTCTGGGTGCTGGTGCTCGCGACCCTCGGCTGGCGCATCGCACTGGCGATGGCCGGGCCGCTCGCCTACCTGGTTTTCCTGGTGCCGTTCGGCGAATTCCTGACCCCGATGCTGCAGGACCTGACCCTGCGGATGATCGAGGTGGGCCTGCGGGTCACCGGCATCCCCCACTACATCGACGGGCTGATCATCGAGATCCCCTCCGGCACCTTCCTGGTGGCCGAGGCCTGCGCCGGGCTGCGCTTCCTGATCGCGGCGCTGGCCTTCGGCGCGCTGTACGCGCTGGTGATGTTCCGCAGCCCCGGCCGGCGGGCCATCGTCATGGTCCTGGCACTGGTGGTGCCGGTGCTGGCGAACGGCCTGCGGGCCCTCGGCATCGTGCTTTACGGCCACTACCTCGGCAGCGCCGAAGCGGCGGCGGCCGATCACCTGGTCTATGGCTGGGGCTTCTTCTCCGTCGTGCTGCTGCTGCTGGTCCTGGCCGGCCTGCCGTTCCGCGAGGACGCCGGCGAGCCGGCCCGTGATACGGATGCGCTGGCTCCGCTGCGGCCCGCGCCGCGCGCCACCGGCGGCGGCGTGGCGGCCGCGGTGGTGGTGGCCGGGCTGGCCGGCATTGGCCCTCTGGCCGCCGCGCAGCTGGATGCCGCCGTCACCGCGCCGCGCGTCATCCCCACCACGCTCGGCGCCGCGGAAGGCTGCACGGCCGAGGGGCTGGCACTGCGCTGCGCGGAGGGCACGGCAACGGCGCGTCTTGTGGTATTCGATCCTGCCGCCAACTGGGGCGTGATCGCCGCCGCCCGGCGTGCCGCGCTGGATGCGGTGGACGATGCGGCGCTGGCCTTCAACGTCAACGCGCCGGGCATGGCCTGGCAGGCGCGGCAGGAACCCGGCCGCCCGGCCCTCACCGCGGTCGCCGCCTGGCGCGACGGCCAACCGGCCGGGGACGGGCTGCGCTCACGCCTCGCCCAGGCGCTGTCCAGCCTGCGCGGCGGCAGTGCGGCGCCGGTGCTCGCGGTTGTCGAGTTCCTGCCCGCCGCTGAAGCCGGCACACCGCCCAGCCAGGCCCTGCGCCGCGTGCTGGCCGCCCAGGCCGAAGGCCTCGCGATGGAAGCGGCAGGACTGTCCAAGGGTCGTTGAAGTCACCGATGCGTAATGGTTGCATCGGTCCACGGAATGTCCACCTCCGCGATCACGACAAGCCTTCATTGCAGTATCAGCGCGCGTCGCGGACCGGTCGGACAATCTTACACGGACTGGAGTATCCTCAGGCAACAGTCTGTTTTTTCGTTTGAAATCAATAGCTTGGTTGCCTGGCACGCCCCTTGCTAAGTTAGGACAGCACCGCCCGATCCCTGTGGCGGCCAAATGGATAAGGACTTACGACCACGAAGAAGGCTCTCCTCGGCGCCGTGGCAGCCGTCGCACTCGCGGCAGCACCCGCCCTCGCCGGGCCGATCGCGCCGGGCAGCACGCTGTCCATCGTTGGCGTCAACACCGTCACCCCGACCTCGATCAGCTTTCCCTCGAACGGCTCCCTGTTCGTCAGCACCGGCACCTTCTCTGGTCTCGGCACCTGCTTCGGCTGCGTGGAACTCAGCAACATCACCCTCGCCCCGACGGTGTCGTCCGGCCAGGTCTTCACGGTCAGCAATGCCGGCCTGACCTCCACCTTCACGCTCAACCCGGGCGCCACGGCGACCACCGTCGGCAGCACGCCCGGCGCGGTTGACATCATCGGCACCGGCACCGTGACGCTGACCGGCTATGACCCGACGCAGGCGAACTTCGTGTTCTCCACCCAGACCGGCTTCTCGTCGCCGGTGACTTCGTTCTCGGCGACGGTCGATGCCGTCGCGGTGCCGGAGCCGGCGTCCCTGGCGCTGTTCGGTGCCGGCCTGCTGGGCCTTGGCCTGGTGCGCCGCGCGCGGGCCAAGAAGGCCTGACCTTCGGCCCCTGGCTGACGTGACTTCAGGGACGCGCGTCCGGCACATCGCCGGGCGCGCGTTTCGCGTTCTGGCGGATCGCGTCCCGGCAAAGCGGCGAAACGCCCGGTGATTGGCCGTGGCCGCGGGCCAGGGCTAAGGAAGGCGCCACGGCACGAACGACGGACCTCCATGAACACCATCTCCCCCGCCAGCCCGCCCATCGCCCTGTTCGACATGAAGGCGCAGCAGGCGCTGATCCGCGCCGAGATCGACCGGCGCCTGGCCTCGGTGCTGGATGGCGGCCGCTTCATCAACGGCCCGGAGGTGGTGGAGCTGGAGCAGAAGCTCGCCGACTTCGCCGGCTGCGCCCATGCCGTCGGCGTCTCCTCCGGCACCGATGCGCTGCAGATCGCCATGATGGGGCAGGGGATCGGACGCGGCGACGCGGTGTTCCTGCCCGCCTTCACCTACACCGCCACCGCGGAGGTGCCGCTGGTGCTGGGGGCCACGCCCATCTTCGTCGATGTCGACCCGCTGAGCTTCAACATCGACCTCGCCGACCTGGCGCGCCGCATCGCGCTGGTCGAGGCCGAGGGAAGGCTGCGGCCGCGCGCCGTCATCGGCGTCGACCTGTTCGGCCTGCCGGCGGATTGGCCGGCGATCGAGGCGCTGTGCGCCACGAAGGGCCTGTTCGCGCTGGACGATGCCGCCCAGGCCTTCGGCGCCTCGCTGGATGGCAAGCGGCTCGGCCGCTGGGGCCACGCCACGGCGCTCAGCTTCTATCCGACCAAGACGCTGGGCTGCTACGGCGATGGCGGCGCGCTGCTGACGGACGACGCCGACCGCGCCGAGCTGTGGCGCAGCCTGCGCACCCATGGCGAGGGCCGCACCCGCTACGAGGTGGAACGCACCGGCATGAACGGGCGGCTCGACACCATGCAGGCCGCCATCCTGCTGGCCAAGCTGCCGCTGCTGGCGGATGAGCTGGCCGCCCGCACCCGCATCGCCGCGCAGTACCACGCCGGTCTCGCCGCACGGGTGCAGGTGCCGGCGATGGAGCCGGGCCATGCCTTTGGCCTGTACTCCATCCTGCTGCCCGACGAGGCCGCCCGCGGCCGGGTGCAGGCGGCCTGCAAGGCGGCCGGGGTGCCGACCGCGATCTACTATCCGAAGTCCCTGCACCGCCAGCCGGCCTATGCCGCCGCGCATGCCGAGGGCATCGCGGCCGGCGCGCCGGGGCTGCCAGTGTCGGAAGCGCTGTGCCAGCGCATCCTGTCGCTGCCCATGCACCCCTACCTGACCGAGGCCGAGGTCGCGCGGGTGGTCGACGCCGTGGCCGGCGCCGCCTGACTGGCCGCCGGGCCAGGCCGGCAAGACCTCGCGCAGATATATTTCTTGGTGCTTGAACCGGGGCTGCACGGTGCGGTTGCATGGTCCGGTCAAGCAGCCGGGAGATCGCGATGCGCCGCAGGTCCCTTCTCGCCGCGGCCGGTGCCGCGGCGGCCTTCCATCCCACCGGCCGCGCCAGGGCCGAGGATCCGGTCGATGTCGCGCTGGTCCTCGCGGTCGATGTCAGCCGCTCCGTCGACGCCGACGAGGCGCGGCTGCAACGCCTGGGCTACCGCACCGCGCTGACCGACGCCCAACTGATCCAGGCGATCCGCGGCGGCATGACGGGCTCCATCGCGCTCGCCTATGTCGAATGGGCCGGCATCGAATACCAGCGCCTGGTGCTGCCCTGGACCCGCATCGGCACGCAGCAGGCGGCCGAAGCCTGGGCCACGGCGCTGGACGAGGCGCCCTTCGCCTCGCTGTCCTGGACCTCCATCTCGGGCGCCATCGACTTCTCCCGCCGCATGCTGGATGGCTGCCCCTACGAGGCGACGCGCAAGGTCATCGACGTCTCCGGTGACGGCGTGAACAACAGCGGCCCGCCGGCGGAGGAAGCCCGCGACCGCGCGGTGGCGGAGGGCATCACCATCAACGGCCTGCCGATCCTGAACGACCGCCCCACCTTCGGCCGCCGGCCGCCCATCCCGCTCGACATCTACTTCCGGGAAAGCGTGATCGGCGGCCCCGGCGCCTTCATGATCGCCGCCGAGGATTTCGGCGATTTCGGCCAGGCTGTCCGCCGCAAGCTGATCCGCGAAATTGCCGGCCTGCCGCAGCAACCCCTGCGCGTATAAGGCAGGAATAAGGCATTACCTGCCGTTCCGCGGGCGGCTGCAACTGCACCGCAGCATACCGCGTTTGGTCTCCATCAGGATTTCCAGCAGGACACGGGCAGCGGCGGATCAGGCCGCGCGACACTGGTCGTTTGCCCGGATGCTGGTCACAGGAGACCAGAATGAAGACGGCTGCACCCCCCACGCGTTCCAGCGGGCGTGATTCCCGGCCCGTGCTGCTCTGCCTGTCCCATCTGCGCTGGGATTTCGTCTTCCAGCGCCCGCAGCACCTGATGACCCGCGCGGCCCGCGACCACGAGGTCATCTTCTTCGAGGAACCGCTGGAGCGTGACGTCGAGGTGCCGCGCCTCGAACTGTCCGCCGAAACCGGCGGCGTGACCCGCGCCATCCCGATCCTGCCGCGCGGCACCGACGCCGTGGCCGCGCAGCGCGCGCTGCTGGACGACCTGCTGGAGGAACGCGCCGGCCGCCGCCTGGTCGCCTGGTTCTACACGCCGATGGCGCTGGCCTTCGCCGACGACCTGCGCCCGGACGTCACGGTCTATGACTGCATGGACGAGCTTTCCGCCTTCCGCGGCGCGCCGCCCGCCATGCTCGACATGGAGCGCCGGCTGCTGGAGCGCGCCGACCTGGTCTTCACCGGCGGCCGCAGCCTGTACGAGGCGAAGCGGGACCGCCACCCGCGCGTCAGCTGCTTCCCCTCCTCGATCGACACGGCGCATTTCGCCCGGGCCCGTGGCGGGATGGCGGAGCCGGAGTCGATGGCCGGCATCGCCCGCCCGCGCATGGGCTTCTTCGGCGTGATCGACGAGCGCATGGACCTCGGCCTGGTCGCCGGCCTGGCGGCGCTGCGGCCCGACCTGCAGCTCGTCATGCTCGGCCCGGTGGTGAAGATCGACCCGGCGAGCCTGCCGCAGGCGCCGAACCTGCACTGGCTCGGTGGCCGTCGCTACGACGAGCTGCCGGCCTACCTGGCGCATTGGGACCTCGGCTTCATGCCCTTCGCCTTGAACGAGAGCACCCGCTTCATCAGCCCGACCAAGACGCCGGAATTCCTGGCGGCCGGCCTGCCGGTGGTCTCCACCCCCGTGGTCGACGTGGTGCGGGACTATGGCGAGGCCGGGCTGGTGGAGGTGGTGTCCTCCGCCGCCGAGATGGCCGAGCAGGCCGACCGCCTGCTGCGCGCGGCCTCCCCCGCCTGGCTGGCGCGCGTCGATGCGCAGCTCGCCACCAATTCCTGGGACCTCACCTGGACCCGCATGGCGGCGCTGATCCGCGGCCAGCGCGTGACGCAACCGGCCGCCTTTCCCGGCGCCGGCGCCGTGCCCGCCACAACCCTGGCTGCCGGAGCCCCGCATGTCTGAACGCATCACCTATGACTGGCTGGTTGTCGGCGCCGGCTTCGCCGGGTCCATCCTGGCGGAACGCCTGGCGGCGGAGCGCGGCGACCGCGTGCTGGTCATCGACCGGCGCGACCACATCGCCGGCAATGCCTTCGACCACCTGGACGAGGCGGGCGTGCTGATCCACCGCTACGGCCCGCACATCTTCCACACCAACAGCGAGGCGGTCTTCGCCCACCTGTCGAAGTTCACCGAATGGCGCCCCTATGAGCACCGCGTGCTGGCGGAGGTGGTCAGACCCACCACCGGCGAGACCATCCAGGTGCCGATGCCGATCAACCTCGACACCATCAACCGCCTGTATGGCCTGGACCTGTCCGAGGACGAGCTGGAGGCCTGGTTCGCCGCCCGCGCCGAGACGGTGCAGCAGGTCCGAACCAGCGAGGATGTGGTGGTCGGCAAGGTCGGCCGCGAATTGTACGAGATGTTCTTCCGTGGCTACACGCGGAAACAGTGGGCGCTGGACCCGAGCGAGCTCGACAAATCCGTCACCGCCCGCGTACCCACGCGCACCAACCGCGACGATCGTTACTTCACCGACAGGTTCCAGGCGATGCCGCTGCAGGGCTATACCGCCATGTTCGCCCGGATGCTCGACCACCCGCTGATCGATGTCCGCACCGGGATGGAATTCGCCGAGGCCCGGCGGCGCTTCAGCTTCCGGCGGGTCATCTGGACCGGCCCGGTGGACGAGTATTTCGGCTTCCGCCACGGCCGCCTGCCCTACCGGTCCCTGCGCTTCCGGCACGAGACCCTGGACCAGGAATGGGCGCTGCCGACCGGCACGGTGAATCACCCGGCGGAGGCGACGCCCTTCACCCGCGTCTCGGAATACAAGCACCTGACCGGGCAGGCGCACCCGAAGACCAGCGTGACCTACGAGTTCCCCGCCGCCGAGGGCGACCCCTACTACCCGATCCCCCGCCCGGAGAACCAGGCGCTGTACAAGCGCTACGAGGCGCTGGCAGATGGCGAGCGCGACACTTGGTTCGTCGGCCGGCTGGCCACCTACCGCTACTACAACATGGACCAGGTGGTCGGGCAGGCGCTCGCGACCTTCGAGCGGATCCAGAAGTCCGTGCTGCCGGCGGCAGCCAACGATGCCGTGGCGGCCGGCCGGGTGGCGGCCGGCGACTGATGCGCCTTCCGGGTGCCGGGGCCTACCCCGGCCCCGCCGTCCTCTCGTAGTGCCGGAAGTATTTGTCGGTCACCAAATCGGTCTTCACCACGATGCAGACATCCGTGGTGTTGAACTGCCGGTCGATCACCGCCCCGTCGCCCACGAACCCGCCGAGCCGCAGATACCCCTTCACCAGCGGCGGCAGGGAGGCGAGAGCCGCGCGCATGTTCAGCGCCGAGGCCGGCAGCCGGTCCATCGCCACGTAGCGGTCCGGCACCGCCCGCGGCCGCAGCGCCGGCGGCGCCAGGTGGTTGCCGTGCAGGTAGCTGAGCTGGGGCGCCAGCGCGTCCAGGTCGGTGCCGGGCAGGGAGGCACAGCCGAACATCAGGTCGATGCGGTGGCGGAAGACGAAGGCGGCGATGCCGCGCCACAGCAATTGCAGCGTGCCCCGGGTGCGATAGGCGCCGGCGACGCAGGACCGTCCAAGCTCCATCACCTCCCCATCGAAGGCCAGCAGCGGGGCGATGTCGTATTCCGCCGCGGAATAGAACCCGCCGATGCGGTCCGCGGCCCGGCGCCGGATCAGCCGGTAGGTGCCCACCACCGCCTCCGGCCCCTGCCCCAGGTCGTGGTCCAGCACCAGCAGATGGTCGGCCACCGCGTCGAAGGCATCGCGATCGCGCATGCCCGCGCGGGTCGCGGCATCGGCGTGGGCGCCCATCTCCTCGTAGAAGACGCGGTAGCGCAGCGCCTGCGCGGCGTCGATCTCCGCCTCCGTCTCCGCCAGGCGCAGGCCGAGATTGCCGGCGCGCAGCTCCTCGAACCCGTCGGCGAGCGGTGCGGCGCGTGGCGGTTCGGTCGGCAACGGGGCGTCTTCCGGCAGGGGTCCGTCCACGCTCATCGGTCGAAGACCCGGGAGGACTCAGCCGCGCGACTTGCCGCCGCGGGGGGTGGGCCCGGGTGGGCGCGACGCCGGCTCCGCGGGCGCGCGGCGGCCGAACAGCTCCAGCCGCTGGCCGACCAGGGTGAAACCCAGCCGGCGGGCGATGGCCTGTGCCAGCTTCTCATGCTCCGGATCCTCGAACTCCATCACGCTGCCGGTGTCGACGTCGATCAGGTGGTGGTGGTGGCCGCGGTCGGTGGGGTCGTAGCGGGCGCGCCCGCCGCCGAAGTCACGACGCTCGACGATGCCCTTTTCCTCGAGCAGCCGGACCGTGCGGTAGACGGTGGCGACGGAGATGCGGGCGTCGAGCGTCACCGCGCGACGATACAGTTCCTCGACATCAGGGTGGTCCTCGGCCTCGCTGAGCACGCGCGCGATCAGCCGGCGCTGGCCCGTCATCTTCAGGCCGCGCTCGATACAGAGCCGCTCGATCCGCGAGGGATCAGGGCGGTCCGCCTCAGTGCGTGTCGGGGCGTGGGAACTCTGCATGCGTCGGCGCGGCACCCTCCGGCGGTCCGGCCCAATGCGGCCGGCCCGCTATCCATAGCCCCGACCGCGCCGGCCCACCACCCATCTGCGCAGAACGGCCTCGCCAGGCGACCTGGACGTCCCGCGCTGCCGCGCGCCTCAGGCTTCCCGCGCTGCCGCGCGAGGCCGCCCCACCGGCCGGGCGCGCGGCTTGGTGCCGAGGCCGATCCTCTTGGCCAGCGTGGAACGGTGCTTGGTGTAGTTCGGCGCAACCATGGGATAGTCGGACGGCAGGCCCCAACGCTCCCGGTACTGGTCGGGCGTCAGGTTGAAGGACGTCTTCAGGTGGCGCTTCAGCATCTTCAGCTTCTTGCCGTCTTCCAGGCAGATCAGATACTCCGGCGTCACCGACTTCTTCACCGGCACCGCCGGCTGCGGCCGCTCCGCCACCTCCACCACAGGCTGGCCCATGCCGGACAGGGTGCGGTACACCTCCTGGATCAGGTTCGGCAGATCGGCCACCGCGACGGAATTGTTGGAGACGTGCGCCGAAACGATCTCCGCGGTAAGGCCAAGAATGTCTGCATTTGCCGAGGTATCGGACATCGATCTGCTCTCATTCGCGTCGTTCGGCCGCCTGTGCCGAATACTCCGCGGACAACCGGACGCTATGTCCTGTGCCGTGACGCTTCCCGCCATCATATTGCCTTGAATCGGCGCATTGCAACAACGATTGGCAAAGAAAAGAGGAATTCCATCATGAACTCCTTGCCCACCGAAGAAGAGACCCACGACAGCGCCCTCGATATCACTACAGAGACTTGTCCGATGACCTTCGTCCGCACCCGCCTGGCGCTGGACCGCATGGCGCCGGGCCAGGTGCTCCGCCTCGCGCTCAAGGGCGATGAGCCGCGCCGCAACGTGCCACGCACGGCCACGGAGCAAGGTCACATCGTGCTTTCGGCGACCGAGGCGGCGGATGGCGTGCAGATGTTACTGATCCGGAAGAAACCCTAGCCGGACAGCGCGCGCCGCAGCACCAGCGCGTCCGTGCCATCGCTGTAGTAGCGGCGGCGCCGGCCGACCTCGGCAAATCCGGCCGCCCCGTACAGCGCCTGCGCCGCCCGGTTCGCTTCCGAAACTTCCAGGAACATCGTGCCCGCGCCGCGCAGCACCGCCGCCGCCATCGCCTCCGCCAGCAGCGCGCCGCCGAGCCCGGCCCGGCGCGCCTCCGGCACCACGGCCAGGGTCAGGATCTCGGCCTCGTCGGCCGCCACCCGCGCCAGCACGAAGCCGGCACCGGGCCGCAGGATGCCGAAGCAGCCGGGCATCTCCAGCATCAGCGTGATGGCCTGCACCCCCCATGCCTCGCCCGGCGGGAAGGCCCGTGCGTGCAGCGCGGCAGCGGCGGCGGCATCCATCACCCGGGCGCCCGCACCGCCGGCGGCTCGACATACAGCGGCGTCGCATCGCGCGGCGGCACCAGGCCCCGCAGCCGCCGCAGCGCCACCTGCCCCGCCGCGGAAGCCAGCGGCAGCAGGGAGTTCGTCAGCACCACATCGGCGCCGCGCCCCACCAGCAACGCCGCGGCCGGCGCGGCCGCATCGCCGACCAGCGCCACCGGCCCGTCCGGCTGCGGCAGATCCTCCAGCGCCATCGGCCGCGGCACGCCAGCGTGCCAGGCGCCGGCGTCCAGGCATTCCTGCACCAGGCGGCCGCGCTTCGTATCCACCGCCGACCACACGGCGCGGGCCTGGCGCAATTCGGCCGGCAGCGCGGCGGCCAGCGCCTCCCCGGTCGTCACCCCCACCAGGCGGGCGCCGGCGCCCAGCGCCAGGCCCTCCGCCAGGGCGATCGCGGCGCGCAGCCCGGTGAAGCCGCCGGGGCCCACCACCACCGCCACCGCATCCAGCCGGCCCCCCGGGAGCAACAGCCGGGCCAGCATGCGCGCGGCCATCGGCGGCAGCGCGGTCGGCTGCGTCCGCGCGCCCTCCGCCACTTCCTCCGCCAGCAGCACGCCATCAGCGAAGGCCGCCACGGAACAGCGCGCCAGCGCGCCGTCGAGCACCAGAAGATTCATGCGGAAGCTTGCCCCCGCGCGCGCCGCTTGCTTGGATTGCCGCGCAAAAGGACCCCACCCATGAACGAGATCAACATTCCACGCCGGAACAACCTCGACGCGTTCTGGATGCCCTATAGCGACAACAAGTATTTCAAATCCACCCCGCGCATGCTCGCGCGCGCCGAGGGCATGTCCTATTTCACCCAGGACGGGCAGGAGATCCTGGACGGCACCGCCGGCCTCTGGTGCTGCAATGCCGGGCATGGGCGGCGGGAGATCGTCGAGGCGATCCAGAAGCAGGCCGCCATCATGGATTTCGCGCCGACCTTCCAGCTCGGCCACCCCATCGCCTTCGAGGCGGCGGCCCGCGTGGCGGAGATGACGCCGGAGGGCATGGACCGCGTCTTCTTCGTCAACTCCGGGTCGGAGGCCGCGGATACCGCGCTGAAGATCGCGCTGGCCTACCACAAGGCGCGCGGCGAGTCGCAGCGGGTGCGGCTGGTCGGGCGGGAGCGCGGCTACCACGGCGTCGGCTTCGGCGGCATGTCGGTGGGCGGCATCGGCCCGAACCGCAAGCAGTTCGGCGCCCAGCTTCCCTATGTGGACCACCTGCCGCACACCCACCTGCCGGCCCAGAACGCTTTTGCGAAGGGCCAGCCGGAGCACGGCGCGCACCTGGCCGATACGCTGGAGAACCTGGTGGCGCTGCATGGCGACACCATCGCCGCCGTCATGGTCGAACCCCTGGCGGGCTCCACCGGCGTCCTGGTGCCGCCGAAGGGCTACCTCGAAAAGCTGCGGCAGCTTTGCACCAAGCACGGCATTCTGCTGATCTTCGACGAGGTCATCACCGGCTTCGGCCGCATCGGCGCCAATTTCGGCGCGGAACGGCTGGGCGTGACGCCGGACATCATGACCATGGCCAAGGGCCTGACCAACGCCGCCGTGCCGATGGGCGCGGTTGCCACCAGCAACGAGGTCTACAGCACCATCGTGGACGGCATGCCGGCCGGGATCGAGCTGTTCCACGGCTACACCTATTCCGGCCATCCGCTCGCCTCGGCGGCGGCCATCGCCACGCTGGACCTGCACCGCGCCGAGGACCTGCCCGGCCGGTCGCGCGCCATGGAGCCGTATTTCGAGGACGCCGCGCATGCCATGCGCGATACCCCTGGCGTGATCGACGTGCGCAGCATGGGCCTGGTCGCCGGGGTGGAGCTGGAACCCCGCGCCGGCAAGCCCGGTGCCCGCGCCATGGAAGTCTTCCGGACCTGCTTCGACCGCGGCGTGCTGGTGCGCGTCACCGGCGACATCGTGGCGCTTTCGCCGCCGCTGATCATCGAGCGGCCGCATGTGGACCGCCTGTTCGGCACGCTGGCGGAGGCGATCGAGGCCGTCCCGGCCTGAAAAGCCCTCTCCCCCATGAAGAATGGGGGCGCGGGCTTTCGGGCTGCCATGGGGCGGGTAGCGGGCGGGCGCGATCCCATATATGCGCCCAACCGCTCCCGGAGTTTTTCGTGATGTCCGATGCCGCTGTTTCCCCTGGCCCCGTCCCCGTCACCGTCCTCACCGGCTACCTCGGCGCCGGCAAGACCACGCTGCTGAACCGCATCCTGTCGGAGAACCACGGCAAGAAATTCGCCGTCGTGATCAACGAGTTCGGCGAGTTGGGCGTGGACAACGACCTCGTGGTGGATGCCGACGAGGAAGTCTTCGAGATGAACAACGGCTGCATCTGCTGCACCGTGCGCGGCGACCTGATCCGCATCATCGGCGGGCTGATGAAGCGCCGCGGACGCTTCGACGGCATCATCGTGGAGACCACCGGCCTCGCCGACCCCGCCCCCGTCGCGCAGACCTTCTTCGCGGACGAGGATGTGAAGCGCGCCACCAGGCTCGACGCCATCGTCACCGTGGTCGACGCCAAGCACCTGTTCGCCCGCCTCGATGACAGCAAGGAGGCGCAGGAACAGGTCGCCTTCGCCGACATCATCGTGCTGAACAAGATGGACCTGGTAACGGCCGAGGAAGCCGATGCGGTGGAACGCCGCATCCGCGGCATCAACCCCTATGCCGAGATCCGCCGCGCGACGAAGTCGGACGTGCCGATCGAGGCGGTGATCGGCCGCGACGCCTTCAACCTGGAGCGCATCCTGGAGCGCGACCCGGAGTTCCTGTCCGGCGAGGACGACCACACCCATGACGACGCGGTGATGAGCCTGTCCTTCGAAGCCACCCGCCCGCTGGACCCGGAAAAATTCAATGCCTGGATCAGCGAGCTGCTGCAGAAGAAGGGCCAGGACCTGCTGCGCACCAAGGGCATCCTGGCCTACGCGAACGATGACCGGCGCTTCGCCTTCCAGGCGGTGCACATGATCGCGGATGGCGACTACATCGGGAACTGGAAGGAGGGCGATCCGCGCCGCTCCAAGATCGTCTTCATCGGCCGCGACCTGAACCGCCCGCAACTGCGCCGCGGTTTCGAAGGCTGCCAGGTGCCGGCTTGATGGCGGAAGTCTCCGAGGCCGATTTCCTCCTCGCCGCGCGGGGCGAGTCGCAGGAGCTTGGCGGCTGGGTCGTGGCGGCGATCTTCGACCGCCAGGGCCAGCTCGGCTTCGCGCTCGCCGATGGCACGCTCCGCATCGGTGACCGGACGGTGGAGGCGCATGACGGCGCGATCCTTTCGGCCTGCGCCGACGCCAAGGGCGGCTTCCTGACCGGCGGCGACGACGGATGCGTGCAGCACACTGACCCGGACGGCACCGTCACGACGCTCCAGAAGTTCGGCAGCAAGTGGGTCGACCACGTCGCCGCCCATGAGTCCGGCCTCCGTGCCGCCTCCGTCGGCAAGGTCGCGCATGTGTTGGATGCGACCGGGAAGGTCCTGAAATCGCTGCCGCATCCGTCCTCGGTCGGTGGCCTCGCCTTCGACACCAAGGGCAAGCGCCTGGCGGCCAGCCATTATGGCGGCGCCTCGCTGTGGTTCGTGGCGGCGAAGGAGGACAAGCCGAAGCTGCTGGAATGGAAGGGCAGCCACCACGCCATCGCCTTCAGCCCAGACGGCACCCATGTGGTCACCGCCATGCAGGAAACCGCGTTGCATGGCTGGCGGCTGGCGGATGGCCAGCACATGCGGATGTCCGGCTACCCGTCCAAGACCCACTCCATCGCCTTCACCTCCCGCGGCCGCTGGCTCGCCACCAGCGGCGCCGAATCCGTGGTGCTGTGGCCCTTCTTCGGCGGCGGTCCGATGGGCAAGGCGCCGACCGAACTGGCCGGCGGGGACGAGGTGCTGTGCAGCGCGGTGGCCTGCCATCCGCAGCACGAGGTCATCGCCGCCGGCTTCGGCGACGGGCTGGTGCTGATGGCGGAGGTCTCCTCCGGCAAGGTCGTGCCGGTGGCGCCGCCGCGCGGCAGCGCCGTGACCAGCCTGGCCTGGAACGCAACCGGCACGCGCCTCGCCTTCGGCACCGAGGCCGGTTTCGCCGGCTCCGTCGACCTGACCAAGCGCTGAGGATTTTCGCGAATGACCATGCCGATCATCGAGACATCGCATCTTCGCATGCCGCGCCTCGGCCTCGGCACCTGGCCGATGACGGGGGCGGCGTGCAGCGCGGCGGTGGAAAGCGCCATCGCGCTCGGCTACCGCCACATCGACACGGCGGAAATGTATGGCAACGAGGATGCGGTCGGCGCCGGCCTCGCCGCCTCGGGCCTCCCGCGTGCGGAGATCTTCCTGACCACGAAGATCTGGAACGACAAGCCGGAGGGGGACAGCATCCGCCGCGCCTTCGACGCCAGCCTGAAGCGCCTGGCGACGCCCTATGTCGACCTGCTGCTGATCCACTGGCCAAGCCCGGAGCTGAACCTGCCGGACGCGCTGGCCGGCCTCGCCGCGATCCGGGCAGAGGGCACGGCGCGCGCCATCGGCGTTTCCAACTTCCCGCCGAAGCTGCTCGCCCGCGCCATCGCGGAGGGTGTCGGGCTGGCCGCGCTGCAGGTCGAGTTCCACGTGATGCTCGACCAGTCCCGGCTGCTGGAGATCTGCCGCGCCAACGACATGGCGCTGACCGCCTATTCGCCCCTCGCCAAGGGTGGCGCCTCCTCCGACCCGGTGCTGGAGGGCATCGCCCGCAGGCATGGCGCGACGGCGGCGCAGGTTGCGCTCGCCTGGCTGCTGGCGCAGCCCGGCGTCGCCATGGTGCCCAAGGCCGCCAGCCGGGCGCGGCAGGCGGAGAACCTGGGCGCGCTCGACCTGAAGCTGGACGCGGCCGACCTGGCCGCCATCGCCGGCCTGCCCAAGGACCGCCGCTTCGTGAACCCGGCCATGGCGCCGGATTGGATCGACGGCTGAAGGAATTTTGGCGGACGGGGCTTGGAACCTTCGGCCGCCCATCGTTCTAATCAGCCGAGACGACGCAAAAGGAATCAGGGCCCATGGCGGAGCCTTCGGAAGACGACCCCGACCTCGGCATCAGCCTGGAGACGGTGGCCACGATCGTGGACCATGCCCGCGCCGTGCAGGGCACCGAGATCCCGGACCTGGATGCCGAGGAAGGCCCGGACGCGGCCGAATCGGCCGAGATCGAGGATGAGTTCGACGAGGACAGCCTGCGCGCCGCCATCCTGGCGCTGAACGAGGACGAACAGACGGCGCTGATCGCCCTCGCCATGGTCGGCCGGGGCGACTTTACGTCCGAGGAGTGGGACGAGGCGCTGGCCCAGGCGGCGGAGCGCGAAGGCGGCACGGATGCCGCCGAGATCCTGCTGGCGATGGACAATTTCGGCGACCTGCTGGCCGAGGGCGTCGCCGATTTCGGCCTGTCGATCGAGGATGTGGATCGGTAGCCTTGCCAAAGAACCCTCTCCCCCCTTGGGGGGGAGAGGGCAGGCTGAGGGGGGCAGTGCCGCCCTTGAAAGCCTCGACCCCTACCTGACCGGCGGCGCCAGCACCTTCTCCAGGTAGTTGCAATGCGCGATCGCCGGGCAGCGCCAGCATTCCGGCGCCCGCGCCTTGCAGCAGTAGCGGCCATGCAGGATCAGCCAGTGATGCGCGTCCCGCAGCATCTCCGGCGGGCAGCGCTTCACCAGCCCATCCTCCACCTGCCGCGGCGTCCTGCCCGGCGCCAGGCCGGTGCGGTTGCCCAGCCGGAAGATGTGGGTATCCACCGCCATGGTGTCCTGCCCGAAGGCGACGTTCAGCACCACGTTGGCGGTCTTGCGGCCGACGCCGGGCAGCGCTTCCAGCGCTGCGCGATCGTTCGGCACCTCGCCGCCATGCCGGTCCAGCAGCAGTTGCGACAGCGCCACAACGTTGCGCGCCTTGCCCTGCCACAGGCCGATGCGCCGGATATGCGCAGCGACCCCCTCCACCCCCAGCGCCACCATGGCGGCCGGCGTGGCGGCGGCCGCGAACAGGGTCGCGGTCGCCTTGTTCACCGCCACATCCGTGGTCTGCGCGGACAGCGCCACCGCCACCAGCAGGGTATAGGCGTCACGGAAGTGCAGTTCCGTCTCCGGCGCCGGGTTCGCCGCGGCCAGGGCGCGCAGGAAAAGCTGCGCCTGCGCCACGGACATGCGCCGGGCCCGGCGCGGCGCGCGGGTCCGCGGCGTTCGAGAGGCCGGAACGGGCGCGGGGGTGATATTTTCTGGCATGGCGGATTGCCGCTGCTACACCATAGTGAGGAGAGATGTCAGCCGCCGCGGAACCGATCCTGTTCGAAGCCGTCAGCACGCCGTCGCAGAGCCTCTCGGCGCGCGGCATGCGGCTGCTGTGCGTGCTGTCGGCGGCCGGCGCGGCGGTGCCGGGCGGGTTCTTCCTGGTGCTCGGGGCCTGGCCCGTGCTCGGCTTCCTGGGGCTCGAGGTGATCGGCGTGCTGACCCTGGTCGCGCTGCATCGCCGCTGGAGCGCCGCGGCGTGGGAGGCCGTGCGACTGACGGAGGGTGCGCTGCGGGTCACCACGGCCAACGGCCGCGGCGGGCGGCGGGAGACGGTGCTGGAGCCCTACTGGACGCGGGTGGTGGTGCAGGAGGTGGCCGGCGGCGTGGCCCGGCTGTTCCTGGTGCAGCGCAACCGCCAGGTGGAGCTGGGCTGCTTCCTCTCGGATCCTGAGAAACGTGACCTGGGCGAGGCACTTGAAGCCGCGCTGCGGCGCTATCGCGTACCGGAATTCGACAACCCCCAGTTGCGCTGAGGGTTAATTCACTCGGTGGGCGTGAGGCTCTTGATCAGGTCGAAAACGCGCTTGCGGACCGATGCATCGGTGATGCGGTAGTAGGCCCGCACCAGCTCCAGCGTCTCCCGCCGGTGCAGCGTATCGTCCTCGAAGCCTTCCTGCTGTTCCTGGAAGCCACCGAAGCGACGGTTGCCCTGGCTGCCGCCGACCTCGGGCGGCATGTCGTCGAAAAAGAAGCCGATCGGCACGTCCAGCACGCGGGAGATGTCGAACAGCCGGCTGGCGCCGATGCGGTTCACACCGCGCTCATACTTCTGAACCTGTTGAAATGTCAGGCCAAGTGCCTCGCCAAGCTTCTCCTGGCTCATGCCGAGCAGGGTGCGCCGCAGCCGCACGCGGCTGCCGACATGCACGTCGATGGGGCTGGGGCGGTGCTCTTTTTCCACGCGCTCAACAACGTCTTCGCTTGGGATGGCCAACACGCGCACTCCACTCCAGGAAAGACAGGGCCGCCCGTTCGAAGGGGGCCATCCTGGCCCGGGCGGGGCCGACTAAGGGCAGGAACGCGCCGCGCCGAAGGCCGAGGCAATCCGTATTCGTCCGGTCATCATTTGTCAACTCTTTTGAGAAATCTCAATAAAGCTGCCCTACCCCCCGCTGTGTCGCGACCTTAAGACGCTTCTTCGCCGCGCGGATCAATTCTCGTTCTGGAGCCAACCAGAACACCGGCAGATACCAAGCCTAGCAAAAGAAGCGGTACCCACAACCCGAGATAGGCAAAGGGCGTCGCGGCTCCCGCTTTCGGCAAGGGGGCGACCACCACGCCTGTTTCCGCCAGGCCCATCCGCGCCACGGTGCGGCCGCGGCTGTCGAACACGGCGGAGATCCCGGTCTGCGCCGCCCGGACCAGCGGCAGCCCTTCCTCCACCGCGCGCAGCCGGGCGCTGGCCAAATGCTGGTGCGGCCCGGCGGAGACACCGAACCAGGCATCGTTGGTGATGTTCAGCAGGAATCCGGGCCGATCCGCCGGGGTCACCGCGCCGGGGAAGATCACCTCGTAGCAGATCAGCCCGCCGAAGGCCGGCAGGCCGGGCAGCCGGATGTTGCGCAGCCCCGGCCCGGCCGAGAAATCCAGCGCCGAGACCACCAGCCGGATCGGCAGCAGGCCGCGCAGCGGCGTGTATTCGCCGAAGGGCACCAGGTGCACCTTGTCATAGGCATCCAGCACGGTGCCCTGGGCGTCCAGCGCCACCAGGCTGTTCCAGACCCGCGTGGCGCGGCCATCGGCGCCGAATTCGGCCCGCACGCTGCCGGCCAGCAGCAGCGCATCGGGCGGCAGCGGCGCGGTGGCCATCTCCGCCGCGCGCGGGTCGCTGGCCAGCAGGAAGGGGCTGGCGGTTTCCGGCCAGACCACGACGATGCGGCTATCCGGCGCCTCCTGCCGCGCGGTGCGGACGCCGCCGGCGGACAGGTCGATGTAGCGCTGGAAGATCGGGATGCGGGTGTCCTCCCGCCACTTCGCCTCCTGCGCCACATTGCCCTGCACCAGGACCAGGGCGACCTTCTCCGGCTCCGGCTCCGCCGGCCACAGCCGCGCCAGGCCGATGCCGGCGAAGACCAGCAGGGCGGCGCCCATGCCGAGCCAGCCGCGCCGCCCGGCCAGCGGCGCCAGCGCCAGCAGCACGGTCGCCAGCGACAGGCCATGCACGCCGATCCAGGCCGCCGCCTGGACCGGCAGGCTGGCGAAGGCCCAGACGGTGCCGAGCAGGTTCCAGGGAAAGCCGGTGAACACCACGCCGCGCAGCATCTCGGCCGCCAGCCAGGCGCCGGCGAAGGCCAGCCCCTGCGGCCAGCCGGGCCGCGCCAGGCGGGCGGCCAGCGCCGGCAGGATGGTGAAGGCGCCCAGCGGCAGGGCCAGCGCCGGCACCGCGATGGGCACCAGCCACCAGAAGCGCTCGACTTCCGTCAGGATGGCGTTGGTCAGCCAGTGCAGCCCGGCGACATGGAAGCCCCAGCCCCAGGCGAGGCCGATCCAGGCCGCGCGCCGCGCCGTCGGCGCTGCTGTGACCATGATGAACAGGCCCGGCAGCGACAGCAGCAGCACCGGCAGCAGGTGCACCGGCGGCAGCGCCAGGGCTGCGATGGCGCCGAGGCCGAAGGCGGTGGCCAGGGCCCGCCAGAAGCCGGGCCCCTCCAGCCGCCGCACCAGCGCTCCGCGCCAGCGCCCCGGCGCCACCAGCCCGCGCATGACGCCGGCGCGCGGCTGCGCCCCCGGAGTCTTCGGCTTGGGAGTCTTCAGGCGGTGCCGACCTGGGGAGTCGCGGCCTGCACGCCGGGGCCGCGGCGGCTCTGCCACAGCGCCACGAAGTCGATCGGCGCCAGCATCACCGGCGGGAAGCCGCCGTCACGGGTGATGTCGGCCAGGATGTTGCGGGCGAAGGGGAACAGCAGGCGCGGGCATTCCACCAGCAGCACCGCTTCCAGGTGCTGCTGTTCCACGTTGATGGTGAAGACACCGCAATAGACGAGCTCGGCGATGAAGCAGGGGGTGTCGCCCACCTTGGCGTCGGCGCGGATCTGCAGCGAGACCTCGAACACGTTCTGGCCCTGCTCGATCGGCCGCGCCTGCACGTCCAGCGCCAGGTCGACGCGCGGCTGCTCGCGCAGCGTCACGTAGATCTCGGGGGCGCCGGGAACCTCGAAGGACAGGTCCTTGGTGTACTGGATGTTCAGTTGCAGCGGCGGGGCCGGCTGACCGGCCGGGGCGCCGTTCGGGATGGGCGAAGAGGGGGCGTTCACGTCGGACATGGGGCGTTCCAGCTCATCGGGACTTCGGCAGCCGCCCGGCTACCACGCTCCGCGGCGCCCGGCTACCGCCGCTCCGCGGCGCGGGGCTACCGCCGCTCCGCGGCACGGGGCTACCGCCGCTCCGCGGCACGGGGCTACCACGCCCCGCCTCAGCGTGGCGCCATCCCGATCGGCGCCACCTCCTCCGTCACACCCGCCAGCACTTCCGCCACGTGGCGCACCTGCACGGGCGATCCTTCGCGGGCCAGCTTGCCGGCCATGTTCAGCAGGCAGCCGAGGTCGCCGGCCAGCAGCGTGTCGGCGCCAGTCGCCTTGATATCCCTGGTCTTGTCCTCGACCATCCGGGTCGAGATCTCGGGGTACTTCACGCAGAAGGTCCCGCCGAAGCCGCAGCACAGCTCGCTGTCGCCCATCTCCCGCAGCGCCAGCCCGGCGACGCTGCCGAGCAGTTTTCGCGGCTGCGCCTTCACCTTCAGCTCGCGCAGGCCCGAACAACTGTCGTGGTAGGTCACCACCCCGTCATACTGGGCGGCCACGCCCTGCATGCCGCGCACATCCGCCAGGAAGGACACCAGTTCGTGCGTCTTCGCCGCCAGCGCCTCCGCCTTGCCGCGGTAATGCGGGTCGTCGGCGAACAGGGCCGGGAAGTGGTGGCTGATCATCCCGGCGCAGGACCCGGACGGCGCCACGGTGTAGTCATAGGGCAGGAAGTCGTCGACGATCGCCCGCGCCAGTTCGGTCGCGGTGGCGCGGTCGCCGGAATTGTAGGCGGGCTGGCCGCAGCAGGTCTGCCGGTCCGGCACCACCACCTCGCACCCCGCCGCCTCCAGCAGCTTGATGGCGGCGAAGCCGACGGTGGGCCGGTACAAATCCACCAGGCAGGTGACGAACAGCGCGACGCGCGGGCGGGTCTGGGACATTCTTGACTGTCTACTGCAAGCCCGCGGGCGCGGCGAGGGTGGGCCAGAGGGGGTCCTTCAGCTTCTTCGCGACGAAGCCCTCGTGCGCCGCGATCTCGGCTGTGCTGGGGATGATCGGGCGCGGCGTGCGGGCCACGGGGGCCACCACCACGTCGCCCACCAGCACCGGCCGGGCCGGCCGCGCCGCCAGCTCGAAGCCCGGCTGCTTGCCGCCCATGAGCTCGAGGTACACCTCGGCCAGCAGCTTCACGTCGAGCAGCGCGTTGTGGCTGGTCCGCATGGAGTTATCGACGCCGAGCCGCCGGCACAGCGAATCCAGGCTGTTTGGCAGGCCGGGATAGCGCCGCTTGGCGATCGCCAGGCTGTCCACCATCCGGGTGCGGTCCAGCCGCCTGTGGCCGGCGCGCACCAGCTCCGCATCCAGGAAGCCGAAATCGAAGGGCGCGTTGTGGGCGATGATCTCGGCCTCGCCCAGGAAGTCCAGCATCGGCCCGGCGATGTCGCGGAACAGCGGCTTGCCGCGCAGCATCTCCGCCGTCATGCCGTGGATGCGCGTCGCGTCCTCCGGGATGTCACGCTCCGGGTCCACCAGCTGGTGGAAGGTCGCCCCCGTGGGCATGAAGTTGAAGATCTCGATGGCCGCGACCTCGATGACCCGGTCGCCGGAGGCGGGGTCGAGGCCAGTGGTCTCGGTGTCCAGCACGATCTGCCGCATGGTCTAGCGAAGCTCCTGCACCAGCCGCCGGATCCGGCGCTGCGCATGATGCCGCGACAGGCCGGTCGGCACCACGATATCGGCCCGGCGCCGCTTTTCCGCATCGGGCAATTGCCGCGCCAGGATGGCGGCCAGGCGGTCCGGCGTCATCCCGCCGCGCCCGAGCACGCGCGCGCGCTGCACCCGGGCGGGGGCGGAGACCACCAGCACCAGGTCCACCCGGTCCTCGCCCTCGGTTTCCAGCAGCAGGGGAATATCCAGCACCGCCAGACGCTCGCCCCGCCGGCGGCAGGCCTTCAGGAAGGCTTCCTCCGCACGGCGGACCAGCGGGTGGACGATCCGTTCCAGCCGCCGCAGCGCCGCCGGGTCGCCCAGCACCCGGCTGCGCAGCGCCTCCCGGTCCACCCGCCCCGCGCGCGTCGTGCCGGGAAACGCGGCCTCGATCGGCGCGACCGCCGCGCCGCCGCGGCCCTGCAGGGCATGCACGGCGGCATCCGCGTCGAAGACCGGCACGCGCAGGCGGCGGAAGGTGTTCGCGGCGGTGGACTTGCCCATGCCGATGCTGCCGGTCAGGCCGATGATCCTCATTTCGGCAGCAGGTCATGCGCCACGAAGGCGCGCAGCTCCGCATCCACCCGGGGCGCCACACCGAACCATTCGGTGAAGCCGGGCCGCGCCTGGTGCAGCAGCATGCCGAGGCCGTCCACCGCCCGCAGCCCAAGCGCGCGGGCCTGCGCCAGCAGCGGGGTCTCCAGCGGCACATAGACCATGTCCGCCACCACCGCGCCCAAGGGACCCCGATCGGCCAGCGGCGCCAGGTCGATCTCCAGCGGCGGCTCCCCCTGCATGCCCATGGAAGTGCCGTTCACCAGCAGCGCCGCATCCCGCAGCAAAGGCTGGTCGCTGACCGCGACCGCCCCCCCGAGATCCCGCGCCAGCGCCTCCGCCCGCGCCACCGTCCGGTTGACCAGCACCAGTTTCGGGCAGCCGGCATCGAGCAGCGCCGCGGCGACGGACCGCACCGCACCACCCGCGCCGAGGATGACTGCCGGCCCGTCCGAGGCCCGCCAGCCCGGTGCCTGTTCCCGGATGGATTCGAGGAAGCCGTAGCCATCCGTGCTGGTGCCCTCGATCCGGCCGTCAGTTCGGAAGAACAGCGTGTTCACCGACCCCGCCCGCTGCCCGACCGCATCCACCGCGTCGCACAGCGCATAGGCCGCTTCCTTGTGCGGGATCGTCACATTGACCCCGGCGAAGCCAAGCCGGGACAGGGCGCGCACGGCTTCGGCAAAATGCTCCGGCCGCACAGGCAGCGGCAGGTAGGCGCCGTCGATGCCGTGCCGGTCCAGCCAGAAGCCGTGCAGGCGGGGGGATCGCGAATGCGCCACCGGCCAGCCGAGCACGCCGGCCTTCAACGCTTTGCCGCTCAAGATCTGCATCGGGCGAAGTGACTCCGGCCGCGGGCCGCCGTCAACGCCCCCCTTCCAAGCAGGCGCCGGCAATGCGACAGGAGGGGCAATCAGGAGAACCCGACCATGGTGCGCAGCCTCAAGGTGGCGGTCCAGATGGACCCGATCGCCTCGGTCAACATCGACGCCGACAGCACCTTCACCATGATGATGGAGGCGCAGTCGCGCGGCCATGCCCTGTGGCACTACCATGTCCGCGACCTGGCGCTGCTCGGCGGGCGGGTGCTGGCGCAGGCGGAGACGGTGGAGGTGCGGCGGGAGAAGGGCCGCCACTTCACCCTCGGCCCGAAGCAGGAGATCGACCTGGGCCAGGTGGACGTGGTGCTGATGCGCCAGGACCCGCCCTTCGACATGGCCTACATCACCGCGACCCACATCCTGGAGCACATCCACCCGAAGACCCTGGTGGTGAACGACCCGGCCAGCGTCCGCAACGCGCCGGAGAAGCTCTACGTCACCCACTTCCCCGATCTGATGCCCGAAACCCTGGTGACGGCCGATGTCGGGCAGATCCGGAAATTCCGGCAGAAGCACGGCGACATCATCATCAAGCCGCTGTTCGGCAATGGCGGCGCCGGCGTCTTCCACCTGCGCCCCGAAGACCCCAACATGAACGCCCTGGTCGAGATGTTCACCGAGCGGTCGCGGGAGCCGCTGGTGATCCAGAAATACGTCCCCGCGGTGCGGGAGGGTGACAAGCGCATCATCCTGGTGGACGGCGTCGCCATGGGCGCCATCAACCGCGTGCCGGCGGCCGGCGAGGCGCGCAGCAACATGCATGTCGGCGGCACGCCCATGCAGACCACGCTGACCGACCGCGAGCGCGAGATCTGCGCGGCCATCGGGCCGGAGTTGCGGGCGCGCGGCATGATCTTCGTCGGCATCGACGTGATCGGCGGCTACCTGACCGAGATCAACGTGACCTCCCCCACCGGCCTGCAGGAGATCGCCCGCTTCGACGGCATCCACCTGGAACGCGCCCTGTGGGACGCCATCGAGGCCAAGGTCGGCGCCTGAAACGTCCTGAAACCGCGGTGACGCGGACCCGGCCGTAGCCTCCCTGCCGGGAGGATACGGAGATGGGCGACTACAGGACGGATTTCGACGCGCGCATCGGCGGGCTGGGGCTGAAGTATTTCAGCCCCGGCGAATTGCTGGCGCGGACCTCGGCCAAGAACAAGTTCGGCACGGCGAACAGCAAGCCGCCGGAGCGGCTGTGGGACAACATCATCCCCACCATCCTGATACTGGATGCGCTGCGGGAGCATCTCGGCAAGTCGATCAACCTGGTCAGCATCTACCGCAGCGAAGCCTACAACCAGGCCTCCAGCGACAAATCCACCGGCTACACCGGCCGCGCCAGGACCAGCCAGCACATGGCCTTCAGCGCCATCGACTTCAAAGTCGCCGGCATGCCCTGCACCGATGTCGAGAAGATCCTGAAGGAATGGAGCAACAGCGGGAGGATGTTCCACTCCCCTGTGATGTTCGAACGGAAGGCGGAGAAGGTGAAGGCCGGCACCATCCCGTTCGGAGAACTGCCCCGCACCTGGCGGGTCTGGCCGCTCGGCGTGTGGTTCGCCTTCAAGGGCTACATCCACGCCTATCCCAGCGAAAACTTCACCCACATCGACACGCGCGGGCAGACCAGCAAGATGTCGGAGTGACTGCTGGTCTGCCCCACGGCGTGCCTCAGGTGGCGCGGCGGCCGATGACCATGCGGTAGATCGCCAGCACGATCACCGCGCCGACCACGGCGCCGATGAAGCCCGCGCCCTCCCCGGCACGATACCAGCCCACAGCCTGGCCGAGCCAGGTCGCCACCACGGCCCCGACGATCCCGAGCAGGATGGTGATGATGAACCCGCCGGGATCGCGCCCCGGCATGAGGAACTTCGCGAGCGCGCCCGCGAGGAAGCCGATGATGATCGTCCAGATGAAACCCACGTGCACTCTCCCTGCCCCAATGGCAATGTAAGCGCCGAAAACCCTCGCGGTTCCCGATCTATCTGCCGCAGACCATTCGCGGCCGCGCGCCCGCCCCCGGCGGGATCACCAGCCGCGCCCGGCGCCCCGGCGGGCACAGCCCCGCCACCGTCCGCGCCGGCAGGGCGGCGCCGCGGGCGACGCGGACCTTGGCGTGGTAGGCGAGCCCGCGCCCGGGCTCCATCGAATGATACTGCGCCACCGCCTCCGCCCAACTGCCGGTCCGCCCGCGCAGCTCCCGCAGGAAGCGCACGGCGTAGGCGACGTTGACCGGCGGGTCGAAGGCGCTAGCAAGGTCCGGGAAGGCCTCCGGGTGGTACACCAGGTTCACCTGCATGCAGCCGACATCGATGGACCGCCGGCCGGCCGTCCGCAGGGCCTGCACGGTCTCCACCGCCTCCGCCGCGGTTTCGGGGAAGATGCCCTCGCCGCCGGCGTTCAGCGCGAAGGGCCAGGGGGCGGTGCCGCCGCGTGGGCTGGCGCGGCCGCTTTCGACGCGGGCGATGGCCAGCAGCAGGCCGTCCGGGATGCCGCTGCGCGCCTCCGCCGCCGCGATGGCGCGGGCGCAGGCGGTCCAGGGGTCCGGTTGCGCGCGCGCGGCGAAGGGCCACAGCAGCAGGCACAGGACAATCAGGCGAAGCAGGGCCATGCCGCCACCTGCCGGGGCCATGCCGGTTGCGTCAACCTCGGATCGGGGTCGCCACCTGGGTCGTGAAGACGGCCAGCGCCTCCGGTGGCCCGGCCAGCAGCAGGGCTTCCCGATTTTCCGCCGGTACCTGCCCCTGGCCGATCATCCCCGCCCTCCCTGTTCGCCAGGCACATCAGACCGGGGGCGTTCCAACCACCGCATGGCAGGACCGTGTCGAAACCTTGCCGCAACGTGAAGCCACTTGATCTTGCAGGTCGGGCCGCCCGGCATGACCTATCGGTGGTCGCAAGGTTGACCCGCACCATCGCGGGCCCCTAGCGTCGCAATGAAATCTTCACGGACCGGATCACCATGGGTCCCATCACCAAGCCGCCGCGCCCCACGGGGGTGCCCAGCATGACCTTCGCCCACACGGCCATTCCCCTGCCGCCGGGGCTCGACGAGCGCAGTGCCGCGGTGCTGCGGGAGCTGGTGGAGACCTATGT
Source organism: Falsiroseomonas sp. E2-1-a20 (assembly GCF_051433195.1). NCBI lineage: Bacteria > Pseudomonadati > Pseudomonadota > Alphaproteobacteria > Acetobacterales > Roseomonadaceae > Falsiroseomonas > Falsiroseomonas sp. E2-1-a20. The sequence goes on along the minus strand of NZ_JBHMFT010000015.1, from coordinate 73,417 downwards.
CCAGACCGGCGAGCCGGTCGGCTCCCGCACCCTGTCGCGCCGCCTGCCGCATTCGCTGTCGCCTGCCACCATCCGCAACGTCATGGCGGACCTGGAGGAAGCCGGGCTGCTGTTCGCCCCGCACACCTCCGCCGGGCGACTGCCGACGGAACGCGGGCTGCGCCTGTTCGTCGACGGCCTGCTGCAATTCGGCGCGCTGCCGGAGGAGGAGCGCGACGCGATCGCCGCGCGCTGCGCCGCCGGCGGCCGGTCCTTGCAGGAGACGCTCGGCGAGGCCAGCCAGATGCTGTCCGGCCTGGCGGGCGCCGCGGGCCTGGTGGTGGCGCCGAAGCGGGAAGCCCCGGTGCGGCACATCGAGTTCGTGGCACTCGGCACCGGCCGCGCCCTGGTGGTGCTGGTCACCGCCGATGGCCAGGTTGAGAATCGCGTCATCGAGGTGCCGCTCGGCCTGCCGCCTTCCGCCCTGCAACAGGCCAGCAACTACCTGAACGCCCGCCTGTCCGGCCGCACGCTGGAAGAAACCCGCGGCACGGTGGCGGAGGAAATCTCCGCCAACCGCACCGCGCTGGACGCCCTGACCAACCAGGTGATCGAGGCCGGGCTCGGCACCTGGTCCGGCGGCGCGGGCGGGTCGCTGATCCTGCGTGGCCAGGCCAAGCTGTTGCAGAACCTCGGCCAGAACCTGGACTACGCCCAGCGCGTGCAGGAAATCCAGGCGCTGTTCGAACGCCTGGAGGCGCAGGAGACCATGCTGCGGCTGCTCGACCTGGCGCAGCGCGGGGAGGGGGTGCAGATCTTCATCGGCGCCGAGAGCGGGCTGTTCGACAGCGCCGGGCTTTCGATGGTGGTCTCGCCCTTCCGCAACGGGGCGGAACAGATCGTCGGCGCCATCGGGGTGATCGGGCCGACGCGGATCAACTACGGGCGGATCATCCCGGTGGTGGATTACACGGCGCGCGTGATCGGGCGGCTACTAGGCTAGGCTGCACGGCGCCGCCTTCCACGCTATATCAGCGGGAAGCAGGAGCACCCCGTGGTCCACATCACCTCCCCCGCCTTCAAGGCGAACGCCTCCCGCGCCCTGGCCGATGTTGGCCTGCAGAAGGCGCTTGACCGCAGCAAGGGCACCTCGCACGCCAAGCGGGCGGCGGCGGTGGCGGCGCTGCCGGAGTTCGAGCGGCTGCGCGACATCGGCCGGGACATCAAGAACCACACCCTGGCCAACCTGGACTTCTACCTGGAAGCCTATGCGGCGAAGGTGGAACGCGCCGGCGGCACCGTGCATTGGTGCTCCACCGCCGATGACGCCCGCGCCACCGTCCTGAAGATCTGCCGCGACAAGGGCGCTCGCACGGTCACCAAGGGCAAGTCGATGATCTCCGAGGAACTCGGCATCAACGACCACCTGGAAGCGCATGGCATCGAGCCGGTGGAAACCGACCTCGGTGAATACATCCTGCAGATTCGCAAGGAGCCGCCGAGCCACATCATCGGCCCGGCCTTCCATCTCAATCGCGAGGATTGGGAAAAGACATTCCGGGAGATCCACACGGAACTGCCGAAGGACCGTGTGTTCCATGAGCGCAGCGACATCATGGCGGAGGCCCGCACCAAGCTGCGTTCCCGCTTCCTCGCCGCCGATGTCGGCATCACCGGCGCCAACTTCCTGATCGCCGAGACCGGCAGCAACGTCATCGTCACCAACGAGGGCAATGGCGACCTGACGCAGACCCTGCCGAAGACGCACATCGTGCTCGCCAGCATCGAGAAGGTGGTGCCGACGCTGGAGGATGCGACCAGCCTTCTGCGGCTGCTCGCCCGTTCCGCCACCGGCCAGGATTTCTCCGTCTACACCACCTTCTCCACCGGCATCCGGCGCGAGGGCGACCTGGATGGGCCGGAGGACTACCACGTGGTCCTGATCGACAATGGCCGGTCCAACATGATCGGCACCGACTTCCAGGAAATGCTGCGCTGCATCCGCTGCGCCGCCTGCATGAACCACTGCCCGGTCTATGGCGTCGCCGGCGGGCATGCCTATGGCTGGGTCTATCCCGGCCCGATGGGCAGCGTGCTGACGCCGACGCTGATCGGCATCGACAAGGCCGGCAACCTGCCGAATGCCAGTACCTTCTGCGGCAAGTGCGAAAGCGTCTGTCCGGTGAAGATCCCGCTGCCGAAGCTGATGCGCCATTGGCGGGAACGCGAGTTCGAGCGGCACCTCTCGCCGCAATCCGTGCGCTCCGGCCTCGCCTTCTGGGCCTGGTTCGCGAAGCGGCCGGGGATGTACCGGATGGCCACGAAGCTCGGCATCGGCGCGCTGTCGCTGCTCGGCCGCGGCAAGGGCGCGTTCAGGTCGCTGCCGCTGGCCGGCGGCTGGACGGCGGGGCGGGACCTGCCGGCACCGGAACCCGGCGGCACCTTCATGGCCCGCTACCGCACCACCCGGCACGGGGCACGCCGCCGATGAACCGCCCACCCTACGAGCCCGCCGGCGACGAGGCCGAGCGCGTCCGCGGCTACCCCTTCCCGGACCAGCGCGCGCCGGACCGTGTGGCACCCCGCCCGACCGGGACGCTGGAGGAAATCTACGCGCGGATCGACGCCACCACACCCGCCGCCCGGCTGAACGAGGATCTCGACCGCATCGAGACCGCGCTCGCGCGGCTGGAACAGGCAGTGCGCGAAGCGCTGGAGCAGGATCGCCAATGACCAGGGACGCCATCCTCGGCGCCATCCGCCGCGGCCTGAAGCGCGGGCCGCTGCCGGCCGACCAGGCGGCGATGCTGGAAGGGCGGCTCGCCACCCATCCGCGCCACCTGATCCCGGCGCGGTCCCGCCTGCCGCGCGCCGAGCAGATCGCGCTGTTCATCCGCAACGCCGAGAAGGAATTTTCCACGGTCGAGCGGGTGCCGGATGCTGCCGCCATCCCGGCCGCGGTGGCGGATTATCTCGCGGCGCAGAACCTGCCTTCCCGCCTCGTGATGGCGCCGCATCCGGACCTGCTGGGCATCGACTGGTCGACCCGCCCGATGCTGGAACGCGAGGCCCGCCGCGCGCAGGATGGCGATGCGGTCTCCCTGCAACACGCCTGGGCCGGCATCGCCGAGACCGGCACGCTGGTGCTGCCCTCCGGTCCCGAGCGCCCGACCACGCTGAACCTGCTGCCGGATACCGAGATCGCGGTGCTGCGCGCCTCCGACGTGGTCGGCGCCTATGAGGAAGCCTGGGACCGGCTGCGGGCCGGGCAGGCGGATGCGCTGACCGGTGGCTTCATGCCGCGCAACATCATGCTGGTCACCGGGCCGTCGCGGTCCGCCGATATCGAGCAGACGCTGGAGCTCGGCGCGCATGGCCCGCGCCGGCTGCACATCCTGCTGATCGAGGACGAGCCGGCGCCGCGGATGGAAAGCCCGGCGGAGGCCCGGGCCGAGGCGGTGGCGCAGCCCGGCACCGCTGCCGTCCCGGGCGACTGAGCCACCGCCATGCGCGCCAAGCGGCTGAGCCCGGCCGACCTCGCGCTGTGGCGCGCCTTCACCGCCGAAATCCTTCCGCTGAATGGGCATGAGCGGCCCCCTGCGCCACCCGAGCCACCGGCGGCCGCGACCGCGCCGCCGGTGCAGGTGGCGCCGACGCCCTCGAAGCCTGCGCGCCCGGCCCCACCGCCGGAAATCCGGGTGGGGGAGGTGCCGGGCGGGCTCGACCGCAAGCGCTGGGCGGCGCTGCGCCGCGGCGACATGCGGGCGGAACGCACGCTGGACCTGCATGGGCGGCGCGCCGCGGAGGCGCACCTGGTGTTCCGCGCCTTCCTGCACCGCGCGGCGGAGGAGGGCATCCGCACCGTCACCGTGGTCACCGGCAAGGGTCCGCAGCCGGAAGGCGGCATCCTGCAGCGCGAATTGCCGCATTGGCTGAACGACCCGGACATGCGCCCCCTCGTGCTCGGCGCCGCGCACCCGCACCCGACGAATTCCGGCGCGGTGAACCTGCTGCTGCGGCGGCGGCGGACCAACCGGGGGTGACCCCGGTCCTGACCGGCCTGCGCGAGCCGCCCTCACCCAACCCTCTCCCCCCCGGGGGGGAGAGGGCTGCGAAGGCCGGCAAGGATCAGCGATGACGCCCTTCGGCGCCCGCCTGCGGATGCTGCGGCGCCAGCGGCGGCTGACGCTGAAGGCGCTGGCGACGCACCTCCAGGTCTCCTCCGCCTACCTCTCCGCGCTGGAACACGGCCATCGCGGCCGGCCCTCAGCCGGGCTGGTGCACCAGGTGAACGAGTTCTTCGGCCTGATCTGGGACGAGGCGGAGGAGCTTTCGAACCTCGCCAAGCTGTCCCACCCCAAGGTCTCGCTGGATACCGGTGGCCTGACGCCGGAGGCGACGGCGCTGGCCAACCGGCTGGCGGAGTCGATCCACCGCCTCAGCCCGCAGACGGTCGCCGCCATGCACGGCCTGCTGGATCGGGACGTCCCCGGGGAGGTGCCGGGCGAGAAACCCCGGCTGCGCCGCCCCGCGCGTTAGGGCCGTTTCACCTGCGCCGTGCACAGGTGAAACGGCCCTAGCTGTTGATTTGGCGCATTTTCCGAGCCGTCAGGCGTATCCGCCTGACTTGAAAATGCTCTAATCCCTGGGATGCCCATCCCGCAGCAACTGCCGCAGGCGGGAGAAATCCAGCCCCTCCAGCAGGTCATCGGCGGATAGCGAGGCCCCCCACATCGCCTCCAGCACCGCCATCGCCGCCCCGGTCAGCGGCATCGGCACGCCGCGCGCCGCCGCCAGCCGCAGCCACAGCGCCAGGCCGTAGGTGACGCTCTGCGCCAGCTGCGTCGCATCCAGCCCGCGCAGCCCCGGCGCCGGGCGAAGGGCCGCCAGGGCGCGCGCCATCACCGGAAGCGGCCCGACCGGCACGTTGGCCATGCGGTGCAGCCCGGCCGCCAGGCTCGGCACCGCATGGCCATAGGCCTCGGCCAGCGCCAGGCGCTCGGCATCCAGCCGCTCCGCCAGCCGGCAGATGGCGGGCGTCATCTGGCGGTGCTGGTCCCAGGCCTCGCCGGCCTCGATCCGGGTCACGTTGCCGAGGATCAGCGCCGATTGCAGTACCGGCTCATGCGCCGCCAGTGCCGCCCCCAGCGCGTCGGACAGGTGCACGAAGGCCATGCCGAACAGGTCCGAGCACAGCCGCGCCAGGGCCTCGGAGGAGGCCGCCGGCACCGTCGCGATCTCCACCGCCTCCGGCAGCGCCAGGATGCGCACCTCGTCGCCGGCCAGGCGCTCGGCCACCACCGGCGGCACCGCCAGCGCCGCCACCGGCACGCGCAGCCCGCGCCGCGCCAGCAGCCGGTCCAGCAGCAGGGGGGCGAGGGAATGGCTCGGCGCCAGCAGCACCGGCACGCCTTCGGCCAGCATCGGCGCGATGCGGCGCAGCAAGGGGCCGAGTGCATGCGGCGGCACGCTGACCAGCACGGCGGAGGCGCGGTCCAGCGCGCGCGCCACATCCACCGCGACGGAGACCCGCGCGGTGCCGGACAGCACGCCCTGCACGCTCAGGCTGCTGCCAATGCCATGCGTGCCGCCGCCGCGCGGCGACCAGATCGCGGCCTCGTGCCCGCGGCTGACGGCGAGCGCGGCCGCCCCCGGCCCGACGGCACCGGCACCCAGGACGGCCAGGCGCATCGGCTCAGGCCCCCGTCGAGGCATGGCGGGTGGTGGGACAGGATCGGTGCGGGAACAGGGTCATCCGGCAAGCTTACAGCCCCGCATCAAGCTCCGCACCCCACCCCGCGAGCCTGCCATCGTCGGAACCGCGCAGGGAGTTCAGCACCGACTTCATGCGAACGTCGCGAGGGATTCATTGCCCTGCCTTGAAACGCGGTATTAATGCGGTGTCATGCAGGCAACCGCTCGACTGACCGCTCCGGATGCCCTGCGCCCGCGCAAGCGGCGCAAGGCCATCCAGTTCTCCGCCTCGGACCCGGAAGGGCTGTGGGGGGATGTGCTCGGCTTCCGCCCGCATGGCGGGCGGATCCGGGCGGTACGGCGGCTGGTCACGCTGCTGCTGTGGACGATCCTTGCCATCCCGATCCAGGCGCTGCTGCTGGTGCTGCCGGGGCGGGGGCACATCGCCTTCGCCCGCATCTACCACCGCACCCTGTGCGCGCTGATGGGGCTGCGGCTTCAGGTGGTGGGCCAGGCCGCGCCGGGGGCACCGGTGCTGTATGTCTCGAACCATTCCTCCTGGCTCGACGTGCTGGCACTGGGCGCGACGTTGCAGGCCGCCTTCGTCGCCAAGTCGGAGATCGATGGCTGGCCACTGATCAACATGGTGGCGCGCCTCGGCCGCACCGTCTTCGTCAGCCGCCGCCGCACCGGCACGAAGGGGGAGGCGGATGCGATCCGCACGCGGCTCGCGGCCGGCGACAACCTGATCCTGTTCCCCGAAGGCACCACCAGCGATGGCGGCCGGGTGCTGCCCTTCCGCAGCGCCTTCCTGTCGGTCGCGGACCGGGCGCAGGTGGTGCAGCCGGTGTCCGTGGTGTTCGACCGGCTCGGCGGGCTGCCGGCCTGCCGGCGCGACCGGCCGCTATTCGCCTGGTATGGCGACACCGACATCCTGACGCATTTCTGGCGCATCGCCCGGCGGTCCAACAGCCGCGCCACCATCATCCTGCACGCACCGCTGGACCCGGCGGACTTCCCGGACCGCAAGGCGCTGGCCGCGGCCTGTGCCGGGGTGGTGGCGGATTCCTGCGCGACGCTGCGCCAGAACCGCCCCGCCGCCCCGTTGCAGGCGCCGATCCCCCTCAAGGTCCCGCGGGCGGAGACGCTTCCCGCTTGACCCGACACGGCGCCATCCCGCAGCCTGTCCGGGTGCCGAACCCCGCCTGGCCCGCAGGGCCAAACCCCCCTGGACCGTTGGGCCGCGCTTGACCCCGGCGCGCGGCCTGCGCAAATCCCCCGCTTTCCCCTGCCTCGGTTTGGGCGGGGCGGCGGAGCACGGTCCGGCATGAGTTCCGACAAGAAGAAGCTGTTCATCCGCAGCTGGGGCTGCCAGATGAACGTCTATGACAGCGGCCGCATGGCGGATGTGCTGGCCCCGCTCGGCTATGCCCCGGCCACCGGGCCGGACGACGCCGACATGATCGTGCTGAACACCTGCCACATCCGGGAGAAAGCCAGCGAGAAGCTGTTCTCCGAGCTTGGCCGGCTGCGGGTGCTGAAGCAGGCGCGCGAACAGGACGGCGGGCGGCTGATCCTGGCGGTCGCCGGCTGCGTCGCGCAGGCGGAGGGCGCTGAAATCACCGCCCGCGCACCCTATGTGGACCTCGTGTTGGGACCGCAGAGCTATCACCGCCTGCCCGAGATGGTGACGCGGATCAGCCGCGCCGCCGGCGCGGTGATCGAGACCGACTTTCCGACCGAGCAGAAATTCGACTTCCTGCCGGATTCGACCACGCCGCAGGGCGTCACGGCCTTCCTGACCATCCAGGAAGGCTGCGACAAGTTCTGCTCCTTCTGCGTCGTGCCCTACACCCGCGGCAGCGAGTTTTCGCGATCTGCCGCCGCCGTGCTGGCGGAGGCCCGGCACCTGGTCGGGCAGGGCGCGCGCGAGATCACGTTGCTCGGGCAGAACGTGAACGCCTGGCATGGCGAGGGCCTGTCCGGCGGCGCCTGGAGCCTGGACCGGCTGCTGCTGGAACTGGCGGAAATCCCCGGCCTCGCCCGGCTGCGCTACACCACCAGCCACCCGCGCGACATGGACGATGCGCTGATCGCGGCGCACGGGACGATCCCGCAGTTGATGCCGTTCCTGCACCTGCCGGTGCAGTCGGGGTCCGACCGGATGCTGGCTGCGATGAATCGCGGCCACAAGGCGGACGACTATTTCCGCATCGTGGACAAGCTGCGGCAGGCGCGGCCGGATATCGCGCTGTCGTCGGACTTCATCGCCGGCCATCCGGGCGAGACCGAGGCCGACCACCAGGCGACGCTGCGGCTGATCGAGCGGGTCGGCTTCGCGCTGGCCTATTCGTTCAAATACTCCTCCCGCCCCGGCACGCCGGCCGCCACCGCGCAACTCCAGGTGACGGAGGTGGAAAAGGACCGCCGGCTGCAGGAAATCCAGGCCCTGCTGCGGGAACAGCAGGATGCCTTCAACCGTTCCTGCGTCGGCCGTGCCTGCGATATCCTGGTGACCGGCCCGGGGCGGCATCCCGGGCAGTTCGCCGGGCGTTCCCCCTGGCTGCAGCCGACACATGGCGAGGGCTCCCCCGACCTCGCCGGCCAGGTGCTTCCGGCGGTGGTCACCGCCGCGATGCCCAATTCGCTCACCGTGCGCCTCGAGGGGAATGAGGCGCTCGGTCCTCCCGCACAAACGCCCCGTCAGGAGAAGGCCGCCGCTTGAACACACCCCCCGCCACGATCAGCCTGCGTCCCGCCGCTCGCCCGCCCGCCACCCTGGCGGGCAACCCCAACATGCAGCGCGTCGTCACCATGCAGTTCGACGACAACGCCCTGCTGCCGCTGCTGTATGGCGAGCATGACCGCAACCTGGCCCGCATGGAGGTCCGCCTCGGCGTCCGCCTCGGCAGCCGGGGCAACCGGTTGACCATCACCGGCGCGCCCGAGCGGACCGATGTGGCGGAAGCGGCGTTGATGGCGTTGTGGCGAAGATTGCAGAAGAACGAGCCGGTGGGCAGCGCGGAGGTCGAGGCGGCGATGCGGATGGCGGAAGGCGTGCAGGAAGCGGATCCGCGCCTGCCCCTGCAGGATTTGCCGGCGATCCGCACCCGCAAGGGCGCCATCGCGCCGCGCACCCCGGCGCAGGCCGCCTATATCGACGCGCTGGCGCGGCACGAGATGGTGTTCGGCGTCGGCCCGGCCGGCACCGGCAAGACCTACCTGGCCGTCGCCCAGGGCGTCGCGCTGCTGCAGGCCGGGCGGGTCGATCGCATCGTTCTGTCGCGTCCGGCGGTGGAGGCCGGCGAAAAGCTCGGCTACCTGCCGGGCGACCTGAAGGAGAAGGTCGACCCCTATCTGCGGCCGCTGTACGACGCGCTGCACGACATGATGCCGGCCGAGCAGCTCACCCGCCGGATGACCGCCGGCGAGATCGAGGTGGCACCCCTGGCCTTCATGCGCGGCCGCACCCTCGCCCATTGCTACGCCATCCTGGACGAGGCGCAGAACACCACAGCGGCCCAGATGAAGATGTTCCTGACCCGGATGGGCGAGGGCAGCCGCATGGTCATCACCGGCGACCCGACCCAGGTGGACCTGCCCAACGGCCAGAAATCCGGCCTCGCCGAGGCGCTCTCGATCCTGGAGGGGGTCGAGGGCATCACGGTGGCGCGATTTGCAGAAACGGATGTGGTAAGGCATCCCCTCGTGCAACGCATCGTCGCGGCCTATGGCCGGATGGACCAGTCGGCTTCGGGCCGGAGTGACCCGGCACCGCGCGGGCGTTGAGGGATTTGCGGCACGGGGCCATTGTCCCGCGCCGGAGGCAGTTGGAGAGCGATGGAACCGTTAAGTAGTCATCCCGACCCCGGCAGGCTTGCCGGGGCCGGGATGCAGGAGGGGGAGGCGGGCATCACCGTCGTCCTCGCCACCCAGAAGTGGCGCGCCGCCGTAGCCCGGCCGGACGCGCTGGCCCGCCGTGCCGTGGCCGCGGCGCTGCGGGATGCCGGCGCCGAGGGCGCCGTCACCGTGCTGCTGACCGACGATGCCGAGGTCAAGCGGCTGAACACCGGCCATCGCGACAAGGCGAAGCCCACCAACGTGCTGTCCTTCCCCGGCGGCATGCCCGGCCACCTGGGCGACATCGCCCTGGCGCTCGGCGTGGTGCGGCGCGAAGCGCGGGAGGCCGGGCGCAGCGCCGCGGACCACCTGGCGCATCTGCTGGCGCATGGCGCCCTGCACCTGGCCGGCCACGACCACCTGCTGGCCGGCGAGGCGCGGCGCATGGAACAGGCGGAGGCGCGCATCATGCGCCGCCTCGGCCGCCCCAACCCCTGGAAGGAGGGCCGGGGACGGCCTGCATCATGAGCGGCAACGGAGAAGACGGCACACCCGTCGAAAAGCGCAACACCCTGCTCTGGCGCATCCAGGGCCTGCTGCGGCGCCGCACGGCCGATACGGTGCGCGACCAGGTCGAGGAACTGCTGGAAGGCCGGCAGGAGGAAGGCGCGCCGCGAACGCCGGACGGCTTTGGCGGCGGGCTCGACCCGAATGAGCGCGCGCTGCTCGGCAACGTGCTGCGGCTGCGCGACAAGGCGGCCTACGACGTGATGGTGCCGCGCGCCGACATCCTGGCGATGTCGGAGGATCTGACGCTCGACCAGGCCATCCGCCTGATCCAGCGCGAGGGCCACAGCCGCTTTCCGGTGTACCGGGAGAACCTCGACGACATCGTCGGCATGGTCCACATCAAGGACGTCTTCGCCGCCGTCGGCCGCGACCCGGCCAGCTTTTCATTGAAGGCGATCCTGCGCCGGCCGCTGTTCGTGGTCCCGACCATCCCGGTGCTCGACATGCTGCTGCAGATGCGCGCCGCGCGCATCCACATGGCGCTGGTGGTGGATGAATATGGCGGCATCGACGGCCTGGTGACGATCGAGGATCTGGTCGAGACCATCGTCGGCGACATCTCGGACGAGCATGACGAGGTGGCGCCGGTGACGATCCTGGACCGGCCGGACGGCACCGTCGAACTCGACGCCCGCACCACGGTGGAGGCCTTCGAGCAAAAATTCGGCGCCGTGCTGACGGAGGAGGAGCGCAGCGCGGACATCGATACCGTGGGCGGGCTGATCTTCACCCTGGCCGGCCGCGTGCCGGCGCGGGGGGAGCTGATCTCGCACCCATCTGGCCTGGAATTCCGGGTGCTGGACGCCGACCCGCGCCGCATCCGCCGGCTGCGGGTGCGGCGGCCGGGCTCGACGGGGGAGCCGGCACGCCAGGCGGCGGAGTGATCGGTGGCGGGGTGATCGGGCGCTGACCCTGCGCCGGGCGCTGGCCTGGCTGGCGGCGCTGGGGCTGCTCGGCGCGGCCGGCTTCTTCGGGCTGCGCCATGTGCCGCCGGAATGGGACCCGCGCCAGCCGCTCGACCTGACGGCGGAGCCCAACCTGGTCACCGGCCTGAAGCTGCGGCGGCTGGCGATGCATCCGGAAAGCTGCTTCGCGGCGCTGGAGACCAGCGGGCTCGGCATTTCCCGCATCGCCGACCGCGACTCCGACATCGGCTGCGAGATCCGCGATGCGGTGCGGCTGCCCTCGGCCGCGCGGGTGGTGCCGGCCGGCCCGGTCGCCACCTGCCGCGTCGCCGCAAGCTGGCTGTTGTTCGAGCGCCACGTCATGCAACCGGCGGCGCGGCGGCACCTGGGGTCGGAGGTGACCAGCGTGCGCCACCTCGGCACCCGGGCCTGCCGCAACGTGAATCATGCCGCGACCGGCCGGCGCAGCCAGCACGCCACCGCCAACGCCATCGACATCGCCGGCTTCACGCTGCGCGACGGGCGGCAGGTGACCCTGCTGCGCCACTGGGAGGCGGGCGGCGCGGAGGCCGCATTCCTGCGGGCGCTGCGGGACGGCGCCTGCGACTGGTTCCGCGCCGTGCTCGGCCCGGACTATAACGCGGCGCATCGCGACCATTTCCACTTCGACATGGGGCCGTGGCGGGCGTGCCGGTGAGGTGCGCCAGGGAACCCTCTCCCCCTTGTGGGGTTCGACGCATGCGTTGAACGGTAGGGTGAGGGGGTCAGCGCAGAATTATGAACGCAGCCGCCCGATGGCACGCCCCCCTCACCCAACCCTCTCCCCCCGAAGTGGGGGGAGAGGGCTTCCTCACACCCGCATCGGCATCAGCACGTACAGCGCTTCCGGCTTCGCGCTGTCGGTCACGATGGTCGGCGCCGATCCGTCGGAGAAGCGGAATTCCACCGTGTCCGCGATCTGGTCGGTGATGTCGTTCAGGTAGCGGGCCTGGAAGCCGATCTCGAGCGGGCCGGATTCGTAGCTCACCACATCGCCGTCCAGCTCCTCCTGCGCCTGGCCCAGCTCGGCGCTGGCCGCCGACAGCAGCAGGTGGTTGCGGTCCACCGAGAGCTTCACCGGCCGCGACCGCTCGCTGCTGATGCCCGCGACGCGGCCGACCGCTTCGGAAAAGTCCTTCTTCTGGACCCGCAGAATCTTGTCGTTGCCGCGCGGGATCACCCGCTCGTATTCCGGGAAGGTGCCGTCGATCAGCTTGGAGGTGAGCTGCACGGTGCCCAGGGTGAAGCGGATCTTGGTGTCGGACAGCGCCACCGCGACCTCGTCCTGCACTTCCTCCACCAGCTTGCGCAGCTCGTTCACCGTCTTGCGCGGGATGATGACGCCCGGCATGCCGGCGGCACCGTCCGGCAAGGCTTCCTCAACCCGGGCCAGCCGGTGCCCATCGGTCGCCACCGCCCGCAGAACCTTGGTGCCGCCGGATTCGGTGGCGTGGATGTAGATGCCGTTCAGGTAGTAGCGCGTCTCCTCGGTGGAGATCGCGAAGCGCGTGCTGTCGATCAGCCCGCGCAGCATGGCGGCACCGATGGCGAATTTATGCGGCAGCTTGCCTTCGGTCATGGAGGGGAAATCCTCCACCGGCAGCACCGAGAGCTTGGCGTCGAAGCGCCCGGCCCGCAGCGTCATCTGCGCATCGCCGCCGGGGTGGTCCAATTCGAGCTTGGCGCTGTCCGGCAGCTTGCGGACCAGTTCGAACAGGGTCGCGGCCGGTGCGGTGGTGCGGCCGGCGCGGGTGACGCTGACGCCGGGCACGTCCTCCACCACCGCGATCTCCATGTCCGTCGCGGTCAGCCGCAGGCCACCCTCGCGGGCTTCCAGCAGGATGTTGGCAAGGATGGGGATGGTGTTGCGACGTTCGACCACGCTCTGCACATGCGCGAGCGCCTTGAGCATCACCGCCCGGTCCACCGTGAATTTCATGGTCCCTGGATTCCCGAAATGGCGGCGACCGGCCGACCTCATGCCCGCCCCGCGCGGGTTGCCACTCTAACAGGCCGGAATCGCCAGTAGAAGGGCGCCCGGCCGGCGATTCAGGTGCGGAAGGTCAGCATCTGAAGGAGGGGGCCCGCACCAGCAGGCACAGGATCTGGAACATCATCTGCGCGCCGATCTGCGCCGTGGCGGTGCCGGCATCGTATTGCGGCGCCACCTCCACCACGTCGCCGCCGACCACGTCGAGCCCCGCCAGGCCGCGCAGCAGTTCCAGCACCTGCAACGGCGCCAGGCCGCCGACCTCCGGCGTGCCGGTGCCCGGCGCGAAGCCGGGGTCGACGGCGTCGATATCGAAGGAGACGTAGACCGGCCCCGTCGCCACCCGCCGGGCCCGTTCCAGCACGGCCGGGATGCCCGCCTGGGACACTTCGTGCATCGGGATCAGCGTCATGCCGCTGGCGGTGGAGAACTCCCACAGGTAGCCGGCGCCGCCACGGATGCCGATCTGGATGGTGCGGTCCGGGTCCAGCACGCCTTCCAGCACCGCCTGGCGGAACGGACCGCCATGGTGGAAGCGGGTGCCCTCGTACTCGCCGCCGGTGTCGGCATGCGCGTCGATATGGACCATGCCCAGTTTTTCGCCGGGCGGACGCCCATCCCCCAGCGCCTTCAGGATCGGCAGGCTGATCGAATGGTCGCCGCCGGCGGCCACGGTGCGGATGCCGGCCGCGCGCAGCGCCCGGAAATGCGCCTCGATATCCGCGTGGCAGGATTCCAGGGAGAAGCGGGAGGCCATGGGCACGTCACCGATATCGGCGACCCGCGCCTCGGTCAGCGGCGCCATGTGCAAAGCGGGCTCATAGGGTCCGATGCGCTCCACGGCGCGGATCGCGCGCGGGCCGAGCCGGGCGCCAGCCCGGTTGGTCACGCCGAGGTCCATCGGCACGCCCACCAGGCCGATGTCGGGCGGGTTGGCGAAGGCATCCGGCTGGAAGGTGGCACCGCAGAAGGTGGCGAGGCCGGAAAACGGCCAGGCGCGGCGGTCCCCGGTGAACTGGCTGGCGATGATGCGGCGGAACAGCGGGTCTTCGGTCTCCGTGCCGCCGGTGGCCGCGAAACGCGCCCGCAGCGCCGCCAGTCGCTCCGCATCCATCCGTGAACAACCTCCCGCAAACGCAAAGCGCCCGGTCAGGGGGGTGACCGGGCGCCACGCTATAATCACTTCCGATCGGAGTGGTCGGGCGAGCCGGCAGGGGAACCGGGCATCGCTCACCGGCGGTAGTAGGCCGGTCAGGCCAGTGTAGCGCGCCCCAGGGTTGCGATGCAAAAGGCAAATGGACCGCAAACGGGCATGCAAGCCCATTCAAGCGCCGGATCGCGCGGGCTTGAAGGGTCGTTACGCCGTCAGGCGGCAGCCAGTCGTCCCGCGCCCGGGCGCCGCCCCGCCGCCCAGGCCGCCGCGGCGGCGCCGAAGGCTTCGAAGATGGCGCGGGACCGCGCATCCTGTTCCCAGTCGTATTCCGGGTGCCATTGCACGCCGAGCACGAAGCCCGGCGCATCGGCCACCCGCACCGCCTCCACCGTGCCATCCGGCGCCCAGGCTTCCGCCACCAGGCGCGGCGCCAGACGGCAGATGCCCTGGTTGTGCAGCGAGTTCACCGGCACGGCCTCCGGCCGGATTCGCACCCCGGCGGCAGCCCAGAGCCGCGCGAGGTCGCCATCGGGTACCACCCGCACCGCATGCGCCTTGCCGGTGCGGACACCGGGCAGCCGCTGGTCCGACGGCGTCGAATGGTCCATCCGGCCCGGCAGGTCCTGGATGCGCTGGTCGAGCGACCCGCCGAGCGCCACATTCAGTTCCTGGAAGCCACGGCAGATCGCCAGGACAGGAAGCCCCGCCGCGATGGCGGCGCGGATCAGCGGCAGGGTGGTGGAATCCCGCTGCGGGTCTTCCGGCGTGCCCTCGGCGTGCGCGGGACCGTCATAGTGGTTCGGATGCACGTTGGACCGGCTGCCGGTCAGCATCAGGCCATCGAGGCGCGGCAGGATATCCGGCACCAGCGCCTCCCCGGCCGCGGGCAGCAGCACCGGCACGGCGCCGATGGGGCCGAGCGAGACGCGGACGTAACTGTCCGAGGCCGCATGGTTCGGCGTGCCGAACAGGCCGAAGGCTTTGACACAGCAGGAGATACCGACCATCGCGCGCATGTCCATAAATCTCGACCCTGTCCATGGCAGGATCAAGACAATCTTCGCCGGAATCGCCGCGCGTGGCGCGCATGGCAGCATGGTGTTGCCGCCCTGCGCGCCGCCGCCTGCCGCTTTTTCCGGCGAAGCGGCGCCAGCCAGGCTCCGGCGCGCATGGTTGCTGTTGCATGCGGCGCAACAGGCCGCACAATGCGCAGCGGATCGAGGGAGGCGTGGGATGGTCGGGCGGCGCGGGGTGCTGGCAGGATTTTCGATGGCGGCACTGGCCGCGGCGCCGGGCGCGCGGGCCCAGGGCCAGGCCCCCTCCTGGCCGGACCGGCCGATGCGCTGGATCGTGGGGTATCCGCCCGGTGGCGCCTCCGACGCCTTCGCCCGCCTGATCGCGGCGCAGATGACGCCGCGGCTCGGCCAGAACGTGGTGGTGGAGAACCGCCCGGGCGGCGGCGCCGTGCTGGCCAGCGACCTGGTGGCGCGCAGCGCGGCGGACGGCAACACCTGGATGCATGTCGACAACGGCATCCTGGTCTACAACCCGGCGCTGTACGCCCGCCTGCCCTACGATCCGGACCGCGACTTCACCGGCGTCGGCTTCATCGGGCAGTTCCCGCTGTACATCGTGGTGCGGCCCAACGACCCGGTGCGCGATTTCGCCGGGCTGGTCGCGGCATCCCGCACCCGCGCGCCGACCTATGGCACGCCGGCCGTCGCATCGCCGCACCACCTGGCGATGGAGCTGGTCAAGCGCCGCACCGGGCTTGCCGCGGAACACGTGCCCTATCGCGGCGGCCCGGCGGCGATGCAGGACCTGCTGGCCGGCAACGTCGACGTCGTGGTGATCGACACCGCCACCGGCACGCCCTTCATCCGCGATGGCCGCGTCCGCGCGCTGTGCGTGATGAGCGAGGCGCGCAGTGCGCTGTTCCCGGATGTGCCGACGCTGGTCGAGCTCGGCCATGCCGGTACGGTGGCCTATGGCTGGCAGGGCATGAGCGTGCCGCGCGGCACCCCCGCGCCGGTGATCGACCGCCTGGCGCAGGAGATGGTGCGCGCCATGACCTCCCCCGACATCGCGCGCCGGCTGGCGGACCTCGGCATCGAGTACCAGCCCTGGTCCCCGGCCGAATTTTCCGATTTCGTGCAGCGCGAGAACGCGCTGTGGCGGCCGCTGATCCGGGAGCTGGGCATCAGGCTGGACGGGTAGCGGGGGCCGGCCGGCCGGCGTGCCCGCGATGGATGAGGCTTCAGCACCCCTGGTCCTGGCACGGCGGGATTGGGACGCGGTGCTGTTCGACCTCGACGGTGTGCTGACGGACACGGCGCGGATCCACGCCGTGGCGTGGCAGGTGCTGTTCGACGAGGTGCTGCACCGCCAGCACGCCAACCTTCGCCCCTTCGACCCGGAAGGCGACTACCTGGCGCATGTCGATGGCCGGAAGCGGGAGGATGGCGTGCGCGGCTTCCTCGCCTCCCGCGGCCTGGTGCTGCCGGAGGGCTCGGCGGCAGACCCTCCGGATGCCTTGACGGTCGCCGCCGTCGCCCGCCGCAAGCAGGCGCTGTTCGAGGACCTGCTGCGCCGCCAGGGCGTTGCGCCGTTGCCGGGGGCCGCCGCGCTGCTGCGGGCCCTGCGGGCGCGCGGCATGCCCATCGCGGTGGTCTCCGCCAGCCGCAACTGCGCGGCGGTCCTGGAAGCCGCCGGGCTGGAAGCGCTGGTCGACACAAGGGTGGATGGGGTGGAGGCGGCGCGGCTCGGCCTGCCCGGCAAACCGGCGCCCGACACCTTCCTGGAAGCCGCCCGCCGCCTCGGCGCGGCCCCGGCGCGCTGCGTGGTGGTGGAGGATGCGCAGGCCGGCGTCGAGGCCGGACAGCGCGGTGGCTTCGGCCTGGTGATCGGCATCGACCGCCACGGGCAGGCGGAGGCGCTGCGCCAGCACGGCGCGCACCGCGTGGTGCGCGACCTGACGCGGCTTTCGGCCGCCTGATCCGACCCCAGCCTATCCCGCAGGCATCGCCGCCGGCGGAAACTCGGGCACCGGCTCCGGCCGCGCCGCCGGCGTGTCGCGGATCGCGAGCGGCTCGGCGGCGGTCAGCACCACCTCGGCGCCGGCGTGGAAAACGACCAGCTTCTCGCCGACCTCCAGCCGGTAGCTGGTGACGTCGTGCCGCACCTCCACCCGCAGGCGCTGGCCGCGGATGGTCAGCGGGAAGCGCAGGGATCGCCACGGGGCGGGCAGGCGCGGGTCGAAGCAGATCCGCCCGCCATGGTCTCGCAGCCCGCCGAAGCCGTGCACCAGCGCCATCCAGGTGCCGCCGATCGAGGCGATGTGCGCGCCATGCACCACGTTGCCGCCGAGGTCGGAGATGTCCATCGCCGCGGCGAATTCGAAATACTCCAGCGCCTTTGACAGGTAGCCGATCTCCGCCGCGACGATCGCCTGGATGCAGACGGACAGCGAGCTGTCATGCGTCGTCAGCGGGTCGTAGTAGTCGAAGTTCCGCTTGGTCTCGGCGTCGGTGAAGTGCTCGCCGAGCAGGAACAGCGCCAGCACCGTGTCGGCCTGCTTGATGACCTGGGCGCGGTACAGGTTCAGCGGGTGGTAGTGCAGCAGCAGCGGGTAGCGGTCCGCCGGCGTGTTGGCGAAATCCCACGGTTCCTTGTCGAGGAAGCTGTCATCCTGCGGGTGGATGCGCAGCCGCTCGTCCCAGGGCAGGTACATGCGCGCCGCGGCCTCCCGCCATCCGGCCGGCTCCTCCGGCGCCAGGCCGGTGCGGCGCACCAGCTCGGCGAAGGCCGCCGGCTGGTCCCGCGCCATCGCCTCGGCGGTGTCGGCGGCGTAGCGCAGGTTCTCGCGCGCCATCAGGTTGGTGAACAGGTTGTTGTCCACCACGGTGTTGTATTCGTCGGGCCCGGTGACGCCGTTGATGCAGAAGCGGCCCTCGTGGCGGGCGGAGAAGAAGCCGAGGTCGCGCCACAGCCGCGCCGTCTCCACCAGGATCTCGGCGCCGTGGTCGTACAGGAAGACGCTGTCGCCGGTCACCTCGACGTATTTGCGGATGGCGAAGGCGATGTCGGCGTTGATGTGGTACTGCGCGGTGCCGGCGGCGTAGTAGGCGGACGCCTCCCGCCCATCGATGGTGCGCCACGGGAAGCAGGCGCCGCGATGGCCAAGCTCCCGCGCCCGGTCGCGCGCCTTGTCCAGCATCCGGTAGCGGAACATCAGCACGCTGCGGGCCATCGGCGGGTTGCTGTAGACCAGGAAGGGCAGGACGTAGATTTCCGTGTCCCAGAAATAGTGCCCCTCGTAGCTGCGCCCGGTCAGGCCGCGCGCGCCGATGCCGTGGCCCTCCGCGTGCGCCGAGGCCTGCAGCAACTGGAACAGGTTCCAGCGGATCACCTGCTGGCGGTGCGGGCCAGAGTCCACCACCTCGATATCCGCGCGGTCCCAGAAGCTGGCGGCGTGCAGCCGCTGCCGGCCGACCAGCGCCTCCATGCCCTGGCCCATGGCATGGTCCAGCGTGTGGCCGGCGCGGGTGCGCAGTTCCTCGGCCGGGGTTCCGGCGACGTCGTAGTGGTAGGCCAGCGCCTTCCACAGCCGCAGCGGCCGGCCGGGCGCGACCTGGCCGCGCAGCAGCACCGTCGCGCAATCCTCCCGGAACTCGGTCTCGGCCACCAGCCGCCCCGGCTCCTCGATCACGTGGTCCATGCCGCAGGCCAGCACCAGGCCGGAGCCGAAGGCCTCGTGCGACAGGATGGCGCGCAGCCCCTGCACCGCCTGCCCGGTGGGCACCAGCAGCCGGCGGGCAGAAATTGGCTCGCCCAGGCGCGGGTCGACCGGGTCCACCGGCAGCGGCGGGCGCATCAGCAGGTCGGAGTGCAGCGTGATGTCGGCGGCGGCGTCCTCCGCGCTCAGTTCCCAGCCGATCGCGGCCAGGTTGCGGTCCTCCAGCGAGACCAGCCGCAGGGTGCGCAGCGCCAGCCGCTGGCCGGTCGGCAGGCGCCAGGCGACGCGGCGTTCCAGCAGCCCGGCGCGCATGTCGAGCCGCCGGCTGAAGTGCGTGAGGTCGGCGCGGTCCAGGCGGAACGGCTCGCTGCCGACATGCAGCCGCATCGGCGTCGCATCCGGCGGGTTCACCAGGCTCTGGCCGACCCTCGGGAAGCCATAGGCGTGCTCGCCATAGGTGATGGCGCGCAGGATGTGGAAGCCGTTGAGGTAGACCCCCGGCTCCCGCACCGGCGCGCCCTCGTCCAGCGTGCCGCGCAGGCCAAGATGGCCGTTGGCGAGGGCGAACATCGTCTCGGCCTGGCCAAGGAAATCCTGCACCTCGGGCCCGAAGCGGGTTTCCTCCAGCGCCCAGGGGTCGGCGGGGAAGATGTCGGCGGGTGGGCGCCGGCGCAGGCGCAGCATGGGCGTCTCCGGAACTGGGAACGGGAGCCCGGTGCACGCCGGGCGTCGGCCCCTTCACAGCGCGCGAGCGGCGCCGGTCGTTCCGCGCCGGCGCCAAATACCGCCAGCCGAGCTGCCTTCAGGCGATCGGGCGGCGGGACAGCAGCAGGTCGGCGTGCGGAATGTCCGGCAGGTTGCCCGGGGCCAGAAGGCGCAGGCCATCGGGCATGATCTGCTGCACGTGGTCGAAGCCCAGGCCGCGCAGCCAGGCCTCGAAGCCGGCCGGATCCTCCCGCACCGCGATCATCGGCGCGTCCCATTCCGTCATCATCAGCAGGTCGGGCGAACGGCGGATCAGCGCTTCCGCCCCGCGCAGCGCCAGGGGCTCGCTGCCCTCGCAATCCAGCCGCATCAGGTCGGCCGCCGGCAGCCCGGCCAGTACGTCGTCGATCCGCACGCCGCGCGCCTCGAAGCGTTCGGAATAGCTCGCCACGGTGTCGGCCTGGGCGAGGTGGCCGCTGCCGATGTTCTGGGGGTGGGCGGCGAAGGCGACGGGGCCGGCGCTCGCCACCGCGGCGGCGCCATGCACCGTGACGCGCCCGTTGAACCCGTTCACCGTGACGCTGTCGCGCAGCAGCGCCAGCACGCGGGGATTGGCTTCGAAGGCATGCACATGGCCGGCATCGCCGATCACCTGGGCCATCGCCAAGGTGTGGTAGCCCATGTTGGCGCCGACCTCGACCACCTGCGCGCCGGGCCGGAGCAGGCGGCGCAGCAGGTTCTCGACCTGGCGCTCCCATTCCCCGGACAGGGCGATGTGCGGCGTCATGCCGATATCGCGCACGTCGAGGAAGATCTTCAGGCCCGAATGGGTCAGCGCCACCGCCCTCGTGCCCAGGAAGCAGTAGGTGCTGCGGGCCACGCGCGGGGCGACGGGGCGGGAGGAGAACAGCCTACGGAGCACGCTCGGCCACCTTCGGATCAGGATATTTCGTTCTCTCATCATAGCCGTCGCGGCGCCACGTCCAAACCCCGGGCGCGGCAACGTTTGATTCATCCGGCGCTGCCATGATGCGTCCGCCGGATGTCCCAGCCCGACATCTTGCGACATATTGCCGACACACCGACGGCACATGGATTTGCTACGCCAGGAAGGCGAACCCAAGGATCGGGAGCCTTCCGTCATGCCTGCAACCCCCGCTTTCGCCAAGTCCGACTTCGCCGTCCTCGCCTTCCGCGCCCGCACGCCGGTGCGCGATTTCCTGCGCAACCTACGCCGGTGGCTCAGCTACCGGCCGGAGCAGCGCTACCTGGGGGGGCGGGCGTCGCGGCGCTGAGGTGATGAACGGGCAAGCCCACGGCCTCCGCCACCAGGGTCCGGTGGCAGCGTTGCGGGTCGGCTTCCAGGCACAGCAGGCACACCGCCTGCCGCCGCGCCAGGTCGGATAGCGACGCCAGCGCGGCCTGCGCCTCCACCCCCGCCAGCCTGTGCGCGAAGATGCGGCGCATCTCCTCCGGCCGGCCCTCGCGCACGGCCGCCCGGCCTTCCGCCGGCGTGCCGAGCGCCGGCACGTGCAGGTAGCCGATGCCGGCCTCCGCCAGCGCCGCGCCCAGCGCCCGCTTGGCGAAGCCCGGCCTGCGGCTGTTCGCCAGGGCGCGGACATCGACCAGGGTCGCGATGCCCTGGTCGCGCAGCGTCGCGATCAGCCGCGCCGGCGTCGCATCCTCGTAGCCGATGGTGCAGACCGGCGCCGCCATGTCACTTCGGCAGCGCGGCGTGGGCGGCGAGGCAGGCGATGTCCAGGATCTGGTTCACGCCGGCTTCCATGCCGACGATCTGCACCGGCGCGGACAGGCCCATCAGCAGCGGGCCGATGGTCTGCGCGGACGTCAGCCTTGGTGCCGCCTTGGTCAGGATGTGGGCTGCGTGCAGGCCGGGCATCACCAGGACATTGGCCGGGCCGGTGAGGCGGCAGAACGGGTACAGCGCGGCGCGCAGCCCCGGATCCAACGCCACGTCGGCCGCCATTTCGCCGTCGTATTCGAAATCCACCTGGCGCTGGTCGAGCAGCTTCACGGCATCGCGGACATTGCCGGGGATGCTGCCCTTGGGGTCGCCGAAGGTGGAGAAGGACAGGAAGGCGACGCGCGGCTCGTGCCCCAGGCGGCGGGCGGCGGCCGCGGCGCGGCTGGCGATCTCGGCCAGGGTCGCCGCATCCGGCCGTTCATGGATGGCGGTATCCGCCACCAGCACGGTGCCGGACCGCCGCGCCAGCATCAGGGTCAGGCCGAACAGCACGGTGCCCGGCGCGGGGTCGATCGCGGTCAGCACGCCTTCCAGTGTCGCGGCATAGCTGCGGGTCGCGCCCGTCACCATCGCATCGGCATCGCCGGCGGCGACCATGCAGGCGGCGAAGACGTTGCGGTCCAGGTTCACCAGGCGCTGGCAGTCCCGCTGCAGGAAGCCCTGGCGCTGCTTCTTGGCGTACAGCCAGTCGGCATAGGCGGTGTTGCGATCCGACAGGCGGGCGTTGTGGATCTCGACGCCTTCCGGCATCGCGATGCCGAGGGATGCCACCACCTCGTTCACCCGGTCCTCCCGCCCGACCAGCACGGGCGTGCCGTAGCCGGCGTTGCGGAAGGCGATGGCGGCGCGGATCACGCGTTCCTCCTCGCCCTCGGCGAAGACCACGCGGCGCGGGTTGGCCTGCACGCGCTCGGCGATCGCCTCCATCGCATGCGCGGTGGAATCGAGCCGCCCGGCCAGGTCGCGGGCGTAGCGGTGCAGGTCCGGGATCGGCTTGCGCGCCACGCCGCTGTCCATCGCCGCCTTGGCGACGGCGGGCGGGATGCGGCTGATCAGGCGCGGGTCGAAGGCGTTGGGGATGATGTAGTCCGGCCCGAAGCGCAGCGACTTGCCGGCGCCCGCACCGGCCACTTCCTCCGGCACGTGTTCGCGCGCCAGCAACGCCAGGGCATGCGCGGCGGCGACCTTCATCGGGTCGTTGATCGTGCTGGCGCGAACGTCCAGCGCGCCGCGGAAGATGAAGGGGAAGCCGAGCACGTTGTTGACCTGGTTCGGGTAGTCGCTGCGGCCGGTGGCGATGATGCAGTCCGGCCGCACGGCGCGGGCTTCGTCCGGGGTGATCTCGGGGTCCGGGTTGGCCATGGCGAAGATGATCGGGTGGGCGGCCATGGACCGCACCATCTCCGGCGTCACGGCGCCCTTCACGGACAGGCCCATGAAGCAGTCCGCCCCTTCCATGGCCTGGGCCAGGGTGCGGCAGCTGGTATCGGCGGCGTGCGCCGACTTCCACTGGTTCATGCCCTCCGTCCGGCCGCGGTAGATCACGCCCTTGGTGTCGGCCAGGATGACGTGCTGCGGGTGGATGCCCATGGCCTTGACCAGTTCCGCGCAGGCCACCGCCGCGGCGCCGGCGCCGTTGATCACCAGCTTCACGCTTTTCAGGTCGCGGCCGGTCAGGTGGCAGGCGTTGATCAGGCCGGCGGCGGCGACGATCGCAGTGCCGTGCTGGTCATCGTGGAAGACGGGAATGTCCATCAGCTCGCGCAGCCGCTGCTCGATGACGAAGCATTCCGGCGCCTTGATGTCTTCCAGGTTGATGCCGCCGAAGGACGGGCCGAGATAGCGGACGCAATTGACGAAGGCGTCCACATCCTCCGTGTCCAGGCACAGATCGATGCCGTCCACATCGGCGAAGCGCTTGAACAGCGCGACCTTGCCCTCCATTACCGGCTTCGAGGCCAGGGCGCCGAGGTTGCCGAGCCCGAGCACCGCCGTACCGTTGCTGATGACGGCAACAAAGTTGCCCTTGCTGGTGTAGTCGTAGGCCAGCGCCGGGTTCTTGTGGATGTGCAGGCAGGGCGCCGCCACGCCGGGGCTGTAGGCCAGCGACAGGTCGCGGGCGGTGGTCAGCGGCTTGGTCAGCCGGATCTCGAGCTTGCCCGGCCGGCCCTCGGCATGCATCGCCAGCGCTTCCTGCTCCGTGATCCGGGCGGTGCGCGTATCGGCCAGGGCTTCGGCCGGTTGCTTGAGCGTTTCATCCATGGTCACGGTCTTCCCCAACTCCCCGTCCTCCCTTCATCGCAGCCTGTGGGATGCCTGGGAAGCGGGGGCTTCCGCATCGCCGATGCGGCGGGCTAGGGATGACGGGTGACGGACCTCCGAAATTTCCCACCCGCGGAAGGCGCCACCCCGGCGCTGGCGCAGTGGTTCGCGGCCAAGGCGGCGCATCCGGATGCGCTGGTCTTCTTCCGCATGGGCGATTTCTTCGAACTGTTCTTCGGCGATGCGGAGGCCGCCGCCCCGGTGCTGGATATCGCGGTGGCCTTCCGCGGCGAGCATCGCGGCCAGAAGGTGCCGATGGCCGGCGTGCCCGTCCATTCCTGGGAAGCCTACCTGGCGAAGCTGATCCGGCACGGCTTCCGGGTTGCCGTCTGCGACCAGGTGGAGACGCCGGAGGCGGCGAAGGCGCGGAAATCCTCCACCATCCGGCGCGAGGTTGTCCGAGTTGTCACCCCCGCGACGGTGACCGAGGAGGGACTCCTGGATGCCGCCCGCCCCGCCTGGCTGCTGGCCCTGGCCGAGGCGGAAGGCGGCTTCGGCGCCGCCTGGATCGACGTCTCGACCGGCGGGTTCGAGACCATGGCCCTGCCGCGGGAGGATCTCGGCGGGCTGCTGGCGCGGATCGAGCCGGTGGAGGCGGTGGCACCGCCGGAGTTCGCCGCGCTGTCCGAACTCGCCCAGCGCCTGCCCGGCCGCATCGCCGAACGCGCCCCGGCGCGTGATGCCGCCCGGCTGCTGCGGGAGGCCTTCGGCGTCGCGACGCTGGACGGCTTCGGGCGGTTCTCCGGGGCGGAGCTGGCAGCCGCCGGCCTCGCCCTGTCCTACGTGCGGGAAACCCAGGCGGGCGCGCTGCCGCGGCTGGATCCGCCGCGGCCACAAGCCGGTGCGGCCGGCACCATGGCGCTGGACGCCGCCACCCGCCGCAGCCTGGAGATCCTGCGGGACCAGCGCGGCGGGACGGAGGCGACGCTGTTCGCCGCCGTGGACCGCACCCTGACCGCCGCCGGCGCCCGCGAACTCGCCGCCCGGCTTGCCGCGCCGCTGGCGGAGGCGGAGGCGGTCTCCGCCCGGCACGATGCGGTGGCCTTCCTGCTTGGCGCGGAGGCGACGCGCACGGCGCTCCGCACCACGCTGAAGGGCGCGCCGGACATGGCCCGCGCGCTTGGCCGGCTGGCGCTGGATCGCTGTTTTCCGCGGGATTTCGCGGCGATCTCCACCGGCCTCGCCCGGGTCGAGGCCGCTGCCGCCGCCATCACCGAGGCGCCGCTGCCGCCGCCCGCGCCGATCCTGGCCGCCCAGGCCGTCCTGCGGCTGGACCCGGCGCTGGCCGCCGAATTCGCCCGCGCGCTGAACCTGGAAAAGCTGCCGGCGCGGCTGGAGGATGGCGGCATGATCGCCGCCGGCTACGACGGCGAGCTCGACGCGCTGCGCCGCCTGCGCGACGGGGCGCGGGAGGCGGTGGCGGCCTTGCAGACGGACCTGGCCCAGGAATGGGGCGTCGCCAGCCTCAAGATCCGCCACCACCAGCAATACGGCTTCCTGGCGGAGGTCCCGTCCGCGGCCGGCGAGAAGCTTTTGCGCGACGCGGCCCATCCCGACCCGCGCTATGCGAAGATCCACCGGGCGACGATGGCGAGCGCCATGCGCTTCACCTGCCCGGCGCTGGCCGAGCTCGACCGCAAGGTGGCGGAGGCCGGCGACCGTGCGGCCACCCGCGAACGCGCCTGCATCGCGCATCTGAAGCGCCTGGCGCTGGACTCCGGCGCGGCGATCTCCGCCGCCGCGCGGGCGCTGGCCGAGCTCGACCTGCACGCGGCCGCCGCGACGCTGGCCGCCGAGGGCGGCTGGTGCCGGCCGGAGCTGACGGAGCGCGCGGAGTTCTGCATCACCGCCGGCCGCCACCCGGTGGTCGAGGCCGTGCAGAAGCGCGCGCGCGGATCGTCGACCCATGGGGCCTTCGTGCCGAACGACTGCGACCTGTCGCCCGGCCGGCGCCTGTGCCTGCTGACCGGCCCGAACATGGCCGGCAAATCCACCTGGCTGCGGCAGAACGCGCTGATGGTGGTGCTCGCCCAGGCCGGGCTGTTCGTGCCGGCGACCGCGGCCCGGATGGGGCTGGTGGACCGGCTGTTCTCGCGCGTGGGTGGCGGCGACGATATCGCCGGCGGGCGGTCCACCTTCATGGTCGAGATGGCGGAGACCGCCGCCATACTGAACCAGGCGACCGCCCGCAGCCTGGTCGTGCTGGACGAGGTCGGCCGCGGCACCGCCACCTGGGACGGCCTGGCCATCGCCTGGGCGGTGCTGGAGGCGCTGCACGACCGCATCCGCTGCCGCGCCATCTTCGCCAGCCACTTTCACGAACTCACGGCGCTGGCCGGCCGCCTGCCGGAGGTGCAACTTGCCCGGATGCAGGTGCGGGAATGGCGCGGGGAGGTGGTGTTCCAGCACCTGGTCGGCCCCGGCGCCTCCGAACGCAGCTGGGGCGTGCATGTGGCGCGGCTGGCCGGCGTGCCGCGCCCGGTGCTGAAACGCGCGGCGGAGGTGCTGGCGGCGCTCGAGGCGCGTGCCCGGTCCGGCGGGCCGGACACCCTGGCGGAGGAATTGCCGCTGTTCGCGCGCGCCGCCCAGGCCACGCCGCCGAGCCCGCTGCACGCGGAGCTTGCGGAACTCGACCCGGACACGCTTACTCCGCGAGAAGCGCAGGATGCGCTGTATCGTCTCAAGGCGCTCGCCGCGGAAGTTACCGCAGCGCAGCACGAGAACCCTGTTGCAGCGGGAAGTGACACGTTAGTGTGACATCAATGACCGCCAGCCTCGGCCAACCGCCAACCCCGGCGGCCGCTCTCGCCCTTCCCACCGAACCGCCCGAGGTCCTGCCGGACCTGATCGCGGGATTGGTCGAAGCCGGCCGCCCGGTGCCCCGCGACGTGGCCCTCGGCCTGCTGCGCCGCCAGCTCGGCCGCGTGCAGGGCCGGGTGCAGCGGGCCTTCGAGGCGCATGACCTTTCGGGTCTCGGCGCCGCGCGCTGGCTGGCGGCCCTCACGGACGGCATCGTCGCCGCCATCCACACCTACACCCTGGCCACGACGCAGGATCCGGCCGCCGCGCCGGAAGCGCCCTTCGCGCTGATCGCGACCGGCGGCTACGGCCGCGGCGTGCTGGCGCCCTATTCGGATATCGACCTGCTGTTCCTGTCGGACCAGCCGCTCGGCCCGCAGGGACGGCGTTCGGTGGAATTCCTGCTGTACCTGCTGTGGGACCTCGGCCTGAAGGTCGGCCACGCGACCCGGACGCTGTCCGAATGCATCGAGGATGCGCGCGCCGACGTCACCATCCAGACGGCGCTGATCGACGCCCGGTTCCTGGCCGGCGAACGCCCCGTGTATGAGCGCTTCGAGCAGGCCTTCCTCGCCGCCCGCAAGGCCAGCGGCCTGGCCTCCTTCCTCGCCGCCAAGCGCGCCGAGCGCAGCACGCGCCATGCCCGCTACGGCGAAAGCCCCTTCCTGGTGGAGCCCCACGTCAAGGAAGGCCGCGGCGGGCTGCGCGACCTGCAGACGCTGTACTGGCTGGCGCGCCACGCCTTCGGCGTGCAGCGCATGCCGGAACTCGTCGGCCCCGACACGCCCGGCGGCGGCCTGCTGACGCCGCAGGAGGCGCGCGCCATCCGCCGCGCCTGGAACTTCCTGTGGACCGTGCGCTTCCACCTGCACTACGTGACCGGCCGCGCCGAGGAACGCCTGACCTTCGACCTGCAACCCGTCGTCGGCGCCCGCATGGGCTACACGCGGCACGGCGTGCAGGACGGCGTCGAGCGCTTCATGAAGCACCTGTTCCTGACGGCGCGCGACGTGGTGCGGCTGACGCGGCTGCTCGAGCCGGCGCTGGAACGCGCGGCCCTCGGCCCGCCCGCCGTGGTGCCGGCGGGCGATGCCGCGCTGTCCCAGGCCGGCATGGCGCTGGCCGATGGCAAGGTGCTGTTCGCGCCGGACCGCAACGTCGCCGCCGACCCCGCCATCATGCTGCGCCTGGTGCGCGCCGCCCGCGACCGCAACCTGGAAATCCACCCGCTGGCGCATCGCGCGCTGATCCGCAACGCGCGCTACGCGGTGCAGCTGCGCGACGACCCGCCGGCCAATGCGCTGTTCCTGGACTTGCTGACTGGCCGCGACCCCGCGCGCCAGATGCGCGTGCTGAACGAGGTGGGCTTCCTGTCCCGCTTCATGCCGGACTGGGCCCGCATCGTCGGCCTGATGCAGTTCGACACCTACCATGTCTTCACGGTCGAGGAGCATACGATCGAGGCGGTGGGCGTCCTCGCCGCGCTGGAACGCGGCGAGCTGGGGGAGATTGCGCCGGTAGCCTCCGAGCTGATCGGCCAGATCCAGTCGCGCCGCGCGCTGTATGTGGCCGTGCTGCTGCACGACATCGCCAAGGGCCGCGGCGGCGACCATTCGGAACTCGGCGCGCAGGTGGCGCAGGAAATCTGCCCGCGCCTCGGCCTTTCACCTGAGGAGACGGAGACCGCCTCCTGGCTGGTGCTGAACCACCTGCTGATCAGCCAGACCGCCTTCAAGCGTGACATCGACGACCCCAAGACCATCCTGGACATCGCCGAGACCGTCCAGTCGCCGGAACGCCTGAAGCTGCTTCTCGTCCTCACCGTGTCCGACATGCGCGCGGTCGGGCCGAAGGTGTGGAACGGCTGGAAGGCGACGTTGCTGCGCGAATTGTACTGGCGCGTGGCGGAAGTGCTGGCCGGCGGGCTTTCGGTGCCGGAACGCGACACCCGCGTGGCCCGCGCGCGGGCCGCCGCCGCGGCGCTGCTGACGCACCAGACCAAGGCCGAGACGGACCTGTTCCTCGGCCTGGGATACCCCGGCTACTGGCTGTCCTTCGACCCCGAGACCCACGCCCGCCACGCCGAGATGATCCGGGAGGCCGAGGCCAACGACGCCCCGCTGACCGTCCGCAGCCGCGTCATCGAGGCGCGCTCCGTCACCGAGGTCACGGTCTACTGTTCCGACCACCCCGGCCTGTTCAGCCGCATCGCCGGCGCGCTGGCGGTGGCCGGCGCCTCCATCGTCGATGCGCGCATCCACACCATGACCAACGGCATGGCGCTGGACACCTTCTGGGTGCAGGACGCCGCCGGCGGCGCCTTCGATGCGCCGCACCGCCTGGCGCGGCTGGCCGTGCTGGTGGAACAATCGCTGTCCGGCCGGCTGCGGCTGGAAGCCGAGATCGCCAAGCTGCGGCGGGAGCCCGCCCGCCTGCGCGCCGTCACCATCCCGCCGCGCGTCGTGCTGGACAACCACGCCTCCAACACCCACACGGTGATTGAGGTGAACGGCCGCGACCGGCCCGGCCTGCTGCACGCCGTGACCACCGCGATCAGCGGCCAGGGCCTGCAGATCGCCAGCGCCCACATCACCACCTACGGCGTGCGGGCGGTGGACGTCTTCTACGTGAAGGACGTGTTCGGGCTGAAGGTGGAGAACGAGCGCAAGCTCTCCGCCCTGCGCAGCGCCCTGCTGGTGGCGCTCGGCGCGCCCGAGATGCCGCCCGACACAGGCATCAGGACCGTCTGATCCGCATCAGTGGTGCTTCCAGCTGACCTCGGTGAGGGCCGGTTCGGTCGGGTCGCAGCGCAGCCAGCTGCCGTTCGGCATGCTCTGGCCGGTCATCGCCAGGATGAAGCCCCAATGCGCCACCACCAGCGTGGTGGACCAATCCTCCAGCGCCGACATCTCGCCGCGGAACAGCGCGGCGCGGGCCAGCACCTGGTCCGCCGGTTCCTCCACCGCCGGCCACCACACCTCCTCCATGTGCTGGAAATCGAGATGCGGCCATTCGGCGCCGAGTGCCGTGCAGGGGCTGCCGATGTCGCAGCTGAAGGCGTAGCGTTCCCGCACCAGGGGGTTCACCAGCACCGGCACCCCCAGCCGCTGCGCGACCGGGGCGGCGGTCTGCAGGGCGCGGGTGTAGGGGGAGGCGATGATGCGCGTGATGCCTGCCGCCGCCAGCGCCGCCGCCGCTTCCTCCGCCTGCTGGTGGCCGAGCGGGGTCAGGCGCGGGTCGGCGATGCCGGGGTCTCGGCGCGTCGCGCTGAAATGCAGGTTGAACTCGCTCTGGCCGTGGCGCAGCAGGATCATGGTCGGGCGGGCTCCTGGAGGATTTGCGGGCGGGACGGCAATCTCCCGTCGCGTCCCCGCGTTGCATCTGGATCTGAAGCTTCGGGCTGCAATCGGCGATGCACCGGGATGCAGGCGTTGCGGGGGGACGGGCGCCGCCTTAAGTGAGTGACTGATGAGGAGTTGGCAATGTCGGGCGGCTTTCCTGTCGATCTGATCCTGTTCGCGATGGTGGCGGCCTTCCTGGTGCTGCGCCTGCGGAGCGTGCTCGGCCGCCGTACCGGCTTCGAGCGCCCGCCGCGGGACGCCACGGCGCCGCCGGTCGACCCGCGCGCCCGGCGCCCGGCCGCGGAAGGCGACATCCCCGAATTGCCGCCGGCCGCCGCCACCGCCAGCACCACCCGCCACGTGGTGCCGGACCCGCGCACGCCGACCGGCCAGGCGCTGGTCCGCATCAAGGGCGTCGACCCGAGCTTCGAGCCGCATGGCTTCCTCGATGGCGCCGAGGGCGCCTTCCGCATGGTGGTGGACGCCTTCGCCCGCGGCGACCGCGAGACGCTGCGCGCGCTGCTGGCGGATGAGACCTATGGCGGCTTCGAGGGCGCCATCACCGTCCGCGAGCAGGCCGGCGAGACGCAGCGCAGCGAGGTGCGTGCCATGCAGGAGGCCGGGATCGAGTCCGCCGACCTGCGCGGCACCGTGGCCGACGTCATCGTCCGCTTCGTCAGCGACCAGATCAACCTGACCACCGCCGCCGATGGCAGCGTCTCGGCCGGGGCCGAGGCGGTGACGGAACTGACGGACATCTGGACCTTCCAGCGCGACCTGCGCAGCGGCGACCCGACCTGGCGCCTGGTCGCGACCCGCAGCGCCTGAACCTCAGCTCCTGACTGGGGGCGCAACCCGGGCGCTGCTCCTCGCCGGCGCCATGGCGCTGGCGGGCTGCGCGGAGCAGGTGGTGCTGCCACGCCCGGTCCCCTTCGCCGAAATGCCGGGCTGGCGGGCCGATCGCGTGGCGGAGGCCATTCCCGCCTTCCTGAGCAGTTGCGCGGTCCTGGCCCGGATGCCCGGGGAGCGTAGCCTGGGCGGCGCCGGGCCACTTGCCCGCAGCGCGGGTGACTTCGCCGGCCCCTGCGCCGAGGCCGCCGCCCTGCCACCGGGCGATGAGGCCGCCGCCCGCGCCTTCCTCGAGCGCCGCTTCACCGCCTGGCAGGTCGGCGAGGATGTGCTGACCGGCTACTACGAGCCGGAGCTGCGCGGCAGCCCGACCCGCACTGACAGCTTCGCCACCCCCCTGCATGCCCGGCCACCGGAGCTGGTGGAGGTCGATCTCGGCCAGTTCGCCGCCGACCTGCGCGGCCGCCGCACCTCCGGCGTGGTGCGGGATGGGCGCCTGCACCCCTTCGCGGACCGTGCCGCCATCGTCGGCGGCGCGCTCGATGGGCAGGGCCTGGAGCTGGCCTGGGTGGATGACCCGGCCGATGCGTTCTTCCTGCAGATCCAGGGCTCCGGCCGGGTCCGCATGGCCGATGGCCGCGTGCTGCGGCTCGGCTACGCCGCGCAGAACGGGCACCCCTACTTCGCTGTCGGCCGCGCCCTGCTGGAGAGCGGCGCGCTGACGCGCGAAAACGTTTCCATGCAGTCCATCCGCGCCTGGCTCGCCGCCGCACCGCCCGCCGAGGCCGCGGCGCTGATGAACCGCAACCCGAGCTACGTCTTCTTCCGCCCGCTGCCGGGACTGCCACCGGAGGCAGGTCCGCTCGGCGCCCTGGGCGCACCGCTGACGCCGCAGCGCTCCGTCGCCGTGGACCGCACGCAGACGCCGCTGGGGGCCCCTGTCTGGGTCGCGGGCGCCATGCCGCGCCTGGCCGTGGCGCAGGATACCGGCGGCGCCATCCGCGGCGCCGCGCGGGCGGACCTGTTCACCGGCTGGGGTGACGCCGCAGCGGACCAGGCCGGGCGGATGCGGGACCGCGCGGCGCTGTTCGTGCTGGTGCCGAACTAGGGCCGTTTCACCTGCGCCATGCCCAGATGAAACGGCCCTAGCTGTTGATTTGGCGCATTTTCCGAGCCGTCAGGCGTATCCGCCTGACTTGAAAATGCTCTAGCCGCCCGGACTAACCCCCGGCGCGGACGATCCGCACCAGCTGCGCCACGTGGTCCGGCGGTGTCACCTTCTCGATGCCATGGCCCAGGTTGAAGACGAAGGGCCGGCCGCGCATCGCCGCCAGGATCTGCCGCGCCTCCAGCTCCAGCGCCGCGCCCCCGGCGATCAGCACCAGCGGGTCCAGATTGCCCTGCAGGCCGACCGTCGGCGGCACCGCGCCGGCGGCGAATTTCGGGTCCATCGACGTGTCCATCGCCACGGTGTCGACGCCTGTGCGCTGGGTGTATTCGCCGATCAGCGGCCCGGCCAGGCGCGGGAAGCCGATGACGGGGATGTGCGGGTATTGCCGCTTCAGGCTGCGCACGATGATCGTGGTCGGCTCGATCACCCAGCGGCGGAACTGGCTCGGCGGCAGCAGGCCGGCCCAGCTGTCGAACAGCATCAGCGCCTCGGCCCCGGCCTCCGCCTGGGCCAGCAGGTATTCGGTGGTGGCCTCTACCAGCGTGCGGATCAGCTTGCCGAACAGGGCCGGGTCGCCGAAGGCCATGCTGCGCGTCGTCGCGAAGTCCCGGCTGCCATGGCCTTCCACCATGTAGCAGGCGACGGTGAAGGGGCTGCCGGCGAAGCCGATCAGCGCGGTCTTCGGATGCTGCGCGTCCACCGCGGCGCGCACCAGCCGCACCGTCTCCAGGATCGGGGCCACACGCGCCCGCACCGCGCCCAGCTCCAGGGCATTCACCGCTGCCGCGTCGCGCAGCGGCTCCAGCATCGGGCCCTCGCCCTCGGCGAAGCGCAGCGGCTGTCCGAGCGCCCAGGGCACCATCAGGATGTCGGAGAACAGGATGGCACCGTCCATGCCGTAGCGGCGGATCGGCTGCAGCGTCACCTCCGCGGCCAGCTCCGGCGTCGTGCACAGCTTGATGAAGCCGCCGGCGGTGGCGCGGATCTCGCGGTATTCCGGCAGATAGCGGCCGGCCTGGCGCATCAGCCACATCGGCGGCGGCCACACCGCCTCCCCGCCCAGGGCCCGGAGCAGGGGTTTCTGTTCAGCCTTGGCCGTCAAGGTTGCCGCGCCTGCTGGCTCTGCCGTCAAACCCACCTCCCCCGATCCCATTCAGGGCTTCGCCCCTGGCGCCCTTGCCTACGGCACCACCGTCGAAACGCCAATCACCCATAATAAAGAAAGAATCTGAATGGAGGAGGAGGTTGTAGGGCCCTGTGGGCAGTGTGGATCAAGCCGGCGCGGATTCCATCCACAGACCTGTCCCGGCCGGACTCGCGCCGCAGGCCGCTGATGCGAAACGCGAATCCGGATTATCCCCACGGCGCGGCGGGAGCCCCCGGATTCCACCCCGTGTGCCGCGCGGCCGGGGGTTGTCCCCGCTGTCTGCGCCGCGCCACCGGCTCGGGCGATTCCATCCCCAGGACTCCCCTGATTCCGAAACCCTGTCGGCGCGCCCTCCCTTGCGGTAAGCCTGGACCCAGCCGCAGGAAGCGGCACCCCCGGAGGCAGGCGCACCGACATGCCGAACCGCACCATCAACCTGCACCTGGTGTCCGACAGCACCGGGGAGACGCTGAACTCTATCGCGCGCGCCACGCTGTCCCGCTTCGAGGACCCGCATGTCATCCACCACCGCTGGTCGCTGATCCGCTCCCGCCTCCAGCTTGACCGGGTGCTGGAGGGGATCGAGCATGAGCCCGGCCCGGTGCTGTTCACCCTGGTGGACCGCAGCCTGCGCCTGGCGCTCGAGGAGCATTGCGCCAAGCTGAACATCGAGCACATGTCGCCGCTCGAGCCGGTGATGGAGATGCTGCAGCAGGCGATCGGCGCGCAGGCGCGGGAAAAGCGCGGCGCGCAGCACGTGATGGATGCGGATTACTTTCGCCGGATCGATGCGATGCACTATGTGCTGGCGCATGATGACGGCCAGGGCACGGCCGGCATCGCGGAGGCCGATGTCTGCATCGTCGGCGTCTCCCGCTCCTCGAAGACGCCGACCTGCTTCTACCTGGCCAATCGCGGCATCAAGGCGGCCAACGTGCCGCTGGTGCCGGGGGCGGCGTTGCCGATCGAGCTGGAGGCGGCGCCCTGCCCGGTGATCGGCCTGCATATCGAGGTTTCGGCGCTGATCGAGATCCGCCGGCACCGGCTGAAGCTGATCGGCGCGCATGGCGTCCACAGCGACGTCACCGACTACGTCGACCATGAGGCGGTGAAGGCGGAGATCCAGGCGGCGCGGCGGCTGTGCACCCGCTATGGCTGGCCGGTGATCGACGTGACGCGGCGCTCGATCGAGGAGACGGCGGCCACCGTGCTGCAACTGATGGAAGCCTGGCACGCCCGGCGCGGCGCGCGGGCGGCGGAGCCGCCGGCGGTGCAGGACCCGGCCTCCGCCGTGCTGGCCGGCGGGGCCGGGCCCGCCTGATGCGGCAATCGCCAGCGCCGGCGCTGATCCTCGCCTCCGCCTCCGCGGCCCGGCGCGCCGTGCTGGAGGCGGCGGGGCTGCGCTTCGAGGCGCGGGCCGCGGCGGTGGACGAGGCGGCGATCAAGGAAGGCGCCCAGGCCGAGGGCATCCCGCCCGCCGAGGCCGCGCTGATGCTGGCCGAGGCCAAGGCCATGCGCATCGCCCGCCGCGCGCCGGAGGCGCTGGTGATCGGCTGTGACCAGCTTCTGGTGGCGCCGGACGATTCCGGCACGCCGCGCTGGTTCGACAAGCCGCCGGATATGGCCGCCGCCCGCGCCCAGCTTTTGGCGTTGCGGGGCCGGCGGCATGAGCTGGTGACGGCGACGGTCGCCTGGCGCGGCGGCGAGCGCATCTGGCAGGACGTCACCACGCCGCGCCTGACGATGCGCGATTTCTCCCACGAATTCCTGGAGGCCTACCTGGCGGCGGAGGGCGAGGCGCTGCTGGGCTCGGTCGGCGCCTATCGGCTGGAGGGGCCCGGCGTGCAGCTGATGGCGAAGATCGAGGGTGAGCACAGCGCCATCCTCGGCCTGCCGCTGCTGCCGCTGCTGCGTTTCCTGCGCCAGCACGGCGTGTTGGCAGGTTAATCCACCGGCAGGAAGATGAAGACCACCGCCGCCACCAGGCAGCCCATGGCGGCGAAGTAGGTCCAGCGCAGCTGCTCGCCCAGGAACATCACGCTGAACACGGCGAAGACCGCCAGCGTGATCACCTCCTGCATCACCTTCAGCTGCTGTCCGGTGAAGGTGCCGTAGCCGATGCGGTTGGCCGGCACGGCGAAGCAGTATTCGAAGAAGGCGATGCCCCAGCTCAGCAGGATGGCGAGCCACAGCGGCCAGGAGGGCTGCTTCAGGTGGCCGTACCAGGCGAAGGTCATCAGCACGTTGGAGAACACCAGCAGCAGCGGCGTCAGGAAATAGGGACTCATGGGACGTTCGCGGCATAAGCCGCGGCGCCCGTCCGGGCGCCCGGCCCTTCGGGCCGCAGGTCGAAGCCTGGTGAAGCGGACATCACGCTGGCACTTCCTTCACGGCGGTGGCCGGCGGGGGCGGCAGGCGCTTCAGCAGGAACAGCATGATGACCATGGCCGGCAGCGCCGCCAGCGTCGTCAGCCCGAAGAACCACGGCCAGCCCAGCCCCTCCGCCAGCCAGCCCGACCCGGCGCCGAGCGTGCGCAGCGGCACGGCGGCCAGCGACGACAGCAGTGCGTATTGCGTGGCGGTGAAGGTTCGGCTGGTCAACGCGGACAGGTAGGTGACGAAGGCGGCATCGGCCAGGCCATCGGTGAAATTCTCCACCCCCACCTGCAGCCACAGCATCGGCAGGGAATAGCCGGCATGGGCGAGGGCCACGTACATCAGGTTGGACAGCATCTGCAGCACGCCGGTCACCACCAGCGCCCGTGCGGTGCCGAGCTTCGCCACCACCCAGCCGCCGGCCAGCGCCCCGGCGAGCGTCATGAACAGCCCGAACACGCTGCCCACCGCCGCGACCTCGAGCCGGGAGAAGCCGAGTTCGCGGTAGAACGGCGCCGTCATGATGCCGGCCAGCGCCTCCCCCAGCTTGAACAGAGCGACGAAGGCGAGGATCGCCACCCAGTAGCGGCGCCGCGTGAAATCGACGAAGGGGTCCACCACCGCCAGCTTCAGCCGCGCCCCCCAGGGCAGCACGACCACGGGCGGCGCCTCTGGCTCCGGCCCCAGCAGCACGGCGGCGAAGCCGATGCCGACGAGCGCCGCGCAATAGGCGAAGGCGGCGGTCCAGCCGGCGAATTCGGCGATGGCCAGCGCCCCGGCATTGGCCGCCAGCAGCGCCGCCCGGTAGCCCCAGATGTAGCAGGCGAGGCCGTAGCCCTGGTTCTGCTCCTCCAGCACCTCGATCCGGTAGGCATCCACCACCACGTCCTGGCTGGCGGACAGGAAGGCGACCAGCACGGCGACCATCACCGTGACCTCCGCCGCCGTCGCCGGATCCGTGAAGCCGAGCGCCAGGATGGCGGCCGCCAGTACCGGCTGGATGGTGGCGAGCCAGCCGCGCCGCCGGCCGAGCCAGCCGAACAGTGGCGGCGCCGCCTGGTCCAGCACCGGCGCCCAGAGGAACTTGAAGGCGTAGGCCAGCCCGATCAGCGCCGTCAGCCCGATGGCGGTCAGGGAGACGCCGGATTCGGAGAACCACTGGCGCAGCGTGAAGGCCGTCAGCGGCAGCGGCACGCCGGCGGAAAAGCCCAGCGCCAACAGCACCACGAATCGCCGGTCCCGGAACAGCGCTGCCAAGCGGGTGTCCTTAGTTGCTCCACCCGTGCTTACCCGCGTGCCCCCGGCAACGGAAGCCGCGTGTCGTCAGGGCTTCAGTCATCCAGTGCCTCCGTCAGGGCCAGCCGCGCCGCGCGTTGCCGGCCGAGCAGGCGGGCCGGCGTCACCAGCCGCAGCCCCGGGGCTGCCACCCGCAGCAGCAGCGTCGCGCCCGGCACCAGGCCGAGTGTGCGGCGCAAAGGGCCGGGCAGGGTCAGGCGCCCCTTGCGGTCCAGCGTCGGGCTGCGCGGCGCGGCCGCCACGGCGCGGCGGACGCAGACTTCGCCATCCTCCACCGAAACCGATAGCGGCATGGCCGGAACCAGGCCCGTGGCCGCCCGCAGGGTGGGCGTCAGCAGCACCCGCCCGCGGGCATCGAGCAGCAATCTGTGGGCGCGCATGCACGGCATCCAAACGTTGCGGATTCGGAGTGTGGAGCGCAAACCAGATGGAATGCAAAAGGGGCCGCGTGGCCGGCATGGGTGGCGCGTGAAGATCACATGCCCGCGCGCCCGAAACCCTTTTGGTCCCGGCATGGCGTGGGTGTAGCCTTGCCCATGAGGCCCTGAGGCGTCCCCCCGCCCGAGGTCGTTCCCTGCGGCGCGCCGCGCACCGTCTTCCGGACCTCCTCCGGCGGCGCGCCGCAGGTTCCAACTCAGCCCAGCAGCAGGCAGGCCATGCCGGTGAAGCGCAGCGTGGCGCCATCGAGGGTCAGCGCGCCGCTGAAGCGTACCGGCTCACCCTCCGGCCCGATGAAGCGGATGGCGCCGTCCGCATCCAGGTGCAGCGACAGGCGCGGATCGTCCAGGTCCAGCACAGCGAGGAGCTGTGCGAGGCCGATCGCAGGCAGGCGCAGCGTATCCCGGCCCGGCCGCCCCGGCAGGTCCGCATCGCCATCGGCGGGAGACCAGCAGGCCGGCGCCCTGATGCGGTCCAGCGCGGCGGCGGCGGCCGGCGTGCCCATCGGGCGGGCCATGACCGGCGCCGGCGCGGGCCGGCCCCAGGATGAGGACAGGTCCGGCCAGGCCCGGCCAGACACCAGCCGGCTTCGCGAAAAGGGTTTGCCGTTGTGCCGGGCCATCGCAACCTCCTGTGCCGTTGCAACAGGATAGGTTGCGGGCCGTGGGCTAGGCAGGCGGGCCGTGCCGATGGCGGCCATAGGTCCGCCCTTGGGCCATCCATGCGAAAGGGGCAGCGCCGTTGCCGGCACCGCCCCCTGTTCCGCACGTCGCGAAGGGTCAGAAGTTGATCTTGATGCGTTCCACATCGAAGAACTTCATCGTCTCGTGGCCGATGGTGATCTGCCCGCTGAAGGACACCTGCGTGCCGGTCTGGTCGGTGAAGCTCATCGTCCCGTCCGAGGCCAGCAGCATCTGCAGGTTCGGGTTGTAGAGCTGCACGGCGTTCTGGAAGGTCTCGAGGTTCACGCCATGCAGGAGCAGCGTGTCCTGGCCGTTGCCGCCATGGAACTCGTCGTTGCCGTCGCCGGGCGACCAGATGTAGCTGTCGTTGCCTTCGCCGCCGAAGGCCTTGTCGGCCGCGCCGTCGCGGTAGCCGCCATCCATCGCGTCGTCGCCGGCCTCGCCATGCAGCTCGTCCGAGCCCGCGCGACCCTGGATGGTGTCGTTGCCGTCGCCGCCGAACACCTTGTCGTTGCCGGCTCCGGCGTTGACGAAGTCGTTGCCCGCGCCGGCATGGATCTCGTCATTGCCGCCGTGGGTCGAGATGTGGTCGTTGCCGCCGCCGGCGAAGACCTTGTCCATGCCGTCGGTGCCAGTGATGGTATCGGCGCCATCGGTGCCGTAGCGGTCGGTGAAGTTGCCCCCCACCACCTTCGCCAGGTCCTCGCCGTCGATCGCCTTCGGTGTGCTGCCCATCGGAGCCTCCTTCTGTTGCGTGTCCCGATGACCGAAGGCTAGGCGAAAAAGACCGACGACGAAACGTTTGGCTTGCCTCTCAATCCGATAGGCGCTGCCGTTGTCATGACCCCGACATGAAAAAAGCGGCGCCGAGTGGGCGCCGCTGGTTCATGGTCGACAAAGTTCGCTGGAGCGAACGGCTTACGCCGCTTCGCTCTCCGACCGGCGCGCATGCTTCTTGCGCTCATGCGGGTCGAGGTAGCGCTTGCGCAGGCGGATGGCGGCGGGGGTGACTTCCACCAGCTCGTCATCTTCGATGTAGGCGATAGCCTGCTCCAGGCTCATCCGGCGCGGCGGCACCAGCAGCAGCGCCTCGTCCTTGCCGGCGGCGCGGATGTTGGTAAGCTTCTTTTCCTTGATCGGGTTCACGTCGAGGTCGTTGTCGCGCGAATGCTCGCCGAGGATCAGCCCGACATAGACCTTCACGCCCGGATCGACGAAGAGCGTGCCACGCTCCTGCAGCGAGAACAGCGAATACTGGATCGCCTCGCCATCGGAGTTCGAGA
This sequence comes from Falsiroseomonas sp. E2-1-a20, assembly GCF_051433195.1. Lineage (NCBI taxonomy): Bacteria > Pseudomonadati > Pseudomonadota > Alphaproteobacteria > Acetobacterales > Roseomonadaceae > Falsiroseomonas > Falsiroseomonas sp. E2-1-a20. The sequence continues at coordinate 34,337 of NZ_JBHMFT010000015.1, read as the reverse complement.
TCAGGGAGCCGTTGCGGCGCCCCTCGATCGGCCCGGCCCAGGGCTCATAGCCCGCGAAGATGCGGTTCATGATGCCGGTGCCGCGCGTGTCGGTCAGGAACTCGCCGTGGTAGCCGATCAGGCCGCGCGACGGGATGTGGAAGGTGAGGCGCTGCTTGCCGCCACCCGACGGCCGCATGTCCTGCATCTGGCCCTTCCGCAGGGACAGCTTCTGCACGACGACGCCCGAGTATTCCTCGTCCACGTCGACCAGGCATTCCTCGAACGGCTCTTCCTTCTCGCCGGTCTCCGGGTTCTCGCGCGTCAGCACGCGCGGGCGGCCGATCGTCAGCTCGAAGCCCTCGCGGCGCATCTGCTCGATCAGCACGCCGAGCTGCAACTCGCCGCGGCCGGCGACCTCGAAGGCGTCGACTTCCTCGGAGACCTTCACGGTGATGGCGACGTTGCCCTCGGCCTCCTTCATCAGGCGGTCGCGGATCTGGCGGGAGGTGACCTTCTTCCCCTCGCGGCCGCCCAACGGGCCGTCATTGATGCGGAAAGTCATGGCGAGCGTCGGCGGATCGACCGGGATGGCCGGCAGCGGCTCGGCGACGGAGGGGTCGCAGATGGTGTCCGGGATGGTGCCGTTGCCCAGGCCCGCGATGGCGATGATGTCGCCGGCATAGGCGGTGTCCACCACCACGCGGTCCAGGCCGCTGAAGGTCATCAGCTTGGTGAGCCGCCCGGTCTCCACCACGGAGCCGTCGCGGCGCAGCACCTTCACCGGCATGTTGAGCCGGGCGGTGCCCTGCTCGATGCGGCCGGTCAGGATGCGGCCGAGGAAGTTATCGGCCTCCAGGATCGCGGCGTTCATGGCGAAGGGCAGGCTGGGGTCGAGGCCCGGCGCCGGCACATGCGCCAGGATCAGGTCGAACAGCGCCGACAGGTCCTTCTTCGGACCGTCCATCGTGGCATCGGCCCAACCTTGGCGGCCACTCGCAAAAAGCATCGGGAAGTCGAGCTGGTTGTCATCGGCGCCCAGCGCCGCGAACAGGTCGAACATCTCGTTGTGGACTTCGTCCGGGCGCGCGTCCTGGCGGTCCACCTTGTTGACGACGACCATCGGGCGGATGCCGCGGGCCAGCGCCTTGGTCAGCACGAATTTCGTTTGTGGCAGCACGCCTTCGGCCGCATCGACGAGGACGACCGCGCCATCGACCATCGAGAGGATGCGCTCGACCTCGCCGCCGAAATCGGCGTGGCCGGGGGTGTCGACGATGTTGATCTTCACGCCCTTCCATTCCACCGCGGTGGATTTGGCAAGGATGGTGATGCCGCGTTCGCGCTCCAGGTCGTTGCGGTCCATCGCCCGCTCGGCGACCTGCTGGTTGGCGCGGAAGGCGCCCGCCTGCTTCAGGAGGTTGTCGACGAGCGTGGTCTTGCCGTGGTCGACGTGGGCGATGATCGCGACGTTGCGAAGTTCCATGGGGTGATCCGGATCCGGGCAAAGAGTTTAGCGAAGGATTCGAGCAGAGACCTTCGCGCCGACCCCCGCCGCCCCCGGGACTGACCGTGAGGTCATCCAGGCACTTCGCTGGGCCATTGGCATTGATGCGGCGCACACATAAGGGTGCGGGCGCCAAAAAGCGAGCAAGAACCGCATGACCGGGCCCGTCATGAGGCAGGAGGCAGCCCTGCCGGCACGGCAGGGCTCATCCAGGGGGGGCTCAGCGCAAGGTCGGACCCGGGCTGCCGTATCCGGGCAGGCTGGGCGCGGGCATCGGCCCAGGCGTGAACATCGGCGCCGGCGACGGCCCGATCACCCGCGGCGTGCCACCGCCCAGGGTTTCGCCGGGAACCACCGGCGCGGTGCCGGCAGCGCCCATGTCCTCCGTCTTGGAGCGCGGCAGGTCGGAGGCCGTCGGGGCAGGTTGCCGCAGCCGGTCCATCGCCTGGTCGATGTGGCGATAGGCCGCCGCGCGGTCGCGCCGGTCCACCGCCTGGCGTGCAGCCGAGATCGCGCCGACCGCACCGCCCTGTGCGGGCTCGCCGGCACGGGTGGCGATGACGGAGCGGGTCAGGACGCGGGTCTCCGCCTGCTCCAGATACTCCCGCGCCCGGCCGGCATTGCCTGCGGCCACGGCTTCCCGCGCCAGGCGCAGGAGCGATTCGGCCCCGTCGCGATCGGCGCCGTAGGCCGGCTGCGCCCGGGTCTCCCCCCTGGCCTCCCGCGGCAGCAGGGCGGGGCTGGCCAGCACCGGCAGGGCGGCGGCCAGCAACAGGGCGTGGCGTAGGCGCATGGCGGGTCCTCCGGTTCGAACCCCCTCAACGCCCTGCACCCGCCCTGGTTTCAGGCGCGTGGCGTCAGGCGGCGACCAGCGACTTCAGGTCGGCCTGCGGGCGGGCCCCGAAATGGCTGATCGCCTCCGCTGCCGCGACCGAGCCCCAGCGGCCGCATTCCGCCATCGGCTTGCCCCGGGCGAGCGCGGCCAGGAAGCCGGCGGCATAGGCGTCGCCGGCGCCGGTGGTGTCCACCACCTGCGTCGGCACCGCGCCGACGGGCCAGGATTCGCCGCCGGCGACCACCAGGCTGCCCTTCTCGGACCGCGTGATGGCGGCCAGCGCAACTTCCGTCCGGACCTGCGCCACGGCGGCGTCGAAATCCTCGGTCTCGTACAGCGACAGCAACTCGGCCTCGTTGGCGAACAGGATGTCGGCCTCGTCCTGGACGAAGGCGCGGAAGGCGGCGCGGTGGCGGCCGACGCAGAACGGGTCGGACAGCGTCAGCGCCACCTTGCGGCCGGCGGCGTGGGCTGCCTTCGCCGCCTTGTAGAAGGCGGCCTGCGCGGCGGGCGGGTCGAACAGGTAGCCCTCCAGGTAGGTGACGGCGGCGCTGGCGACCTCCGCCTCGTCCACGTCGTCGGGCCCGAAGGTGACGCAGGCGCCGAGGAAGGTGTTCATGGTGCGCTGGCCATCCGGCGTCACCAGGATCAGGCAGCGCGCGGTCGGCGCCCCGCCTTCGAGCGGCGCGGTCGGGAAGCGCACGCCGGCGGCGCGGATGTCGTGGGCGAAGACCCGGCCCAGCTCATCCGCCGCGACCTTGCCGAGGAAGCCGACGCGCGCACCCAGCGCCGCCGCCACCGCGCAGGTATTGGCGCCCGACCCGCCGCTGCCCTCGATGCCCGGACCCATGGCGGCGTAGATGCGCTCGGCCGACGCGGTGTCGATCAGCGCCATGCCGCCCTTGGCCATGCCCTGCGCCGCCAGGAATCCGTCCTCGGCACGGGCCAGCACGTCGACGATGGCATTGCCGATGCCGAGGAGATCGAGGCTGGCCGGGCTGGTGCCGGGTGCGGAGGATGTCATGCGATGCGGGCCTTGCTGCGTTTCGGCGCGGAAAGTGCCGGAAGGACGTCAGGACCGCTACCCCATCTGACGGTTGGGCGAGCCGGCTTGGCCGGCACCCTCGGCCGGCCCATCTGCCGGCTCATGCTCAACGCCCTGCTGCTGGCCCTGCGCCAGATCCCCGACCCGGCCTTCCGCCGGCCCCTGCTGCTTGGCGCGCTGGGGGCGCTGCTGGGGCTGGTCGGGCTGGCGCTGCTGTCCGGCTGGGCGCTCGGCGCCGTGGCGGGCGGCGAGGGCTGGTTCGCCACCGCCGCCGCGGCGGCCGGGGCCGTGCTGGTGGCGGTGGCGGCCTACTGGCTGTTCATCCCGCTGCTGCTGGCGGTGTCCGGCATCTTCCTGGACGGCGTGGCGGAGGCGGTGGAGCGGCGGCACTACCCGACCTTGCCGCCCGCCAGCGGCGCCAGCACCGTCACCCAGGCCTGGAGCGCCGGCATCCTGGCGGCGAAGATGGTCGGGCTGACGCTGATCCTGCTGCCGCTGTCGCTGCTGCTGCCCATCATCGGCGTGCTCGGGCTTTGGGCCGTGGCGGCGATCGGGCTGGGCGAGGGGCTGTTCGAAGGTGTCGCGCTGCGCCGCATGGGCCGCGACGCGGCGGAGGCGCTGCGCCAGCGCCGCCGTGGCGAGATCTGGACGCTGGGCGGCGCGCTGGCGCTGCTGGCGGCGGTGCCGGTGCTGAACCTGCTGGTGCCCGTGCTGGGCACGGCGGCGATGACGCACCTGCTGAACCGCCCCGCCAAGGCCGCCTGAACGCCGCGCCCGGAACTTTCCGGCCGGCATTTCCTGACCTTGGGGAAAGGCTGATTCAGCGAAACGCATCCTGCGCGCCGTTGTCTCCGCGCCCACGCACGTGTTAGCCGATGCAGCCGGACGGGGCGCCATGGCGCCCGCCATGCGTTGCAGGGGCGCATGGAACGTTGCAGGGGCCTTTGAAGGGGGACGATGATGAATGTCTTCGGCCGTCGCCGCGAGGAACGACCCGACGCGCCCAGCGCGGAACCTCAGACCGACCTGCGGCACGAGCCCGGCTCGGACGCCAGATCCGTCATCGTGCCCACCAGCCGCGACCCCGATCCCGGCGCCACCTTTCTCCGACCCACCAGGGATGCCTCCACCATGAGCCTCGCCCCGAAGCCGCCCACGCCGACCATGCCGACGCCGCCCGCCGGCACCGCCATCCCGCCGCGGCCGCCCCAGATGGGTGGTCAGATGGGCGGTCCCATGGGCAACCCGATGGGCAATCCGATGGGCAACCCCCAGGGCCCGATGCCCGGCGCGCCGACCATGCCGACCCCGCGCCCGACGGCGCCGGAGCGTCGCACCCTGGTGGTCGGGCGCGGCATCAGCCTGCAGGGCACGGTGGCCGATGCCGAGCGCCTGGTGGTCGAGGGCACGGTCGAGAGCCAGATGATCCAGGCGACGGAGCTCTCCATCAGCCAGACCGGCGTCTTCAAGGGCGAGGTCCAGGTGGAGGATGCCGAGATCGCCGGCACCTTCGATGGCACCCTGACCGCGCGCGGCCAGCTGGTCATCCGCGGGACCGGCCGCGTCATCGGCGTGGCGCGCTGCCGCCGCCTGATGGTCGAGGATGGCGGCCAGATCTCGGGCAAGATGGAGATGCTCGGCGACGCCCAGGTCGCCCCCGGCCCGGCGCCGCGCGCCTACGCCGAGGGCTGATGCGGCCGCGCGGCGCCCGGCACCCCGCCGGCGCCGCCTGCTGCACCACCACATGCGCTGCCGCGTCCTCCTGCTGCCGCTGAGCCTGCTGGCCGCCTGCGCGACGCAGGACCCGGCTGATCCGGCGCTTCTGCTGCAGGAGGCCCTGGCCTCGCACCAGGCCAGCCTGTCCGGCATCTCGCCGCACCCGGCGGCGGCGGGTGGGGAAGGTTCGGCGGCGCGACCGGCGGTGGGAAATCCGCCCGTCGCACAACCCGGCGGCAGCCTGCCCGCCATGGCCGGCCAGGTTGTCGGCCACGGCCCCGCCGCCGTCACCGCCTGGTTCGGTGAACCGCGGCTGCGGCGGGAGGAAGGCAGTGCCGAGATCTGGCACTACCAGGCGGAGCAATGCCACCTGGACCTGGTCTTCTACCGGGACGAGGCACCCGCCGGAGCCGGAGGTGGCCTGCGCGTCGCCTTCGCGGCGGCCCGCGCGGTCGGCACGGCGCGGCGCGGCGAGACCGCCTGCCTGCGCGACATCGCCCGCGGCAGCGCGCCCGCGACCTGACAGGCTGCGGAAATTCGGCGAAATGCCCTCTCCCCCACTTCCTAGGGCAGGTCGGCATAGATGCCGACAGTTGGGTGAGGGGGACGTGCAAGCGTCTGAACGAGCTCACAATCTTCACGCCCCCCTCACCCCAACCCTCTCCCCCCTGCGGGTGGAGAGGGCTTTTTCCGCAGCCTGCTAGAGATACCGCCCGCGTTCCAGGATCTCCCGCGTGTAGTCGCGGTAGCTCATGCCCAGCGCCTCGGCCCGCGCCAGGCGGCGCAGCACGATCTCCCGGCCCGGAGTCTTCCAGGCGGCCTTGCGGGCGCGGCGCCAGCAATGCAGCCGCCAGCCTTCCTCCGGGTCAGGGTCTTCCAGCGGCGGGCCGCCATTGTGTCCGGGCGGCGCGCTCATGCGGCACGCGGAGCATCAGGTGCCGAGGGATGGCGTCGTCGGGCGAACATCCGGCCTCCGTGGTCGATCCACGGAAACTATGATAGACAGAAATCCATCATGCAAGACGAAGCCGAAGCGCCGGATGCCGCCGCTGCCCGCTTGGCCGCCCGCCTGCGGGCGGAACGGGAGGCGCGGGGCTGGACCATCGCCGAACTGGCCGAACGCTCCGGCGTCTCCCGCGCCATGATCTCCAAGGTGGAACGCGCGGAGGCCAGCCCCACCGCCGCCCTGCTCGGCCGCCTGTCGGGACCCTTCGGCCTGACCCTTTCGGCGCTGCTGGCCCGCGCCGAGGCGGCGCCGGGTGGTGGCGTCATCGCCCGGCGGGCCGACCAGGCGCTGTGGCGCGACCCGGGCTCGGGCTACCTGCGCCGCATGGTCTCCCCGCCCGGTGCGGAGCCGGAGGTGGTGCGGGTCGAACTGCCGCCGGGCGCGCGGGTGCCCTACCCGGCGGCCTCCTACGCACTGCTGCGCGGCCAGTGCATCTGGCTGCTGGAGGGTGCGCTGCGGTTCCATGAGGGCGCGGTGACGCATGACCTGGCACCCGGCGACTGCCTGGCGCTCGGCCCGCCCGCGGACTGCGCCTACGAAAACCCCTCCGCGACGCAGCCCTGCCACTACGTGGTGGTGGTGGCGCGGCGCTGATTTGGCGGCCAGGATGCGCGGGATGGCGTATTCCTCCCCATGATGTCGGCCTGGCTCGATGCCTTCGTGCCGGTCTTCGGCCTGCTCGGCCTCGGCGCGCTGCTGCGGCAGAAGCTGCTGCGGGACGATGCGATCTGGGCGGGGATCGAGAGACTGGTCTTCTGGGTGCTGCTGCCCAGCCTGATCGTCAACGCCCTGTCCGGGATGCGGCTGGCGGATCTGCCGGTGGGCGGGCTGGCCGGCGCCATCTGGGGCGCGCTGCTGGCCGGCACAGCGGTATCGCTGCTGCTGGCCCGTGTGCTGAATGCGGGTCATCCGGCGATGACCTCCATCCTGCAGGGCGGCATCCGCTTCAACAACCTGATGGGCTTCGCCATCGCCGGCGCCATCTGGGGCCCGGCCGGCATCGCGCTGTGCGCCATCTGCACCGGGCTGATCGTGCCGATGGTGCAAACGATTTCCACCATCGCCTTCGCCGTGGGGGCCGCGGGACGCATCCGGCCCGTGCGGCTGCTGCGCCAGGTGCTGCTGAACCCGCTGATCCTCGCCTGCGCGCTCGGCTTCGCGGTATCGCTGGCGGGCGGGCTGCCGGCCGGGCTGTCGCCGATGGTGCGCGCACTGGGCCAGGCCTCGGTGGCGCTCGGGCTGCTGTGCGTCGGCGCGGCGCTGACGCTGCGGGGCTTGGGCGACCGGCCGCTGGTGCAGGGGCTGACCGCGCTGCTGAAGCTGGTGCTGATGCCGCTGGCGACGCTCGGCATCGCGATGGCGGTGGGGCTCGGCCCGTTGCCCACCGCCATCTGCGTGATGCTGATGGCGCTGCCCACGGCGGCGACGAGCTACGTGATGGCGCGCGCCATGGGCGGCGACGCGCCGCTGATGGCCTCCATCACCACCAGCGAGCACGTGCTGTCCGTGGTGACGCTGCCGATCTGGGTGTGGTTCCTCAGTACCCGGATGTAGCGGCTACCGCCGCGGCAGGAACCCGACGATCTCCTCCGCCCGCGCGCAGATCGGCGCGGCGATCGCCTCGGCCCGGTCGGCGCCGAGGCGAAGCTGCGCATCGAGCGCCGCCGGGTCGTCCAGCAGCCGCGACATCTCGCGCCGGATCGGGTCGAGGTGGCCGATCAGGGCGGCCACCAGCACTTCCTTGAAGGCGCCGAAGCCCTTGCCGCTGTGCTCCCGCAGCACGTTCTCCGGCAGCGTGCCGGTGATGGCGGCCAGGATGCCGACCAGGTTGCGTGCCTCGGCCCGGCCCTCCAGGCCCGAGACATGCTCCGGCAGCGGCTCCGCATCCGTCCGCGCCTTGCGGATCTTCAGGGCGATGCTGTCGTGTTCGTCGGTCAGGTTGATGCGCGACTGGTCGGAGGCATCCGACTTCGACATCTTCCTGGTGCCGTCGCGCAACGACATCACCCGCGCGGCGACGCCCTGGATCAGCGGCTCGATCTTCGGGAAGAAATCGACCTCGTAGTCGTGGTTGAACTTCTGGGCGATGTCGTTGGCCAGTTCCAGGTGCTGGCGCTGGTCGTCGCCCACCGGCACCTGGGTCGCGTGGTAGGTCAGGATGTCGGCGGCCATCAGGTTCGGGTAGACATACAGCCCGGCGCTGGCGGCCTCGCGGTCCTTGCCGGCCTTGTCCTTGAACTGCGTCATCCGGTTCAGCCAGCCGAGCCGGGCGACGCAGTTGAAGATCCACGCCAGCCGCGCATGGGCATGGACGTGGGACTGGATGAACAGCGTGCAGCGGTTCGGGTCCAGCCCGCAGGCGATCAGCGCCGCCGCCATCTCCCGCGTCTGCCGCGCAAGCTCCTTCGGGTCCTGCCAGACGGTGATGGCGTGCAGGTCGACGACGCAGAAGATCGTCTCATGCGTGTCCTGCATCGGCACCCAGTTGCGGATGGCGCCGAGGTAGTTGCCGAGGGTCGGCACGCCGGAGGGCTGGATGCCGGAGAAGACGCGGGTCATCGGGTCAGGCCAATCTGCAAGGTCCGGCACCCTTGTGCCGGGACCGCCGGCGACGTCAAGGCGGCGCACCCTTTCCTTGCGCGCAACGCTGCGACATACCTGCGCCACGCTTGCGCTTTAGTATCCTACACGGCCGGTTCCTGTGCCGGCCGATCCCGCCGCTCATTTCGTTCTGGACCCGCCCGTGATCCCTCCCCTTCCGACCGACCCCATCGTCCCCGTGATCCTGTGCGGCGGCACCGGCAGCCGGTTGTGGCCGCTATCGCGGGAGGGGTATCCGAAGCAGTTCTGGCCACTCGTCTCGACGGGCGAAACGCCCCGCACGATGCTGCAGGACGCCGCCGAGCGCGCCCGCGGCCCCGGCTTCGCCCCGCCGGTGGTGGTGAGCGGGGAGGCGCATCGCTTCCTGGTGGCCGAGCAGCTGCGCGAGGCCGGCATCGCCGATCCGCGCATCATCCTGGAGCCGGAGGCGCGCAACAGCGCCGCCGCCATCGCCGCCGCCGCCGTGCTGGTCGGCGAGGAACAGCCGGACGCCGTGCTGTGGATCATGGCCGCCGACGCCGCCGTGCAGGACGTGCCGGCGCTGCTGCGCGCGCTGGCCATCGCCGCCGCGGCCGCCCGCACCGGCCGCATCGCCACCTTCGGCATCCGCCCGACCGCGCCCGAGACCGGCTATGGCTACATCGAGGCCGGCGGCCCGCTCGCCGGCGCCGAGGGCGCGAGGGAGATCGCCCGCTTCGTCGAGAAGCCGGATGCGGCCACCGCGGGCGCCTTCCTCGCCGGCGGCCGGCATTTGTGGAACAGCGGCATGTTCGTCGCCACCGCCGGCACGCTTCTGGCGGAATTGCAGGCGCATGCGCCGGAGGTGCTGGCGGCGGCGCGGCATGCGGTGGCGGAGGGCACGCGGGATCTCGGCTTCGTCCGCCTCGGGGCCGGCTTCGCCGCCGCGCCGTCGGTGTCGATCGACACGGCGGTGATGGAGCGCACGGGGCTTGCCGCCGTGGTGCCCTGCGAGCCCGGCTGGTCCGATGTCGGCAGCTGGTCCTCGCTGTGGGAGATCGCGCCGAAGGATGCCGAGGGCAACGCGACCACCGGCCCCACCGCGCTGCTCGGTGCGCGGCGCTGCTACGTGCGGTCGGAGGGCATCCTGACCGCCGTGGTGGGGCTGGAGGACGTGGTGCTGGTGGTGACGGACGACGCGGTGCTGGCCTGCCACCGGGACCGCGCGCAGGACGTCAAGAAGATGGTGGAGCAGCTGAAGGCGGCGCGCCACAAGGAGGCGACGGAACACCGCCGCGTCTACCGCCCCTGGGGCGCCTATGAGGGCGTGGCGCTGGGCGAGCGGTTCCAGGTCAAGCGCATCACGGTGCGGCCCGGCAGCAAGCTGAGCCTGCAGAAGCACTACCACCGGGCGGAGCATTGGGTGGTGGTGGCCGGCACCGCCATCGTCGAGCGGGATGGGGAGCGCATCCTGCTGCGGGAGAACGAGAGCGTGTACATGCCGCTCGGCTGCGTGCACCGGCTGGAGAACCCCGGCATGATCCCGCTGACCCTGATCGAGGTGCAGGCCGGCTCCTACCTCGGCGAGGACGACATCGTCCGCCTGGAAGACACCTACGGCAGGACGTGAACCAGCGTCCATCTGGCACCCGGCGACGGGCGACCCAGATGGAGCGCATGACCCGACGCACATCTCGACGCACCCTGGGCCTCGCCCTCGCCCTGCTGCCCCTGCTGGGACTATCCCCCGCCCGCGCGCAGGAGGGGGAGGTGGTCCGCTCGGAACGCGAGAGCTTCCGGCTGACGACCTTCGCCACCGGCCTGGAACGGCCCTGGGGCGCGGCATTGCTGCCGGACGGAAGGCTGCTGGTGACGGAACGCGTCGGCCGGCTGCGGCTGGTCGGGCGCGACGGCGCGGTCTCCGCCCCCCTGCGCGGCGTGCCGGAGGTCGAGGCGGCAAGCCAGGGCGGGCTGCTGGACGTGGCCGTGGCGCCGGATTTCGACCGGACCCGGGAAGTCTTTCTCTGCCAGGCGATGCTGGTGCAGGGCGGCGCGCTGACCCGGCTGGTGCGCGCCCGCCTGGCCGCGGACGGCACGGCGCTGGAGGCGGTGACGCCGCTGCTGGACGCGACGCCGGCGCAATCCTCCGGCCGCCAGCATTATGGCTGCCGCATCGCCTTCGGGCCGGATGGCCGCCTGTTCCTGTCCACCGGCGACCGCAACGTGGACCGCATGCGCGCCCAGCGCCTGGACGACCTCGCCGGCAAGATTCTGCGGGTGGACCGCGAAGGCCGGCCGCAGCAGGACAATCCGTTCGCCAGCCAGGCCGGAGCGCGGGCGGAGGTGTTCTCCTACGGCCATCGGCATCCGCAGGGGCTGGCCTTCAACCCCTGGACCGGCAGCCTGTGGTCCTCGGAATATGGGCCGCGCGGCGGCGACGAGATCAACATCATCCGCCCGGGTGCCAATTACGGCTGGCCTGTCGTGACGCATGGCGTGAACTACAGCGGCACGCAGATCAGCGACCGCAAGTCGGCACCTGGCATGGTGGACCCGATCCATGTCTGGACCCCGGTGGTCAGCCCCTCCGGCATCGCCTTCTACGACGGCCAGGCGTTTCCCGGCTGGCAGCGGAGCCTGTTCGTGGCCGCGCTGAACGCGCCGGGGCTGGTGCGGCTGACGACGGAGGGCGACCGCGTGGTGGCCGAGGAACGCCTGCTGTTCGACCGCCGCATCCGCATGCGGGATGTGCTGGTGGCGCAGGATGGCGCGGTGCTGGTGCTGACCGACGAGGCCAGCGGCCGCATCCTGCGGCTGGCGCCGCAATAGCAATTCAGTGGTCGTAGTGCAGCCGCAGCTCGTGCCGGCCATCAGGCAGCACCGCCTCCGCCACCCGGTCCGCCGACCGGCGCAGCATCAGCGCGGCGAGGCGGGCGGCGAGCGCTGCATCCTCCGGCTCCTCCAGGCTGGGCGGGGCCCCATCGGCCGGCAGCAACGCCTCGCCCGACCAGCGCAGCACGGCATCGAGGTTGTATTCGTCGAAGCGGGCCGATAGCTCCAGCGTCGCGCGCGGCGCCAGGACCCCGGGCAGGGCGGCGGCGACTTCCTCCAGCGCCGCCTCCAGCCGCGCCACCACCTCCGCCCGCGCGCCCCATTCGGCGCCGGATTGGCGGGCAAAGGCCTGCAACGCCTCCGCGCCCTCCGCCGGCTGCCAGGCCAGGCGGCGCTGGCGGGCCGTGCCGATGCGGAAGGCGGCGACCAGCAGCAGCGCCGCCACCATCGCCAGCACGAGGGAGGAGGAAACCAGCAGACGCAGCCCGGCCGGCATGCCGGAGAAGATCTGCGGCGCCGCGTCGTAGGACAGGCCGATGACCAGCGCGGCGCCCACCACCAGCGTGCGCCGCGCATCCATCAGCCGCTGCGTGACGATGCCCATGCCGGTGGTGACGATGAAGGCCGCGGCGAAGAACAGCGCCGCGCCCAGCACGCCGCGCGGCACCGCCAGCACCACCGCCGCCGAGCCCGGCACCAGCGCCAGGACGATCCACAGCGCCCCCACCGCCAGGGCAACCCGGCGTGCCGCGACCCCGGTGGCGATCGAAAGCCCGACGCTGGCCGTGTAGCTGTTGGTCCCCGGCAGGCCGAGTCCGCCCGCGATGAAGGTGCCGATCCCATCCGCCAGCGCGCCGGCCCGCATCGGCCCGAAGTCAGGGCGGCGCCAGGCCGGGTCGTTCGCCCTCTGGCAGGCCACCACGTCGCCGCAGACCCGCACCAGGCAGGCCAGCGCCCCCATCGCGAAGCCCGGCACCAGCGCCCATTCCAGGCTCGGCACGGCCAGCGGCCAGGCGGGGAGCTGCCAGGCCACCGGCACGGGGAGCAGCGTCCCGCCCGCCAGCATCACCCGCCCCGCATGCGTGCCAAAACCCAGCACCAGCCCGGCCAGCACCGCCACCGGCCGCAGCCGTGGCCCGCCCCAGACGCTGAGGCCGATGATGACGGCCAGGGCCACGGCGGTCGCCGGCCGGTCGTCCGTGCCGCGGTCCAGCCCCGGCCCGAAGCCGAGCATCAGCCGCAGCGCCAGCAGGCCGAGCCCGATGCCGATCATCAGCACCACCAGGCCCACCAGCTCCGTCGGCAGCCAGGGCCGCAGGCGGCGCACGGCGAAGGACAGCAGGATCTGCGTCGTCCCCGCCACCATGGTCAGGGCCGACACGGCGGCGATGCCGCCCTGCTGCGCCGCGAAGAAGCTGGGCGGCAGGTAGATGGCGGTGAACACCGCCGGCAGGAGGTAGCCGGAGCCGATGCCGTGCCGGCCCCAGGCCTGCAACAGCGTGGCGATGCCCAGCGCCAGCATGGCCAGCGACAGGTAGCCGGAGACCGTCGCGCCATCGAGCCCCGCCGTGTCGGCGACCAGCAGCGGGAAGACCAGCGTGACGGAGCCGAGCCCGACATGCTGCAACGCCGCCGGCCACAGCACGCCGGGTGGCGGCGCACTGTGCAGGGGCCAGCGCGGACCCGAACCTGTTTCGATGCTCATTGTATCCTGCACGCGCCGGTTGCGAACTGCATGCAGCAATGTGCCGGCTTACGCCAGGGGAGAACCATCCCGCTTGAGAACCTCGCCCGCCAGGTACAGGCTGCCGCAGACCAGCACCCGCGCGGGCTGGCCCTCCCGTGGCAGCGCCGCCAGCGCCTGTTCCACCGTGCCGCCGGCCCGCGCCGCGCCGCCGCTGGCGGCGACGATGCCCTCGACCGGCATCGCCAGGTGCTGGCCCGGCTCCGCCACCGCCCAGAGGCTGGTCGCGGCCGGGATGATCGGGGCGAGGAATTGCGGCACCTGCTTGCCGGCCTTCATGCCGACCAGCACATGCAGCGCCCGGTCGGCGAAGCTTGCCCGGATGTGCCAACCGACCGCAATGCCGGCCCCGGCATTGTGGCCGCCATCCAGCCACAGCTCCCACCCCTCGGGCAGCATCCTGGCCAGTTCGCCCGTCAGTCGCTGCATGCGCGCGGGCCAGTTGGCGCGGGCGATGCCGGTGCGGATCGCGGCCTCGGTCAGCCAGGGCGGGTTCCAGGCGCGCAACGCGGCGATCGCGATGCCGGCATTGTCCGCCTGGTGCGGCCCCGCGAGGCCGGGCGGCGGCAGGTCGATGCGGCCGGCCGTGTCGCGGTAGGTCAGCGCGCCGTCCGGATGCCGTGCCACATCCCAGTCCCGGCCGCGCGCCAGCAGGGGCGCGCCATGCAAGGCAGCCTCCGCGGCAATGACCGAAAGTGCCTCCGGCGGCTGCGTGCCGGTGGCGCAGGGCACGCTGGGCTTGATGATGCCGGCCTTCTCGCCGGCGATCCCGGCCAGCGAATCGCCGAGGAAATCCATGTGGTCCATGGAGATGCTGGCGATCGCGGTCGCCGCCGGCCGGTCCACCACGTTGGTCGCGTCGAACCGCCCGCCGAGGCCGACCTCCAGCACCAGCAGGTCCGCCGGGACGCTCGCAAAAAGATGCAGGGCGACGGCGGTGGTGACCTCGAACACCGTGATCGGCGCGCCGGCATTCACCCCTTCGACATGCTCCAGCGCCGCGGCCAGCGCGTCCTCGGTCACCAGGCTGCCTGCCAGCCGGATGCGCTCGTGGAAGCGGACCAGGTGCGGGCTGGTGTAGACATGTACGCGCAGCCCCGCGGCTTCCGCGATGGCGCGGAGGAAGGCGCAGGTGCTGCCCTTGCCGTTGGTGCCGGCGACATGCACCACCGGCGGCAGCCGCCGTTCGGGGTGATCGAGCGCCGCCAGGCAGCGTTGCAGGCGGCCGAGGGTGAGGTCGATCAGCTTCGGGTGCAGCGCATGCAGCCGGTCGATGATCGCCTCGCTGCGCGAGGTGGTCGTGCTCACGCCGGCTTCACGACCTCGGCTTCCACGGGTTCCGGTGCCGGCAGGGCGACCAGCTCCTCCACCGGCGCCTCCGGCAGCGTCGGCTCCCGCAGCAGGGAGATGGTGCGCGCCAGCGTATCCCGCATGTCGTGGCGCTTCACCACCATGTCGAGGATGCCGTGCTCCAGCAGGTACTCCGCCCGCTGGAATCCCTCCGGCAGCTTCTCCCGCACCGTCTGCTCGATGACGCGGGCGCCGGCGAAGCCGATCAGCGCGTTGGGCTCGGCGATCTGGATGTCGCCGAGCATGGCGAAGCTGGCGGTGACGCCGCCCGTGGTCGGGTCGCACAGCACCACGATGAAGGGCAGGCCGGCCTCCTTCACCATGCGCGTCGCGATGACGGTGCGCGGCATCTGCATCAGGCTGACCGCGCCTTCCTGCATGCGGGCGCCACCGGAGGCCGTGAAGACGATCAGCGGGCTGTCCTGCAGCACGGCGAGTTTTCCGGCCGTCACCAGCGCTTCGCCGACGGCCGCGCCCATGGATCCTGCCATGAAGCTGAATTCGAAGGCCGCCACCACGGCACGGCGGCCGAGGATGTTGCCCTGCGCCACCAGCACGGCATCGTCCATGCCGGCCTTCTGCTGCGCCTCCTTCAACCGGTCCGCGTACTTGCGCTGGTCGCGGAAGCGCAACGGGTCGGTCGGCACCTTCGGCAGCTCGATCCGCGACCAGCCCTCGTCCAGCGTCGCCTTCACCCGGCCGGCGGCGGACAGCCGCATGTGGTGGCCGCAATGGGTGCAGACATGCAGGTTCCGCTCCAGGTCGCGGTGGAAGATCATCTGCTCGCAGGCCGGGCATTTGTGCCAGAGGTTGTCCGGCACCTCCCGCGGCTGGCCGAACAGCGCCTTCACCTTCGGCAGCGCCCAGTCGCTGATCCAATTCATGGCTCGAAACCCTCACGCACCGCCGCAAACCGACCGGAGGTAGGGGCAACAGGGGCCGCGGCGCAAGGGCCGGGCCGAAGCTCCGTCAACCGCATCGATAGACCAGATATATCATGCGGCTGGGGAAAACCCTGCTAGGGTGATCGAAACAAGACGCACCAGGGGGAAACGCCGCGATGAACCTGCGCGACCTGCGCTACGCGCTCGCCGTCGCGGAGCACCGGCACTTCGGCCGCGCCGCCGAGCTTTGCCACATCAGCCAGCCCACGCTCTCCACCCAGCTCCGCAAGCTGGAGGAGGAACTCGGCGTGGTGCTGTTCGAACGCACCAACAAATCCGTCGCCGCCACCCCCGCCGGCGAAGCCCTCCTCGCCCATGCCCGCGCCGCGGTGGACGCCGCGGACGCCATGCTGGCGCTGGCCCAGGCCTCCCGCGACCCGCTGCGCGGCCGGCTCCGCCTCGGCATCATCCCGACCCTCGCCCCCTACCTGCTGCCGCTGGTCTTCGGCCCGCTGCGCGACGCGCTGCCCGACCTGGTGGTGGAACCCTGGGAGGACGTCACCACCGCGCTGCTCGACCGCCTGCGCACCCACGACCTCGACGCCGCCCTGCTCGCCACCGCACCGGAGACACCCGAGCTCGAATCCCACGAGCTGTTCACCGAACCCTTCCTCGCCGCCCTGCCGCCCGACCACCGCCTGGCCGCGCAGGACCGCATCCGCGAGGAAGACCTGGCCCCCGACGTGCTGGTGCTGGCCGACGGACACTGCCTGCGCGACCAGGCCCTGGCCGCCTGCGGCCAACCCGGCCTCCGCGCCGGGGCGCTGCGCGCCTCCAGCCTGGCAACCCTGATGAACATGGTCGCCGCCGGCTACGGCACCACCCTCATCCCCGGCCTCGCCGCTGGGGTCGCCCGCGACGCCGGCATCACCCTCCGCCCGCTGACCAACAACACCGGTCGCCAGATCAACCTGACCTTCCGCGCCACCTTCCCCCGCCGCACCACCCTCGACGCCATCACCACCCTGGTCCGCACCCGCCTGAGCCGGTTCGCCGAAGCCGCGGCGGACGGCGAGGTCTAGGGTCCTTGGCGGGCGTGGTCGGCGCGGGTGGCTCGCGGGGGGCTACTGCCCCTCGGCGGGAGGGTGCAGGGAGCGTGGAGCCCCCTTCACCGAACTCGCATCCAATAGAGTCTCTGCTCCTGCCAAGGTTGGGTCGAGGGTTCGAATCCCTTCGCCCGCAGCAGTGGCAACCGGATTCCAACCTTCTCTGGGCGGTGGGCGCTCAAGCGCCGTGGCCATGAGGCTGCGCAGACGCTGGGTGCATCGCGCGCTGCGCAGGACGAAAGGCAGGTCTCCACCGCTCGGCTGCGAGCCACGGTGTTGTCCGATCACCCCGCCTGCCTTGGCGTCCGACCGCCGGCGTGATTCGTATCGGCGCGTCATCGCCGGCCTGGCGCCTGCGCCCCGCTTTCGACCAGCCGCCGCAGCGCGTCGTCGTCCCAAGCCTCGCATGCGAGCAGCGCGCGATACGGGTCTCCCTCAAGCCCCAGCACCGCCGCGAAGGCGGGCTCGGTCTTCATGCCCTGCCGCCGCCGATCCATCACGCGATCTCGCAGCGCCGTGCCGCCAATCCGCAGCAGCCTGGCCTCGATGCGAGCATGCCGCCAGGCCATCTGCTGTTCGACCGGTTCGGCGGCGGCGAAGATCTCGATATCCCAGCCGCTGGCCTGGAAGCGCGCCACCAGCGGGCGGTATGTGCCGCGCCATTGCCACAACGCGAACTCCGGCCAGCCGGAGCACAGCGGCCAGACCACTGCGAGGAACGCATCGGAATCCGGCGCGTGGCAGAGGATGTCGAGGTCGCTGCCTGGCAGGTCGAGCCCGAGCGCTGGCGTGCCGGCGACCCGCGGATCGAAGGTATCGAGCCGCCGCGCCGGATCAAGGTACCGCAAGACCTCCTGCCATGGTAGCCGCGCACCCATCCGCGCCCGCGTCTCTGCCAAGTCCCACCTCGCGTTGCATGAGGGCGATACACGCTTCCTCGAAGGTTTCGCGGCGCGCCGCGACCCGGGCCTGGATGCCCTCGGTCGCGACATGGCGCAAACGGTTGGTGCCATCGCTGACGGCGGCCAGGATCACCTCCGCCACCTCCTCGGATCTGCCCACACTGGCCGGGTCCACATCGCGTGGTCCGTCCAGAGTGTCGCAACCCGGTCGAATTACGAATCAACCCGCCCCTCCAGCCCCGCCGGCTCGCATCGAAGGTGCTTCTAGACCGAAGCCAACTCCTGTGATTCGGACCGGGCTTCGACGATGCTGCGCAGTCGGCCAGCGTGCCTGGCCGGGGGCATCCCAAAGATGCGGGTGTAGTCGCGACTGAATTGCGAAGGGCTGCCGTATCCGACGCTGAAGCCCGCGCTTGCGGCGTCCATGGCATCGCCGACTATGAGCCGCTGCGCCTCATGCATACGCAGATGCGTACGGAACTCAAGCGGACTCATCGACGTGATCGCTTTGAAATGGGCGTGGAAGGTGGAGCGGCTCATACCCGCCATCTCGGCCAATTTCTCGATCGGACAGGCCTCCCGAAAATGCGTTCTGATCCAGACGATGGCGCGGGCAATCTGGTTGAGGCGGCTGTCGGCGTGCGCCATCTGCCGGATCGTGGCGCCTCTGTCGCCGGCCAGAAGGCGATAGAGGATTTCGCGGATTGTCAGCGGCGCAAGCGCCTCAATGTCGTCCGGCGTGTCCAGCAGGCCCACGAGCCGGGTCGCGGCGTCGAGCAGCGCGGGCGTCGTCCGGTTCAGCGCAATCCCAACAGGAAGGCGCTCCGCCTCGAGGCGGGTTGCGGGATAGCGGATCGCGAACTCTCCGAGCGCCGTCATGTCGAGGTCGAGACGCAGACAGAGATAGGGCCGCTCCACGCTCGCCTCGATCACCGATCCCATGACTGGCAGGCCCACCGACGCGATCAGATCCCATAGCCGCCATAGACATGCAGCATGGTCGGCGCCGGGCCGGTGATGTCGGCGCGGCGGAGGAGGAACATCGGCACCCGCGTGCCGTCCTTCGAGGCGTAGAAGCGCTGATCCACGACGATGCGCGGGTCTATGGCAACTTCAGCCTTCGCCCATATCGTGCTGACGTTGGCGGAAACGTCGTAGCGGTGGATCGTGGTCGGTGAATTGAAGCTGGTGAAGGTGAAGAACGCCTCGTTGTCGGCAAGGCGGCCGCGGAACCCGCCGGCGGTGCCGATGCCGGGCAGCGCCACCGCACCGTCGGGCGTGCCGTCGAGCCGATACGGTCTCACTTCGGTCTTTGCATCCACCATGTAGGAGACCACGAGCCGGCCGCCGAGCAAGACCGCATCGCTCAGCGTGCCGTCCTGCTCGGGGACAAGCTCCACGAAATCCGCATCGGCGGCAGCCAGATCAAAAGTGACGATCCTGCTGCGCGCGGCACCTTGCTGCGTGGCCAGGATGACAGTCGTGCCGATGCACCCGATCACGACCCAGAAGTGATCGAAATTCGGAACGAGCGTGCGCGACGGCCAGCCGGGGCGCGTGAGATCGACGATCGTGGGTGTGCTTCCGTTCGACCCGGGGGACGAGAAGATCGCCGCGTGGCGGCCATCGTCGGTCCATGTCACGACGTGCACCAGGTGCGGATGGTCGGGCGTCGCATGGACGACGCGGTCGTTTGCCTGCGCTGTTCCGAGCGCATGAAAATAAACGGCATGACCGCATACCGGCGCCGCGGATGGGGTATTGTCGGCGGGAGCGGGAAAACCTGAGTAGAAGATGCCTGAGCTTCGTCCAGGCGATGGTCGTGAACCGCGCCCGGGCGATCTCGTCCTCCAGCAACGCGCCGGTCGCGACATCGAGCACGCGGATCGTGCGCCAGTCGCTGCCGGACTCCTGCACCCCGAAAGCGACAAGCCTGCCGTCATCGGAGGGTGACCATTCCGCGAGCGCGGTCGTGCCGTCGCTCGACCACGCATTGGGGTCGATCAGCACATGATCAGGCCCGTCCGCCCCCTCACGCATGATGAGCACGGCCTGGTTCTCAAGTCCGGCGTTCCGCGTGAAGAAGTAGCGTCCGCCCCGCTGCTGCGGCGCGCTGAGCCGCTCGTGATCGAACAGGCTGGTCAGCCGCGCGTGGAACGACGCGCGGGCGGGCAGCGTTGCCAGATAGGCACGGGCGGTGCGGTCCTGGGCGGCCATCCAGGCGGCCACCTCGCGGTCGCGGCGCGCGTCGTTCTCGAGCCAGCGGTAGGGGTCGGCAATCCGGTGGCCGAAACGCTCCTCCACGACATCGCTGCGCCGCGTGTGCGGATAGCTGATCGCGGGCATGGCGGCCTCCACTGTCTGGCCCTGGGCCATGCGAATGGGAGAAGGGCGTGACAGCGCGGTGACGAGGGCGGTGCCGAGCATGCCGGACAGCAAGGCACGGCGGCGCGATGCGGGAAGGTCCTGCATTGTCACGGACTGACCGGGATGCGCGCGATCACCGACGCCGGCCGCGGTCTGGAGGGAGGAACTTCCAAGCATTGCATCTGCCTTCGCTTCGTTGAGTTTCCCACGGCCGCACGACGCCGCGGTCGAACCGCGCCTCGGTCAGCCTGAATCGCCGCCCTTCTCCCTCCCGAAGGTTGCGTGAACATGGAGCGTCCCGCCGTACCGGCGAAAAACGCGGGCTGTCAGATCCTGCACTGCGCATTGAAAGCGGCCGTTTTGGATGCGCCACAGCGGACAACGCCCAGTTCGCCCTGCGCGATGGTCCCGCCCGCCGGAGCGGAACGGATCGCCACCCGGCCATCATGCTGGGCAACGACCTCGGCCACGCGATTGAGACCCAGGCCGCTGCCCTTGGATTGCAGCCGCAACCTGCAGAACGGCTTGAAGACGCGCTTGCGCTCCTTGGGTAGAATGCCCGGCCCGTCCTCCTCGACTTCGAGCGTCCTGCCGATGCCGCGCAGGACGACATGCTGCCCACCGTGATCCATGGCGTTGCGCAGCAGGTTCATCAATCCACGCTCCAGCGCCGCCGCATCTTCACGGCAGGTTGCGCCTGGACAGCAAGGCACGGCAGCGCGATGCGGGCAGGTCACGCATCGTCACGGAGTGACCGGAACGCGCGCGATCACCTTGATTTCGAAATCGAAGCCGGCGATCCAGGTGGTGCCGATCGCGGTCCAAGCCGGGTGTGGTGGTTCGGGGAAATGCTGGTTCTTCACTTTCAGCACTGTCTCGATCTGCGCCTGCGGGTCGGTGTGAAAGCTGGTCACGTCGAGGACGTCATCGAAGCCGCATCCGGCCGATCCGAGCGCCGCCCGGAGGTTCGCGAAGGCGCGCTGCACCTGGTGCTCGAAGTCGGGCTCGGGACTGCCATCGTCGCGGCTGCCGACCTGGCCTGATACGAACAGCAGGTCGCCCGATCGGACTGCGGCCGAGTAGCGATGCTTCTCGTAGAGGGCATGGCGGTCGGGTGGAAAGAAGGCTTGGCGTTGCGTCATGAGATTGCTCCATCGTCGTTGGTTGGATGTGCGCGCTCGAAGGGTCAAGCCTTCCTCGTAGCCATCACGCTCGCCGCATGTGTCGCGTCTGGCGCAATCAGTGGGTTCTGATCCTAGGTCTTGCGTTCTGCGAGCCATGAACCATGGACCCGGCGGGAACCCAGGCGGGGATCTCGATCGCGGCGACCGGTCCCGCTGCTATCCGCGTGGCATCGAGAATCCAGAGTTCGGCTTGTCGCGTCCGCAGATCGGTGACGTAGGTGAGGAGCCAACCAGGATCCTCGCCCCCGCCCGTCGGGTCGGCCGCGAAGCACGGCTTGCCGGCGTAGACGCCCATCAGCAAGGGGAGATGCTGGCGCTCTCCGGTTGAGAGATCGTATTTGGCAATACCACAGGTCTGCGTGCTTCCCCCGGGGAACGAGCACGCGTACGAGTAACGGCTCTCACGCCCCGTGTAGGCCAGGTTCATCGTCGGGAACTCGGTGACGAGGTCGTCCATGATCTCATTGCGGGCCGTGCGCCGCGCCGGATCGATCGTCCAGCGCGAGCGGTAGCAACCACCGACCGGCATCGCACCATGCGGCGCAGACCCATTGATGAAGTCGCTGGCCGACCCCCACGAAGGCTCGTCCATGAAGGGGCCCTCAATGACGATCCGGCCACCCTCATCCTCCCAGGAGTTCGCGAGATGCATGGAGACGTGCGGATCGACGTCGATCCAGACCGGCGGTTCACCTCCGGAACGATCACGCTTCATGACACCGATGCGCCCGCGATAGCCGCGGTCGAATTCATAGGGAAACGCGAGACCGTTCCGGAGGTTGAGGACGAGCGAGCCATCGAACCAGATGACATGGTCCTTCGTGATCGCGAAGCGCGAAGCTCGTCGTCTCGTCCATGACCGGCGTGAAATGGCCGGTCATGAAGGCGGGCAGCCTGTCGCGGTCCACGGGCCCACTCGCGGCCGGCGCCTCGAAGGTGAGGATGGATGATGCGACGGTGGCTGCTGCAAGGCCGCTTGCCATGCGCAGGACGTCGCGGCGGGTGGCGTTCATCGGATTGATCCTTTCGTCGCCCGGACGTACGCGCGGCGGCGCTCGATCTTTGCCAGAAGGACGAGGCTTGCGATGAGCACGAGCGCACCGTTGAAGAGATGATTGACAAGGAGCGGCGAGCCACCCCCGCCGGCCAGCACGAACTGTACGAGCGTGAGGACGGCGAGAAATCCCGCCCACCAGCCGAAGCCGCGCAGACGACGCACGGCGAGTACGCCGAGAAGCAGCACCAGGACGGGGAGCGCGAGAAGCGAGCCGAGCATGGCATGCGAGGAGAAATCGCTTCCTCCGAACAGCGCTTGTCCGGCCAGGAGGAACTGAGCCAGGATCCCGGCGGGCATGAGCCAGCCGCTTGCGGTGAACCACAATGGCGTGCCGCGCTCGAGGTCGCGCAGGGTGTCGTGGACCTGCTTCATCACGCGGCCCCCGCAACGCTGGGCGACGCCGCAAAGCGGGAAAGCGCGTCGCGATAGTTCCGCCCGGCATCCGCAAGAGCCGCCGCGTCCATGCAGGCGGTACCGTGCAGGAGGAACGTGTCCCGCCAGTCCATCGCACAACGGTTCATGGTGGCGCGGAGCGGCGCGAGAAGCTCGGCAACCGTAAAGCGGTTGCGCCCTTCCCGCCGATAGGTGGCCGCGGCGGCGCCCATTGTCACCACGATCATGACGGGCGTTCCGGACAGACCGGCGCCCTCCGTATCCGGGTGGATATAGGCCATCCGGGTGAGCACCTTGTCCTGCCAGTCCTTCATCACTGCGGGGGTCGAGTACCACTGCATCGGGAACTGAAGGACGATGCGCTCGGCGGCGAGAAGCCTGGCTGCTTCGCGTTCGCCATCGCGATCCATTTCGATGCCCTGCGGGTAGAGGGCGGTCATGTCGGCGATCCGGACATCGCGCAGGCCGCTGGCGGCGCTCGCCAGCGCCGCATTGACGCGGGACCGAGGCGGGTCGGGGTGAAAGAGGAGGATCAAGGTCATATGCGGCGGTTCAACTCTTTGGATCTGGCCGCAAAGGATCGGTTCGGGTTCGTCCGATGCGGGCAGAGCGGACAATGACCCCGCCAGAAGAATCCTTCCGATCAATTATCGAACTATCCCATTATCCGCTTCATGAATTTACGAGCGGTCGATCTCAACCTCCTGGTCGTTCTGGACGCGCTTCTCGACGAAGGGCATGTCGGCCGCTCCGGCGATCGCGTAGGGCTTTCGCAGCCTGCGACCTCCGCGGCGCTTCAACGCTGCCGCCATCTCTTCCGGGATGATCTCCTGGAGAGACGTCGCGGGATGATGCGCCTGACGCCGAAGGCCGAAATGTTGATTGCCGCTGAGAACTGACCCGGTTTTCGGAGTGAACCCCTGCGGCTGGACCACTTGGCACTCTGGAACTGATACGCTGGCCGGACCTTTAATCAGGCGAAGGTCATGTCGTCCCGAGGCCCCTACCGGCGTCATTCGCCGCAGTTCAGGCTTCAGCTGTGCCAGGACATCCGCAGCGGCGCCATCGGCCGCCGCGATGCGGCCAGGCACCACAACCTGTCAACCAGTCTGCTTCAGCTCTGGCTGACCCAGTACGACCGTGGAGAGCTCAGCAGCGAGGAGGCAGAGGCCTCTATCGTTGCCGAGTACGAGGCAAGGATCGCCGCGCTGGAGCGCAAGGTCGGTCAGCTCACCATGGAGCTGGACCTGGCAAAAAAACGCCGCGCCTGCGCCTCGTGAGCGACAACGAAACATCATCGATCATCACCGGCCCCAGGCCTGCTCCATCCGAAGGGGGTGCCAAGTGATCGAGTTACCGCGCAGCAGCTACTACTATCGGGCTCAGGCAGGCGCTGCCGCACTGGCGGACAACGAGTTGGAGGAGCTCACCGGCACCATCCAAGATGAGCTCCCCGGGTACGGCTACCGCAGAGTGACGCGTGAACTCCGGCGCCGTGGCCATGTGGTCAACCACAAGCGCATCGCTCGTGTGATGCGGGCAAAGGGCATGGGGATCAAGCCGCGGCGGCGCCATGTTCGCACCACTGACAGCAAGCATGACGATCCGGTCTCCCCAACCTGTACCGCAACGTCATTCCCACACAGCCGAACCAGGTGTGGGTCGGCGACTTCACCTACATTCGTATCGCTTCGGGATTTTGCTACCTGGCTGTCATCCCGGACGCGTGTAGCCGCAAGGTGGTCGGCTACGCCATCTCGCGCACCATCGACACCAGCCTGGCGCTGGCTGCCTTGCGATCGGCAGCAGAGACCGGCCATCCTCCTGCTGGATGCATCTTCCACACCGACCGCGGGTGTCAGTACGCGAGTGAGGCGTACCGCCGGGCCCTGGCGGACGCTGGGCTCCGAGGCTCGATGAATTCCGTCGGCAACCCGTACCACAACGCGCAGGCCGAGAGCTTCATGAAGACGCTCAAGGTCGAGGAGGTCTACATAAGCGGCTACGAGACGTTCCAGGACGTAGCGGCGCGTTTGCCGCGGTTCATCGAGGAGGTCTACAACGCCAGGCGCCTTCACTCGGCGCTCGGCTACCGATCACCCGACGAGTTCGAATACCAATTGGTCCGGCACGTGGCCTACTTCTGACCCAGGGTGTCCAGCCGCAGGGGTTCACTCCAGGCGCACACGGTGGTCTGACTCAAAATCCGTAGAGACCCGCCGGGTTCTCAACCAGGATGCGGTGCAGCGTCGCCGCAGCCCCGGCCCAATCGGCCAGCCGGGCCAGCGCGCGCGCATCATCCACCGCCAGGAAGGGGTGCACCGCATCCGGCGCCAGGCCCGGCCGCACGCCGGAATGCGGGAAGTCGGAGGCCCAGACAACCCGCGCCGGATTGGCCGCGACCAGGGCGCGGGCGATCGGCGCCATGTCGGCCAGGTCCGGCGCCGTGGACAGGCGATGCGCGGCGGAGAGCTTCACATGCGCGCAGCCCTGCCGCAGCAGGTCGAGCAGCGCCGCGAAGCCCGGCTGGCCGGTCCCGCCGGCACCCTGCGCCCGGCCGAAATGGTCCACCACCACGCCGCAGGGCAGGGCCGCGATGTCCTCGGCCAGCGCCGCGATCACCGGCAGTTCCGTATAGACCTGCACATGCCAGCCGAGCGGCGCCACCCGTGCCGCGGCTTCCGCCAGCATGGCGCGCGCCGCGCCGGGATCGGCACGCCCGGCGGTGTGCAGGTTGATCCGCACGCCGCGCACACCAGCCGCGCGCAGCCGGTGCAGGGTGGCATCTTCCGTCGCGGCGTCAATCACCGCGATGCCGCGGGCGCGGGTGGGGCCGAGTTCGGCCAGGGCGCGTTCCATGCCCGCATTGTCGGTTCCGTAGGTGCTGGGCTGCACCAGGACCACGCGGTCCAGCCCCAGCCCATCCAGGTGGGCGCGCAGCCCGGCGGCGGTCATCACCCCCGGCGTATAGCTGCGGGCGGGGTCGAGGACATGGCCTTCCTCGAAGACATGGGTGTGGCAGTCGCAGGCGCCTGCCGGCAGGGATCGGGTGCTCATGCGCACAGGCTTACCGTGGCGGCGGGCGGCGTCCAGATACGGATCGCGGTGGTTTCCATCAACCGGCTTTATGCCCTAGCCTCCCGCCCATGAATCTGCGGCAGTTCGAGGTGTTCCACGCCATCATGCGGACCGGCACCGTCACCGGCGCCGCGCGGCTGCTGAATGTGACGCAGCCTTCCGTCAGCACCGTGCTGAAGCATCTGGAGGCGCAGCTGCGCTTCCGCCTGTTCAACCGCATCGGCGGCCGGCTGCAGCCGACGCCGGAGGCGCAGGCGCTGCTGCCGGACATCGACGCGGTGTTCAGCCGCCTGGCCGCGGTGCAGCGGCTGACGCAGGACCTGGCGGGCGGGCGGCTGGGCACGCTGTCCGTCGCCGCGGCCTTCCCGATCGCCAATGGCTACATGGCCCGCGCGGTGGCGAGCTTCCTGACCGGCCGGCCCGGCATGCGCGTGGCGCTGCAATCGCTGACCAGCCCGCAGGTGGTGGACCGGGTGGCGAGCCGGGAGGTGGAGCTGGGCGTGGTGCATGAACCGGTCGGCAGCACGGAGGTGGATACCGAGCTGCTGCTCCGCAGCGCGCTGGCCGCCGTGCTGCCCGCGGAACACCCCCTGGCACGGCTGGAGTGCATTCCCCTGGCGGCGCTGGCCGACCAGCCCATCATCACCTACCTGCCGCAGAACCTGTTCCGCTTCCATGTGGACAAGGCGCTGGCGGAGGCCGGCATCTCGCCGCGCATCGTGGCGCAGGTCACCGTCTCTCTGACAGGCATCATGCTGGCCCAGCACGGTGCCGGCATCGCGCTGGTCGAGCCGTTGATGCTGCGAAGCCTGGATTTCCCCGGCCTGGTGGCGCGCCCGCTGGACCCGCCGGCCGCCTTCGAGACGGTGCTGATCCGCCCCCGCGGCACGCCGGATTCCACCGTGCTGGCGCGCTTCGTGGCGCATCTGCGGAACGTGCTGCGGACCGAGGGCCTGCTGCCGGCCGGCCATTGATGTGATCAATACCCCGCGCAAGGCTTACTATTGGACGCGGGCATCGGGCTGGAGGACCATTTGCGCCAGGCAAACGCGGATGAGGAAACCCGGGCATGGACATCGCCGCCCCTCGCTATGACACCAACTGGCCCTCGATCCGGGACGAGGTGAGCGCCACCGAATGGCAGGCGCGCTGCGACCTGGCCGCCTGCTACCGGCTGATCGACGCCTACGGCATGACGGACCTTATCTACAATCACATCACGCTCCGCATTCCCGGCACGGAGCATCTGCTGATCAACCTGTACGGGCTGCTGTACAAGGAGATCACGGCGACCTCGCTCGTGAAGATCGATGTCGAGGGCAATATCCTGTGGAAGCCGGATACCGACTACGGCATCAACAAATCCGGCTACGTGATCCACGGCGCCATCCACAAGGCGCGGCCGGATGTGGCGGCGGTGATCCACACCCATACCCGCGCCGGCATGGCGGTGGCGGCGATGAAGTGCGGGCTGCTGCCGCTCAGCCAGACCTCCATCCGCTTCGTCGGCCACCTCGGCTACCACGACTACGAAGGCCCGGCGGTGGACCTGTCCGAGCGCGAGCGCATCGTCGCCGACCTCGGCCCGCATGATGCGCTGGTGTTCCGCAACCATGGGCTGCTGACCTGCGGCGCGACGCTGCCGCAGGCCTTCAACACCATGTACCAGCTGGAGATGTCCTGCCGCGCCCAGGTGGATGCGATGAATTCGCGCACCGACCTGCTGGTGCCGGACGAGGCAACGCTGGCCAAGACCGCGCATCTGTACCAGCCTGGCGCGCGCCGC
Source organism: Falsiroseomonas sp. E2-1-a20 (assembly GCF_051433195.1). Lineage (NCBI taxonomy): Bacteria > Pseudomonadati > Pseudomonadota > Alphaproteobacteria > Acetobacterales > Roseomonadaceae > Falsiroseomonas > Falsiroseomonas sp. E2-1-a20. The sequence goes on along the minus strand of NZ_JBHMFT010000015.1, from coordinate 7,007 downwards.
CCCTACGGCGTGCTGGAATGGCACGCCATGCTGCGGCGGCTGGACGCCGAGCAGGGCAATTCCGGCTACCCGCCCTACGCGATCTGAGTTTCTGCAATCCGCCGCAGAGCGGATTCACGGGAGGAGATGCATATGAACCCGATCATCGGGCGACGCCTGCTGCTGGGCGCCACCGCTTCCCTGCCCGCGATGAGCGCGGTCCGGGCGCAGGGCAGCTGGCCGGACCGGCCGGTCCGCTTCGTCGTGCCCTTCGCCGCCGGCGGCAACACCGACGTGCTGGCGCGCCTTTACGCCGCGCATATCGGGCCGAAGCTCGGCCAGCCCATCGTGGTGGAAAACCGCAGCGGCGCGGCCGGTGCGATCGGGACGGAGGCCGTCATCCGGTCCCGCGCCGATGGCTACAGCTTCCTCATCGGCAGCCCCGGCTCCATCGTCAACAGCCCGCTGCTGATGGCGAACAAGCGCTTCGACCCGATCACGGAACTCACCTTCGTCGCCATGTTCGGTCAGGTGCCGATGGTGATCATCGTCAACCCGTCCCTGCCGGTCCGCACGCTGCCGGAGCTTGTGACCTTCTCGAAGTCGCGGCCTGCGGGCGTGACGATCGGCACCTCGGGCATCGGCGGCGCCAACCACCTGCCTCTGGAATTGTTCAAGGCGGAGACCGGCGCCAACCTGGTGCATGTGCCCTATCGCGGCGGCGGCGCCACGCTGCCGGATTTCGTCGCCGGCAATGTCGATGGCATCCTGATCGAGCTGTCCAGCGTGCTCGACCTGCACCGCGATGGGCGCGGCCGCATCCTCGGCATCGCAGCCCCGCAGCGCTCGGCCCAGGTGCCGGAGGTGCCGACCTTCATCGAGGCGGGCTACAAGGACTTCCTCGCCGCCTCCTTCGTCGGGCTGTTCGCGCCCGTGGGCACGCCGGCCCCGATCCTCGACCGCATGCAGACCCTGATCGGCGAGGCGGCGCAGGATTCGGATATTCGCGGGCGGCTCGATTCCTTCAGCGTGACGCCGCCGACGCCGGAGGAACTCACCACCGACCACCTCGCCCGCTTCCTGCAGGGCGAACTGGCCAAGGCCCGCCGCGCCATCGATATCGCCGGCCTTGAGCCGACATGAGCGGCATGCAGCTGGTTCCCGCCGAGACCTGCCGCGGGCAGATCACCTCCATCCTCACCGCCTGGGGGATGGCGGCGGAGACGGTGCGGATCACGGCGGAGGTGATGATCGAGACCGACCTCGCCGGCGTCGACAGCCACGGCATCTCGATGCTGATGGATTACGACGAAAGCCGCCGCAAGGGCCGGCTGAACCTGCAGGCGCAGCCGCGCATCATGCGGGAGAACCCGGTGACGGCGCTGGTCGATGCCGATGCGGGTCTTGGCCATCCGGCCGCGGTCTTCGGCATGAAGCTGGCGATGGCCAAGGCGAAGGTTGCCGGCGTCGGGGTGGTGACGGTGCGGAATTCTCACCATTTCGGCGCCGCCGGCTACTACGCGGCGCTGGCCCCGGCGGAGGGGCTGGTCGGCATGGTCACCAGCGCGACGCGCAGCATCTCCGTCGTGCCGACGCGGGGCTCCATTCCGCTGCTCGGCACCAACCCGCTTGCCTTCGCCGCGCCGGCCGGGCGCAACCCGCCCTTCCGGCTGGACATGGCAACCAGCAGCTGCGCCAGCAACAAGGTCAAGGTGCACGACCTGCAGGGCAAGCCCCTGCCCGCCGGCTGGGTGCTGGACGAGACCGGTAAACCGGTGACCGATGCGGCGGAGGCTTGGCACCGGCTGCGGGTGACGCATCAGGGCGGGCTGACACCCCTCGGCGGCACGCCGGACATGGCGAGCCACAAGGGCTACGGCCTGGCGATGATGGTGCATATCCTGGGCGGCGTGCTGTCCGGCGCCAGCTTCTCGCCGATCCGCAACCGCACGCAGCGGCCGGAGGATCCCGACAATCTCGGCCATTTCTTCATGGCGATCGATCCGGACTGCTTCCGCGAGGACGGCGAATTCGAGGCCGACCTGGACGCGGCGATCGACGTGCTGCACGCGACGCCGCCCGCCGACCCGGCGAAGCCCGTGCTGGTGGCCGGCGAGCCGGAGGTCGCCAGCCGCGCCCGGCGCCTGGCGGAGGGAATCCCGATTCCCGCGAGCCTGGCGCGACAGTTGCGCGATGTCTGCGACCGCGCCGGGGTGCCGTGCCTGATGCCGTGACTTGCCCATAAGAAGAAAAAGGGAGGCAATGACAATGAACATCACACGACGCGCCTTCGGTGGTCTCGCCGCCGCGGGGCTGGCCGCGCCGGCCCTGGCGCAGGCGGATTTCCCCAGCCAGACGGTGCGCATCATCGTGCCCTTCGCGCCTGGCGGCGCCACCGATATCGTCGGGCGCATCCTGGCACCCGGCATGCAGGAAGCCTTCGGCGGCCGCACCGTGCTGATCGAGAATCGCGGCGGCGCGGCCGGCATCATCGGCGCGGAGGCGCTGCTGGCCGCGCCCAAGGATGGCCACACCATGGCGCTGTTCACCATCACCAACGCCGTGCTGAATGCCGGGCTGATGCGCGACCCGCGGCTGGACCCCCGCACCGCCTTCACCCCCGTCTCCCTGGTGGCGACGCTGCCGATGGTGCTGACCGTGGGCAAGCATGTGCGGGCCAACACGCTGCAAGAACTGGTTGGCGTGATGAAGGAAGCGCCGGGCCGCCTGACCTATGGCTCGGCCGGTGCCGGCAGCATCAACCATCTCGGCGCGCATCTGTTCAACCTCCGCACGGGGACGGAGGCGGTGCATGTGCCCTATCGCGGCGCCGGGCTGGTCTATGCGGACCTGATCGCCGGCAATGTCGATTGGCTGGTGGAGGGCATCGCCTCCCAGGCGCCGCATGTACGCTCGGGCAATGTCCGCGCGCTGGCGGTGCTGGCGCGGGAACGCAATCCGGCGCTGCCCGATGTGCCGACCGCCATCGAGCAGGGTTTCGAGGATTTCGAGATCATGAACATCATGGGCGTCTTCGCCGCCTCTGGCACGCCGGCCCCGGCCATCGCCCGGCTGGAAGGCGCCATCCGCACCGCCGTCGCCAAGCCGGAACTGGCGCGCCGGCTGCGGGAATCAGGTGCCGAGCCGGCGGGCAGCACGACGGCGGACTTCCAGCGCTTCTGGGAACAGCAGCTGGCGCTGTGGCTGCCGGTGGTCGAAGCCTCCGGCGTGCGGCTGGATTGAGGAGGGCGAGTGATGCAATGGCAGGGCGGCGGCTGGCTTGTCGACATCGTCGTGCCGGGCTTTCCCGGCAAGGCGACGCAGCATGGTGGCCTGGGCTGGAGCACGATCGTGCTGCTGCGCGGCCATGGCCGGGTCGTGGTGCTGGATGGCGGCGGCTTCGGCCAGCGGCGCACGCTGGTCGAGGCGCTGGCGAAACACGGCGTGGCACCGGCCGATGTGACGGACCTGCTGCTGAGCCATTCGCATCACGACCATGCGGTGAACTGGCCGCTGTTCCGCCACGCCCGCATCGCCATCGGGCGCAAGGAAATGGCCTGGGCGCTGGGCGTGGAATGGGGCACCACGCCGGTGCCCGAACACACCATCCTGGCGCTGTCCACCTGGCCGACGCTCCGCCTGATCGATGAGGGCGAGACGGTGCTGCCCGGCATCACCGCGCAGCTCGCGCCTGGCCACACGCCGGGGCACCTGATCTTCGTCATCCAGGGCGAGGACCAGGACTGCGTGCTGTTGCAGGATGCCGTGAAGAACCGCGTGGAGCTGACCACGCGGCGCACCGACATGACCTATGACGCCGCGATCAGCCGCGCCACGGTGGAGATGGTGTGGGAGATCTGCCGCACCCGGCCGGGCTGCCTGCTGATCCCGGGCCACGACCTGCCGATGGTGGTGGAGAATGGCGTGCCACGGCCGATCGGACGGCAGACCGCCGGCATCAAGGCCTGGTTCGGCGACAGCCTGGAGGAGATGACGCGCTTCGAGCTGGCGCCGCCGGAATAGCCCAGCCTCAGCGCGCCGAGGCGAGGATGCGCCGGGCGCGGCGCAGGATGGGCTCATCCACCACGCGGCCATCCAACTGGCTCTGAAGCTCCTATAGCGGTCAAGTGGTGGCTGGAGCTGTTTTCGTCGGGCCGTACGGCCGGCAGAGACCCCTGTGTTTGTCGCCGTTGCCGTGGCACGCGCCGACGCCGCCCGGCTTTCACGCCGACTTCGAGACGCCCGCGGCGGCCGAACAGGAGGATCTTCGGCGCATCACCATCCTGCGCAGGGTTGGCGGCGCTGATCATCTCGCCCTTGCGGAGCGCCTGGCCGACGGCAACTTCCACGAACAGGAGCCCACTTTGGCATCATCTCGCTACATGCGGGTGGCGCGCATCCGGCTGCTCAGCACCGCTGCGCAGTTGCTGGAGGTGAAGCAGGGCCTCGACGGGCTCTTCTTCGTGACGCTTGTGCCGCAGGGTTGTTCATTCTCGAAGACGATCTGCACAACGTTGATCCAGGAGATCTGCGCGACCGCTTCCGCGCCCATCTGAGCCGCGCCGGGATCGCCGATACGAACGGCTTGATCATCGGGCATCTCGAGGCCGCCTACTGCCGGCAGAAGCGCACAGGCCGACTCGGCTACGCCTTCCACATTCATCTTGTCTGCGATGAGAACGCGCGCGCGGTGATCGAAACCCCTCGGGGTGTCCGAAGCTTGAAGCCGAAGTTGCCCGATTTGCGGCAGCCTGTGCGGGTCGAGCCGATGAAGGAGCATGATCTGCGGCACGTGCTCGGCTACTGCTTCATGGCCTTCTGGCGCAGCCGCTCCATTGCGGAAGACCCCGAAGGCATTGACGACGTCGCGCTGCCGCGCGGCGGTCGATTGCCAGACGAGGCCGCTGGCCGCGAATGGCTCTGGCGCGACCAGCAAAGCCTCGCCGACATGTCCATCGTGGTGGGCACCCGGGCGATGTCTCCCGCATTTCACTATCCGCTGCCCCCCCTTGATTTTCAGCGGGTTGCGTCCGCCCCTTGTCGCTTCAAGCGAAAATTTTGACGTCCTAGGGTTCCGCCGCGACATGGTGAATAGCGCGGTTCGCGTTAGATCGCGTCGGCATTCGACAGCGCCGCGCGAAGCCGTTCGGAACCTTCCATGGTGATGTCGGGCATGGCGGGCCAAATGCCGCTCGCCTGGCTCCGCTCAGCCACGCCAGCAGGACATCCGGGCAGGTCGGGCAGGACGTGCGTGAAGGTGCCTGTGATCTCCGCTGATGTTGGCCTCTGCACCCCTTTGCATCTGCATGACAGCGGCGCATTGCACAGGGCTAGGCGCCTCCGCCATCTTTCACCTCGCCCACCGACTACTGACCTCGGAATGACCTCATGTCCAAGACCCATCCCGTAACGCCGCTGATGGCCTGGGCCACGCTGATCCTGGCCTTCTGCCAGCCGATTGCGGCCAGCTTGCCGTGGCTTGGAATCGGCCAACCGATTGGGACCATGTCGGCCGCAAGCCTGACTGGCGTGACCCCGGCCTCCTATGCTTTCTCGATCTGGGGGCCGATCTTTGCCCTTTCGCTGGTCTGGGCAGTGCGCCAAGCACTACCGTCGATGGCGGTCGACCCGGTGACGATGCGACTGCGCCTGCCACTGGCGCTGGCTTTCGCGATGAACTGCCTGTGGATGACCGTCGCGCAATTCACCGCCAATGGCTTCCATTTGGTGCTGATCCTGGCTGCCATCGTTGCCTGCGCCATCTGGGCATTCCTGCCTGAGGCACGGCGCCTGCCCGAGGGTTGGTTCTCCCGTTGGGTGATGCGGCCGTTCCTTGGACTTTTTGCCGGCTGGGTGACAGCGGCGGTCTTCGTGAACCTGGCAGGTGCGGCGAAGGTCTCTGGGCTGGACCCCGACCCTTGGCTGTCCGCGCTGATCATTCTGGCTGCGGGAGGGATGGCGGCGGGGATGCTCCGGGCGGGGCGCGGCGACCCCTGGTATCTGCTGGCCGCGGGCTGGGGGCTGGTCGCGGTGCTGCTGGGCAACCTCGGCATGGCCGCTGTGGGGGATGTGTCATACCGGCTCGAGCTGGTGCCGGCGGTGGCAGCGGGCCTCGCCCTGGCAGCGGTCTTGGCAAGCGGTTTCGGCATCTGGCGCAAGGGCGGTATGACCGCCTGAGTGCCGGGCCACGCGCGGTCGTGGACGGTGGCCCTCTTCAGGGGGGGCTTTGCCCACTCTCAACGAGCATCCTCCCAGAAGCTCGCCTTTTCAGGAGGGAGAAGTCGGGCTCGCGCGGGGCGCGACAATGGGACCGACTGGCCACACGACTGATCCAACTCGGCAACCGGGCAGTCATCAGCGGCGCGCTGATAGCCTTGGACAGGGACACCAGCGATGCGCTGCTGACGGCGATCCGGCGCACTGAACCGCCCCGGGTTGGCCGGAGGCTTTTGGGCTTGGGTCACGCCGCCAGCGGCAGGTTCTCCTGGGCGGCATAGTAGCGCGCCTCGGCCTCGGCGGGAGAGATGTTCCCGATCGGCTCGAGGAGGCGCTGCGTGTTGAACCATGCCACCCATTCGAGGGTGGCGAACTCCACCGCGTCGAGGGAGCGCCAGGGTCCGCGGCGGAAGTCCCTGTCGCCGACGACCATCGTGATGTTTAGTCACCCACCCTCCCGCGGCACCAGGTGAGCGGATGTGGACACAGTCACGCCCGGCCCATGGAAAGACGGTCTGGCCTCCATCACCACCATGCAGTGGAACAGGCCAGCCAAGGACGTCATCGCCTGGAAGCTCTGCACCGGCATGGCCGCCAGCGATGTCACCGCGACGCCGGAGATGGCGCTCACCGCCTCAGGCTGCACCCAGGCCCGCGTGCGGCACCGACCGCGCCTGCTGTCCGACAACGGGCCCTGCTACATCGCGGGTGATCTCGCCGAATGGCTCGCCAACAACGCCATGGGTCATATCCGCGGCGTGCCCTGCCATCCGCAAACCCAGGGCAACATCGAGCGCTGGCACCAAACCCTG
>NZ_JBHMFT010000014.1:0-150963 GCF_051433195.1 Falsiroseomonas sp. E2-1-a20 | reverse complement strand
GTAAGGCACCGCTGAGCGGAGCGAACGCGGGATCGATGATCTTCTGGGCGACGGAGCCGAAGGCCCTTCTCGTCCAATGGCTCCTTCGGGACCGCGAGGGCGAAGCAGCGAGGGGCCTCGGCCCCGAGCGCTCGCGCTCGCACCGTGAGGGTGAGGCGAAGCCGAGCCCTCGCGGCTCTTTCTGTCTTCTCTTGGGCGAGTTCTTTCGCCTGACCTTTGGGCGACCGAAGGGAGCCCGGAGGTGCCTCTGTTCTTCTGGGCGACGGGGAGCGCAGCGAGCCGGAGGTCTCTGTATCTGTCGCTTGAGTGGTAGCTCTTTGTATCTGTTGAAGAACGGGAGGTCTCTGCATCTTACGATGCAGCGAAGCGGAATGCAGAGACCTACCGTTCGTGAAAAAGATACAGAGACCTACGGATCAGAGAGATGATACAGAGAACTCCGGCCCGCCCGTCAAGTAATTGCGGAACAGGTGCAAGAAGTATTTGACGAGGATTTGGGCGACGCGTAAGTAATCGCGCCACCACCGTCATGCAAAGCACTACCGAATGTCCCACCAGTCCGACGATCCATTTGCCGATATCGATCTAGACGAAGTTGGAACGGGTTTCGAGGGGCGTTCATCCAAGGAGGAAGCTCCCACTGGTGCGCAGGACACTTGGACTTCGCGCCAGCCGGGCGAGCCATTAACTGACGAACTGCGGGCTCGTGCCATGTTGGGCCTGCCAATGCCCGACCGGATCACCCAGATGACCGTCCAGTTGTTGGATCGGGGGCATCGTCCAACCCGCGGCTGGGTGCGGTACGCCTTGAAGGTGGAGGCGACCGACGCCGCGCCGGAGCACTGCACCCGCCACAAGTTGCGCCAGCTTCGCCGGGAGCGATGGGTCAACCTCTCCTCACCCCGGCAATTCCGCGACAATGCCCGCCGTCGCGTGAATGAGGGTCGGGTCCATGATGAGGGCTGCGCTCCCCTCCTCCGCGACCTGATCGAGATCGCTCAGGAGCACAACGCCCAGAAGGGCGTCCACGGGAGCCCTGAGGCGCTTCTCGGGTTCGTCAGCAACCGTGTGCCCGGGTTGGGGACCATCACCTACAGGGGTCAGTACGGGCTTCTCCTGTGGCGTCAGGACGAGGCCGGTTTGTGGTTGCCCCTTGTCACTCTCACGGGCCTCTCGGCCGAGAACCAATCCAGCCACCTTGCCCTTGATCTCCGCCACCCCTCGCCCACGAACCGGGATGGGACGCCCCGCCAGCCGTCGGGATTCAAGTTCGTCCGGGCCTACTTCTCCCCGGCCTTGCAGGAGCGGATCACCCGCGGACGGGAAATCAGGGAGGAGCGGGAAAAGTCGAAAGAGAAACGAAAGGGGGGCCGGTGGTGACCGGTTCCTCATCGCGACCAATCCATAGGAGCAACATCGTGCCTGACGGGAATTACGCCCACTACCTCGGGAACTACGGTCACGAGACCGAACTGCTGCTCTCCGACTACTATGCGGGGATGCTCCGGGTGGCGAACCCCAGTGTGGAGATCATCCACCAAATGCTGGCCTCGGCGGTCGCCCATGCGCGTGTCGGGGATTGGACCTTCTATCCTCCGCCGGAGAATGCCTCGCAGCAGGGCACCCTCCCTCTCACGCCGGAGATCATCGCGGAGATCGATGCGGTCCGCGGACGGTTTGACCGCGAGCACTGGATCGCCAGCACCTTCGTGGACTGGCTGGATGATACCAACGCGGAATGGGGGAGGGAGTACCCCGACCACCACACGGACCGCGGGGAGGCGGTGTCGCGGATCGGCCTGCATCTGCCGCGCTACTACGAGCGCCGGTTCCGCGAGCTTGAACTCGATCTCGCGGAGGTCTGGGGTCTGATCTTGGACGAAACGAGGAGGGCGGAGAGGCGCGGCGGCTCGCTCTGGACGAAGCCTCCGCCGGACTGCACCCGCGTGGGGTACGTGGATATGGGCACGCCCGATGCGGACAGGATTGCTGCCATCCGCCCGCCGGGGATGACCATCAGTCAGTGGGTCTCTGTGGTGATCATCCGGCGCATCGATAAGGTGGATCGTGATGAGCGCATCCGCTGGGGCGTCCCCAACAATGCTCCTGAGGGCGGGGGAGCATGACCGCCTCGCCCGCCAGGGACGGCGCGGGACCTCGCCCTCTCCCGCGGAACGTCCGGCGGCTCGTGTTCCCATGGTGGCGCGAGTACGCGGGCATCCTCAGGACGCTCTTGGAGCAGGCCATCGCCGCCAACGAGGACATCATCATCCTGCCGCCCCGCGGCCAGCGGAAGACCGTGGAGGAGGTGGTGGCGCTGGCGGAAGCCGCGGATCGGATGATCCACCGGCTTGAACAGGAGGAGGAGGAGGATCAGGGCTGATGCTCTCTCGTTCGTGATGTAATCATCATGTGTTAAAGGGGGTCTACCGGTAACCCACGAAGAACTCACGATCCAGTACAGATTCGAAACTCCATTGTTACTTTACTGGTTGCTGTACTTGTTGCGCGAAACAGCCAAATCCGGAAAAAAAGTACTTCCGTTTCAGCCGCGGTCGCGCCATTCCTTTCGTCACGGCACCGACGCCGATAGAAAGAAAGGAAAAACACCGATGTCCGCCACCCGCGACGAACTCTTTTCGTCCACCGCCATTGCCACCACCCAGACCCCCGAGGAGCGGGCGAAGGCTATCGCAAAGATCGTGCTGGAAAAGATGGATGTGAATGCCAAGAAGGGCGTCAATAGCCGCCTGTTGGCGACCATTTTCGAGGTGGATACGAATTTCCTTCTCCTGCCGAAGGTATTCGCGATCCTCAAGGAGGCTTTGCAGGCGGAGGTGGAGGTGGACGGCAAGAAGACGGGGAAGAATGGGAGCCATTCCCATCTGACCTTGGAGAAGAAGTGGGTCGCCGATTGCCCCGAGGCCGGATGGGCGGTGAAGGAACATAAGATCGAAAAGGTGGATGCAGTCGATCGCTCGCAGGTGGCGCCCGTCATCGATGAAATCGAGGAAGCCCGGCAGAAGGTCCGGAAGCTGCTGCATCTCTCGCAGGAGGATCGGGATCGCCACGAGCGCTATCTCGCCGACAGCGCCCGGCTCTCCACCGTGGCCAAGGGCAAGCCCAACGATATGCGAATCATGATCGACAAGATCGTCGGCGCCGCGACCGCAGCCAACGCCGCAGCCCAGAAGGCCGAGGATGCGAAGCGCTGGGAGATCGCCGAGATGGAGAAGAACATCCGGGATCGGGAGATCGCCTTTGAGCGCGATGCCCGGATCAAGGCTGAGGCGGACAAGGAGCGGATGCTCAAGCTCATGGAGCGGTGGAGCATCCGCGGCGGGATGCCGGGTGACGCCGAGGTCGATCAGCCTCACGACAATGCCTGAAAGCAGCGAGGGGGCAGTGCCCCCTCTCCTTAGGGGTGATGATCGTGAACAACGAAATATTAGAATTCGTCCAGAAGGTCCTCCGATCTTCGCTGGATAATCCCGAGACGGCGGAGGTCGCCTTTCGCAGGGCACGGGCAAAAATGATTTCGGCCGGGAAGTCGTCCGCGGATTTCTCCGTTGCCGCCCTAGAGGGAGATAGCATGGCCCTTCTGGATAGCATCACCCAGACCTATCAGGCATTCGGTGTGCTGGCCCGAAATAAGGGTCTGACGACCGAAAGGGAGATAGCCAATGCTCTGGGGGAGGATGCCAGAACCGTCCGGGATATGAAGCGGTCGGGCTACGTGCCGCTCGTGGTGTTCGAAAGGCTCTCTCGGCTGCCGGATCGTGCTCCCGAGAAGATAAGGCGCGGGATTGACTACCACCTCCGTGCGCACCGCCGACACCCGGACCGCTATAGGATTTTTGTTGACTACTTCCTTCGGCAGTTGGAGGTCACCCGCGAGCCCATCAGCTACCTGACGGTGGCCTACGAGATGCGTCGGGCAGGTCATGGCATCGATGAGAAGGTTTGTTTCCTCTACGCAAAGACGCTTCTGCATGAACGGCCCGACCTTCTGCCGCGGTTCAAGCAGAGGACCGGCGGGCAGGGGCGGGAGTGGGAGGAGGAGTTCACTCCGGAGAAGGCTGCGGAGGTGCTGTCTGCGGTCCGGCAGTGGCAGGAGGAGCAGACGACGCGGGAGCCACAGAGGCCAGCCAGCGCGGGCATGGCAGTCTGATGGAGGAGGATGACGAGGATCGACTGCCCTGCCCGCGGTGCCGGGATGATTCGATCCACAAGCGAGCGAGGAGGATGTCAATGACCGTTTGAGAATTGCTTGGCCCGACGCGGCCGAGGGTGCCTTTTGAACATCAGTTCGACCTGTACAAGGAGCGGCATCAGGAAGCCCTCGCCGCGGATGCGGAGGCCATCGCCTGCATCCCAGAACTGGACGCGGCACTGAGACGGGCGGACGTGGAGCGGCTGCGTCGTTTGGCTGACATCGGCGGCAACCTGAGGCAGCTCGCATTGGCAACGGACATCAACCGCGCCTGCCGCAAGTTGGGGATCAAGCTCCGGGAGGGCTGGAATCCTCATCCACCTGTATAGTCAGTGGGACCAGTTCGAAGCCGCCACCCGTAGGGAATGTGGCTTGGGGTCCCGGTTGCCATGAACGCGGAAGAAGCGTTGAACGTGATTGCGAGGAACAGGCCGGTGGACAAGATGGGCAAGACCCTGAACCCGCTCGACCCCTCCTCGCTCACCGCCGCCCTCAGGGCGAAGGCGGAGCGCTGGGACCCTGATCACGGGTATCAGGTCTAAGGTTGAAGGGAGGCTCCGGCCTCCCTTTTTTGTGACGATTGGAGGATGACCTATGGGCTCACGAGAAGGCGCTATCGCCCGCGCGATTAGTTTCTTTGATGGCGGAGGATTTGAGCGTCGGCTGGCTGAACTGGTCGCGATCCCCTCCACCTCACAAGACCCTGAGGGTGAGCCACATCTGCGGCGCTACCTTGAGGAGGGGATGCTCCCCTGGCTGAACCGGTTGGGGTTCAAGGTCGCCATCCACGAGAACCCTCAGCCCGGCTTCGGCCCGATCCTAATGGCCACCCGGGTTGAGAATTTGTCATCCCAAACGACACTGTTGTACGGGCATGGCGACACGGTCCGCGGGCTTGAGGATCAATGGCGCACGGGCCTCGCCCCTTGGCGCGTGACCACCGAGGATGGCCGCTGGTACGGCCGCGGCACCGCCGACAACAAGGGACAGCACGCCCTCAACCTGTCGGCGCTGGAAGCGGTGCTGGAGGAGCGTGGCGGCCGGCTGGGCGCGAACGTGAAGCTGGTGATCGAGATGGCGGAGGAACGCGGCTCCCGCGGTCTGCGCGAGTTCATCGCGGCACATGCCAGGGAGCTTGCAGCGGATGCGCTGATCGCCTCCGACGGTCCGCGCGTCGAGCCCGACGTGCCGACCATCGCGACCGGCACCCGCGGCACCTTTCATTTCGACCTTGTGGTGCGGCTGCGCGAGGGCGGCGTGCATTCCGGACACTGGGGTGGCCTGACGACAGACCCCGCCATCATCCTGGCGCATGCGCTGTCCTCGATCGTGGACCGGGACGGCCGCATCCTGGTGCGGGAGTGGCTGCCGGCCGATGGCGTGCCCGCCGGCGTCAAGGCGGTGCTGGAAGGCTGTCCCGTCGGTGGTGGCGACGGCGCCGCGACGATCGACGCCGGCTGGGGGGAGCCCGAGCTGACCTCGGCCGAGAAGATCTATGGCTGGAACAGCTTCATCGTCCTCGCCATGGTTTCAGGCCGGCCCGAGAACCCGGTGAACGCGGTCGCACCCGATGCCAGGGCGCATTGCCAGATCCGCTACACGGTCGATGCCACGCCGGAGACGTTCGAGTCGGCGCTGCGGACCCATCTGGATGCGCATCGCCTTGAGATCGTGGCCATCGAGAATGCGGGCCTTCGCATGCCGGCCAGTCGGACGGCGCCGGACCATCCCTGGGTGCTCTGGGCGCAGGACTCCATGGCGCGGACGCTTGGCAAGCGGGTGCAGATCATTCCCAGCAGTTCGGGCGGCCTGCCGGGCGATGTCTTCGTCGATCATCTCGGCGTGCCGCTGGTCTGGATTCCGCACAGCTACAATGGCTGCAAGCAGCACGGCCCCGACGAACACCTGCTGATTTCCGCGGCGCGCGAGGGTATCGCGGGTTTCGCGGGGCTCTGGTGGGACCTGGGAGAGGCGGGCACGCCGGCACGCGGCTGATTCGGTGCCGCTACGACGCGTTACGCTTCCTCACCCTGGGCGGGTGCGTCTGACACGCGCCCGTTGCAGACGGTCCCCATTCTCTCCGCTGTAGCCGGCGTCCCGCTGGCCCAACGGAGAATACGACAATGTCAAAGAGGATCGCCCTTTTTGCCGGTGCCGCCCTGGTTCTGGCGGCAGGCGCCTTGCCGGTCATGGCGCAGCCAGGCCCGGGCGAGCGCGGACCGGCCCCTGGCGGACGCGGGTTCGCCATGGGCGAGGCCTTCGCCCGCGCCGATGCGAACAATGACGGCCAGGTGAGCCGGGACGAAGGCTGGACCTGGTTGCAGGCGCGCTTCCAGGAGGTTGATGCGGACCGGGATGGCGGCGTGACCATCGAGGAGATGCGCAGCTACGCCCAGGCCCGCATGGGCAACCGCGGGCCGCAGCAGCGCGCCGAGCGCCATGGCCAGGGCATGTTCCGTGCATTGGACGCGAATGCCGATGGCAAGGTTACGCTCGAGGAAGTCCGGCCCTTCGCGGAAGCGATGTTCCGGGCGCGCGATGCCAATGGCGACAATGCTTTGACGCGGGAGGAGATCCGGCCCGCGCGTGGCATGCGGGGCGGCCATCACCAGCATGGCGATCGCCGCGGGCCGCCCGCTGCGCCGCAGTCCAACTGAACCACACGACGCCTGGGGCCGAGGGGCGCGTTGCCCCTCCGGCCGGTGTGCCTGCCAATGTGACGACTGGAGAGCCTGGGATGGTGGGCGCGGTAGGGATTGAACCTACGACCCCCGCCGTGTGAAGGCGATGCTCTCCCGCTGAGCTACGCGCCCATCCCGGGGTGCGGGGAGTAATGCGGGTGGGGCTTCGGTGTCAAGCAGGCCCGGGCGGTCCTTGTGGCGGCGGCGTGGCAGACGATATGGAAGTGATGCGCAGCACTGCGATCAGCACTGGACTCCTGGCCTCCATCCTGATGTCCGGCCTGTCGCCGTCAGCGGCTTCCGCTCAGCCTGTGCGCGCGGTCTACGAGGTCTACGCCGCCGGCATGACGATCCTGCAGGTGGAGGCCGTCTTCGACATCTCGGCCACGGGGTACCGAATCGAGACGCGTCTGCGGACCCAGGGCATCGCGGCCAGTTTCGTGTCCGGCGAGCAGGTGTCCCGGGTCTCGGGCGCCTGGGCCGGTGCCGTGGCACGCCCCGAGGCCTTCCACTCGCAGGGCACCTGGCGCGGCCAGGCCCGCCTCATCTCGCTGGGCTGGGAGGGCGGGGATCCCGTGGTCCGCAGGCTGGAGCCGGCGGATGAGGAAAATCGCGAGCCGGTGCCGCAGGAGGCGCGGCGGGGCACCATCGATGCCCTTTCGGCCATGGCGCTGCTGTCACGGACGGTGGCCGGGAGTGGCCACTGCGAGGGACAGGCCCCGGTCTTCGACGGGCGGCGGCGCAGCATCTTTCTCAGCAGCACGGTCCAGCAGGATCTCATCCGACCCTGGCGCGCCGCCTGGCATGGCCAGGCCCTGCGCTGCCATTTCGAGTCGCGACTGCTCGCCGGTTTCCTGCGCGACCAGCCCAGGGACCGCGCCGCGGCCCCGCAGCGCGGCACGGCCTGGATCGCGGCGCCCTATCCGGGCGCGCCGCCCATTCCGGTGCGGATCGAAATGGCCAGCCGCTGGTTCGGCACCGCGACCGCGGTGTTGTTACGGGCCGAGGCCTCAACCCTCGCCGAATGGCGCCAGTAGCGCCGGCAGGTCGGATGGCCGCGTCGAAACCGGCGCGGTGCCAGCCATGGCAAGCGGTCCATAGCCCCAGCCGGCGAAGATGGCCTGGACACCGGCGCCGCGCGCCGCGGCCATGTCGTTGTGGTGATCGCCGATCATCACCGCTCGCGACACGTCGCCACCGGCGTCACGCAGGGTCGCCAGCAGGTGTGCCGGGTCCGGCTTCCGGGTCGGATAGGAATCACCCCCTCCGATGGCGGCGAAGTGGTCGGCCAAACCCAGTGCGCGCAACAAGGTCAGGGCCGGCTCGACCGGCTTGTTGGTGCAGACGGCGAGCCGCCAGCCGGCCGAGCGCAGGGCGTCCAGGACCTGCACGATACCCTCGAAGGGCGCCGTCTCGACCGCCGCGTTGGCGCCATAGTCCAGCAGGAAGGCATCGAGCGCCTCCTCCTCGAACGTGGTGCCCCGCGCCGCCAGGGCGCGTTCGACCAGGACCTTCGCCCCATCCCCGATCATGGCGACGACGTCCGCACGGCGAAAGCCAGGCAGGCCGCGAGCCGCCATCAGGCGGTCGAGCGCCGCGTGCAGGTCTGGCGCGCTGTCGACCAGCGTGCCGTCGAGGTCGAAGATGGCCGTGCTTTGCATGGTTCCCGATAGGATGCCGCGGCGGGTCGGGCAAGGCGCCCTCGTTACGCCACGCAACGGGACGTGACCCGCCACCGGCTTGCGGCGCATGCGGGGGAGGGACTACCGGGGGGCATGAGTCATGCTGCCATCATACTTGCCGCCGGCCTCGGGACGCGCATGCGGTCGAGCCTACCCAAGGCCCTGCATCCCATCGCAGGCCGACCGATGCTCCAGCACCTGCTGGCGGCCGCCCGGGAGGTGTTCGATCACCTGGTGATCGTGATCGGGCCGGATATGCCGGCCCTGGAGAAGGCCGCCCTTCCGCATCCTGTCGTGGTACAGACCGAACGGCTGGGTACCGGCCATGCGGCCCTGCAGGCGGCCGAACGGCTGCAGGACTTTCCGGGCGACGTTGCGGTTCTCTACGCGGACAACCCTTTGATCACCGTCGATACCCTGCGCCGGCTCGTCGCGGCGCGGCGGGAGGCGGGGCTGGCGCTGGTCGCCATGCGGCCGGCCGACCCTGGGCATTACGGGCGGGTGCTGACGGATGGTGACGGCAATGTCGAACGGGTGGTGGAATGGGCGGATGCAGATGCCGCGGAACGCCAGGCCGGCCTCTGCAATGCCGGCGTTCTCTGCGCCCCCGCATCGCATTTGTTCACCTGGCTGCGGGCCATCGGCAACGACAATTCGAAGGGCGAATACTATCTGACCGATGTTGTCGCTCTCGCGCGTGCAGCCGGGTTGCAGGTGCGCGCGGTGGAGGCGCCGGAGGCCGAACTCCGCGGCATCAACAGCCGCGTCGAGTTGGCGGTGGCGGAGGCGACGGTGCAGGACGGGCTGCGGCGGCAGGCCATGATGGCGGGTGCAACGCTGATCCAGCCCGACAGCGTCGTCTTCTGCCATGACACGCGGCTGGGCCGGGATGTCACCATCGGCCCCCAGGTGGTCTTCGGCCCTGGCGTCGTGGTCGAGGACGGTGTCGAGATCCGGGCATTCAGCCACCTGGAAGGCTGCGTGGTGCGTGAAGGTGCGGTCATCGGCCCCTTCGCCCGGCTGCGCACGGGTACCATCATCGAACGACGGGCCCATGTCGGCAATTTCGTGGAACTGAAGGCGGCCGTGCTGGGGGAAGGCGCGAAGGCGAACCACCTCAGCTACCTCGGCGATGCCGTCATTGGCGCGGGGGCGAATATCGGCGCCGGAACCATCACCTGCAACTACGACGGCGTGAACAAGCATCGGACCGAAATCGGCCCTGGCGCCTTCATCGGTTCGGACACGGCGCTGGTGGCACCGGTGCGGGTCGGTGCCCGGGCTCTGGTGGCGGCGGGCAGCGTGGTCACCGAGGACGTGCCGGATGACGCGATGGGCATCGCGCGCGGCCGTCAGGTCAACAAGCCTGGTCGTGGCTTTCGCGGGAAGGGAGTGAAGGCCTGATGTGCGGCATTGTCGGGGTCGTTGGACGTGAAGCGGCGGCGCCGCGGTTGCTGGAGGCGCTGCGCCGCCTCGAGTATCGGGGCTATGACAGCGCCGGTGTGGCGACGCTGGTGAATGGCCACATCGAGCGGCGACGCGCCGAGGGCAAGCTGTTCAACCTGGCCAACGTGCTGGACCGCACGCCGCTGGAAGGCACGACCGGCATCGGCCACACGCGCTGGGCCACCCATGGCGCGCCGGTCGAACGCAATGCCCATCCGCACGGAACCTCCCGCGTCAGCGTCGTCCACAACGGCATCATCGAGAACCATGCCGAGCTGCGGGCGGAGCTGGAGGCCAAGGGCCAGACCTTCGAGACGGAGACGGACACCGAGACCTTCGCCCGGCTGGTCGACTGGCACCTGCAGCAGGGCGCCTCCCCGAAGGAGGCGGCCTCGGCGGCCCTGCGGCGTGTGCACGGCGCCTTCGCCCTGGCCATGATGTTCGCGGGGCACCCCCGCATGCTGATCGCAGCCCGGCAGGGCGCACCGCTGGCCATCGGGTTTGGCGACGGCGAGATGTTCGTCGGCTCCGACGCGCTGGCCCTGGCGCCGCTGACCCGGCGCATCGCCTATCTTGAAGAAGGCGACTGGGCGGTTGTGTCGGAAACCGACGCCGCGTTTTTCGATGCGGCGGACCA
This sequence comes from Falsiroseomonas sp. E2-1-a20, assembly GCF_051433195.1. NCBI lineage: Bacteria > Pseudomonadati > Pseudomonadota > Alphaproteobacteria > Acetobacterales > Roseomonadaceae > Falsiroseomonas > Falsiroseomonas sp. E2-1-a20. The sequence goes on along the minus strand of NZ_JBHMFT010000014.1, from coordinate 140,304 downwards.
GCCGGTGCAGCGCCAGGTGCGGCTGACCTCCATCTCCGGCGCCGCCGTCGGCAAGGGCAATTTCCGGCACTTCATGGAGAAGGAACTGCACGAGCATCCGGCGGTGCTCGGCGACACGCTGCAGCAGTACCTGGATCCAGGCACGCGCGCCGTCGCCCTGCCGCCGCTGCCCTTCGACCCGGCCGTTGTGCCGCGCCTGACGATGTCCGCCTGCGGCAGTGCCTTCCTCGCAGCCCAGGTCGGGCGGTACTGGATCGAGCAGCTGGCGCGCATTCCGGTCGATGCCGACGTGGCGAGTGAGCTGCGCTACCGAGAGCCGCCCTGGGTCGAGGGCGGAGGCGCCATCCTGGTCTCGCAGTCGGGCGAGACGGCGGACACCATGGCCGCCCTTCGTCTGCTGCGCGCCGGTGGGCAGAAGGTGCTGTCGCTGGTCAACGTGCCGGAAAGCAGCATGGCGCGGGAAAGCGACGGCGCACTTCTGACCGTTGCGGGGCCGGAGATCGGCGTCGCCTCCACCAAGGCGTTCACGGCCCAGTTGGCGCTTCTGGCCTGCCTCGCCATCGGCTTCGGCCGCGCCCGCGGAACGCTGGACGAAGCAACGGCCAGGCTGCTTGCGACGACGCTGACCGAAGTACCGGGCCATGCTGCGCAGATCCTGGAGAAGGACGAGGAGATCCGCGCCATGGCGGCGGAAGTCGCCAAGGCCCGGGACGTACTGTTCCTCGGGCGTGGGGCGCTGATGCCGATTGCCATGGAGGGCGCGCTGAAGTTGAAGGAGCTGTCCTACATCCACGCCGAAGGCTATGCGGCGGGCGAGATGAAGCATGGCCCGATCGCCCTGATCGACAACGCCGTGCCGGTGATCGCGCTGTGCCCGAGCGGCCCGTTGTTCGAAAAGACGGCGTCGAACCTGCAGGAGGCCGCGGCCCGCGGCGGGCGCATCATGGCCTTCACGGATGCCGTGGGGGCAAAGGCCTTGCGCGGCTTCTCCGAACGGGTGATCGAACTGCCGACGGTACACCCCTTCGCCGCGCCGATCCTGCACGCCATCCCGGTGCAGGTCCTGGCCTATCATGTGGCGGTGCTGAAGGGCACCGACGTGGACCAGCCCCGCAACCTGGCCAAGAGCGTGACCGTGGAGTGACTCACCGGCAGGCCTGACATCGGCAGTGCGGCACTCTATCTTCCCCGGACCCGAGGGAAGGAAAGCCGACATGCTGGATGCCATGACCAAGCTGCCGCTGAAGGACCCCGACCTGTTCCGCCAGGCGAATTGCGTCGGTGGGAAGTGGGTCCAGGCGGATGGCGGCAAGACCATTTCCGTCCGCAATCCGTCCACCGGCGAAGTGATAGGTGAAGTCCCCGCCATGGGCGCCGCCGAGACGCGGCGCGCCATCGAGGCGGCGCAGGCGGCCTTCGCAGGTTGGCGGGCGATGCTGGCGAAGGATCGGGCCGCGATCCTGCGCCGGCTGAACGACCTGATGCTGGCCAATACGGACGACCTAGCCGCGATCATGACGGCCGAGCAGGGCAAGCCCCTGGCGGAGTCCAAGGGCGAAATCGCCTATGCCGCGTCCTTCATCGAATGGTTCGCCGAGGAAGCCAAGCGCATCTATGGCGATACGATCCCGCAGAACGCCAAGGGCCGCCGGATCCTGGTGATGAAGGAGCCGATCGGCGTCTTCGCCGCCATCACGCCCTGGAACTTCCCGGCGGCCATGATCACCCGGAAGGCGGGGCCAGGCTGGGCCGCGGGCTGCACGGGCGTCATCCGTCCGGCGTCGCAGACCCCCTTCTCGGCCCTGGCGCTGGCGGTGCTGGCGGAACGCGCCGGCATGCCGCCCGGCGTCTGCAACGTCATCACCGGGCCGTCGCGGGAGACGGGCGGCGAGCTGACCTCGAACCCGCTGGTCCGCAAGCTGACCTTCACCGGGTCGACGGAAGTGGGCCGGACCCTGCTGGCGCAATGCGCGCCGACCATCAAGAAGACCTCGATGGAACTGGGCGGCAACGCGCCCTTCATCGTGTTCGACGACGCGGATCTGGATGCGGCGGTGCAGGGGGCCATGGCCTCGAAGTACCGCAACACCGGCCAGACCTGCGTCTGCGCCAACCGCATCCTGGTCCAGGATGGGGTCTTCGAGGCCTTCGCGCAGAAGCTGAAGATGGCCGTGGAGGCGCTGAAGGTGGGCGACGGGATGGAACCCGGCGTCACGCAGGGGCCGCTCATCAACGCCGATGCCGTGAAGAAGGTGGAGGAACACATCGCCGACGCCACGGCCAAGGGTGCCAGTATCCTGACGGGTGGCAAGCGCCATGCCCGCGGCGGCAACTTCTTCGAGCCGACCATCCTGACCGACGTGCCGCATGGCGCCCAGGTGTTCCGCGAGGAGACCTTCGGCCCCGTCGCGCCGCTGTTCCGGTTCCGGACGGAGGAGGAGGCGATCGGGCTCGCCAACGACAGCGAATTCGGCCTCGCCGCCTATTTCTACGCCCGCGACATCGGTCGCATCTTCCGCGTGGCGGAGGCGATCGAGGCCGGCATCATCGGGATCAACGAGGGCATCATCTCGACCGAGGTCGCACCCTTCGGTGGCGTCAAGCAGAGCGGGCTTGGCCGGGAAGGTTCCAAATACGGGATCGAGGACTACCTCGAGATCAAGTACCTCGCCCTCGGCGGCATCGGAACCTGATACCCATGGCCTACGACTTCGACCTTTTCGTCATCGGCGGCGGCTCCGCCGGCGTTCGCTGCGCGCGCATCTCGGCCGGCCACGGCGCGCGCGTCGCGGTGGCGGAGGAACGGTTCTGGGGCGGCACCTGCGTCAATGTCGGCTGCGTGCCGAAGAAGATCATGGTGAACGCCACGGAATACGGGCAGTGGGCGGAAGACGCCGCCGCCTTCGGCTGGGACATCGAGGTCAAGGGCCACGACTGGGCACGCCTGGCACAACGCCGCAACGCCGAGATCGAGCGGCTTTCCGGCATCTATGGCCGGCTGCTGAAGGGCAACGGCGTCACCACCTTCGACGCCCGCGCCACCTTCCTGGATGACCACACGCTTCAGGTGGGCGACCAGCGCGTCACTGCCGAGCGGATCCTGATCGCCACGGGCGGCACGGCGCAGAGGCTGGATATTCCGGGCGCGGAGCTCGGCCTGATCTCGGACGACCTGTTCACGCTGCCCGCCCTGCCGAAGCGGGTCATCATTATTGGCGGTGGCTACATCGCGCTTGAATTCGCCTGCATCCTGCATGGCCTGGGCGCGGAGGTGGATGTGATGTACCGGGCGGCCCTGCCGCTGCGGGGCTTCGACGCCGATGTGCGGGCCGAGGTTGTCGAGGCGCTGACCACCCAGGGCATCAACCTGAACCCGGATGTCTCCCCGACGCGGATCGCCCGGGTGGATGGTCATCTGATGGTCAACATGTCCAACAACTTCATGCGCGAAGCCGATGCGGTGTTTTTCTGCACCGGCCGCCTGCCGAACACCCGCGGGCTCGGGCTGGACAAGGTGGATGTCACAGCCACGGCCGAAGGGGCCATCGTGGTGGATGAGGAACATCGCAGCAGCCAGCCGCATATCTACGCCTTGGGTGACGTAATCGACCGCGTGAACCTGACGCCGATGGCGACCGCCACGGGTCATGCGCTCGCCGATACGCTGTTCGGCAACAAGCCGCGCCGTGCCTCCTACGACAACGTCGCAACCGCCGTGTTCACCAACCCGCCGATCGGGACGGTGGGGCTTTCGGAGGAGGAGGCGGCCGCACGTGGTCCGGTGGATGTCTACGTCACCCGCTTCACCCCGATGCGCCATAGCATCAGTGGCCGGAAGGGCCGGCGGACGCTGATGAAGCTCATCGTCTGCCAGAGGACGGACAGGGTGCTCGGCGCCCACATGCTGGGCGAGGATGCGGCGGAGATCATGCAGGGCATTGGCATTGCGGTGGGCATGGGCGCGACCAAGGCCGATTTCGACCGCACCATCGGCATCCACCCGACGGCGGCGGAGGAGTTCGTAACGTTGCGGACCCGGGCGCGCGAGGCCGGCGTGCTGCCACCGGCCCAGGCGGCCGCGGAGTAGCGCAAATCGGCATGGAGTTTCCCTGAGCCGCCGCCGGCGCTAAGCTTGGCGCCAGGAGTGGAGCAGGAACCAAGATGATTGCGCGCGCGTGGACCCCGGATAGCTGGCGGGCGATGCCCATCCGGCAGGTGCCGGACTATCCCGACCAGGCCCGGCTTCGGGCCACCGAGGATAAGGTCCGGCGATTTCCGCCCCTGGTTTTTGCAGGTGAGGCTGATCGGCTGAAGGCCCAGCTGGCGCGTGCAGGTGATGGCGACGCCTTCGTCCTCCAGGGGGGCGACTGCGCGGAAAGCTTCGCCGATTTCCACGCCAACACCATCCGCGACACCTTCCGCGTGCTTCTGCAGATGGCGGTCGTGCTGACTTTCGGGGCGGCGCTGCCGGTGGTGAAGCTCGGGCGCATGGCTGGCCAGTTCGCCAAGCCGCGCAGCAGCGACAGCGAGACGATCGGGGGCGTGACGCTGCCATCCTACCGCGGCGACATCGTCAATGGCCCTGATTTCACGGCGGAGGCCCGGGTCCCGGACCCGGCGCGCATGGAGTTCGCCTATCTTCAGGCGGCCTCGACCCTGAACCTGCTGCGCGCCTTCGCCACCGGTGGCTACGCCGACCTGCGGGAGGTGCACCGCTGGAACCTGGACTTCGCGGCGCGGAGCCCGCTTGCCGATCGCTATGAGGGGCTGGCGCACCGGATCGACGAGACGCTGCGCTTCATGGGCGCCTGCGGCATGTCCGACCTGCCGCAGGTGCGGGAGACGGAGTTCTACACCTCACACGAATCGCTGCTGCTGCCGTTCGAGGAAGCGCTGACCCGCCAGCCCTCCACCCATCCCGGCCGGCACTTCGCCTGCTCGGCCCACTTCCTGTGGATCGGGGACCGCACGCGCCAGCCGGACGGCGCGCATGTCGAATTCCTGCGCGGGGTGGCCAATCCGATCGGCATGAAGGTCGGACCCTCGATGGAGGCGGACGAACTCGTTCGCCTGACCGAGATCCTGAACCCGGCGAATGAGAAGGGCCGCCTGACCCTGATCGCCCGCATGGGGGCGGACAAGGTCGAGGCCAAGCTGCCGGGCCTGCTGTCCGCCGTGAAGCGGGCCGGCCGCAACGTGGTCTGGCTGTGCGACCCGATGCACGGCAACACCGTGAAGGCTGGGGACTACAAGACCAGGACCTTCGACTCGATCCTGTCCGAGATCCGTCGCTTCTTCGACTGCCACGCCGCCGCCGGGACCATTCCGGGCGGCGTGCATGTGGAGATGACGGGGCAGAACGTGACGGAATGCATCGGTGGCGCGCATCGGATGACGGAGGCCGATCTTGCCGGCAACTACGCGACCTTCTGCGACCCGCGCCTGAACGCGGAACAGTCGCTGGAACTCGCCTTCCTGATCTCGGAGGAGTTGAAGGCGCGCCGTCCTGGCGCCGCGGTGCTGCCGGCGAGAGCGGCGCAGTGACAGCCATGCCCACCCCGGGTCGCGCCTTGCCGCCGGAGGTGGATGGCATCGCCGCCTGGACTGACAGCTACTTCAACCGCACCCGGGCGGTCGTCGAGCAGTTCGGCGACTGCCGCGTCACCTATGCGGTGTTCCTCCGGCGCCCGGTCATCTCCGCGCCCGGCCTGGCAACCACCTGGCTCGATGCCGTGGCGGCACGCCGCGGCACCAGCTTTGACGTCGAGCTGATGCACCGGGAGGGTGATTGGGTCGGCGCCGGAGATCCGATCTTCTACTTGTCCGGTTCGTTCGCGCAATTGGCCGACCTTGAGACCATCCTGCTCCAGAAGCTCGGCCCGGCCTGCGTTGCCGCGCACAATGCCTACCAGATGTGCCTGGAACTACCGACGGTGCCCTTCCTGGCGATGGAGGCCCGGCACTGCGCCGGGGCCGAGATGCAGGAGATGATGGCCTATGCCGCCGCCATCGGCAGCGCAGCCGCCCAGCGCGAAGGCGCCAAGGGCTTCATCGGCAACGCCAACGACGCCACCGCGCACTGGTTCGGCGCGACCCGCGGACGCGGCACCATGCCGCACGCCCTGATCGGCTATGCCGGTTCCACGGTTCGCGCGGCGGAAATGTTCCACGAGACGTTCCCGGCGGAAGACCTGACGGTGCTGGTCGACTATTTCGGGCGCGAGGTCACGGACAGCCTGGCGGTCTGCCAGCGTTTCCCGGAACTGGCCGCGGCCGGACGGATGGCGGTCCGGCTCGACACCCATGGCGGCCGCTTCCTGGAAGGGCTCGACCCCGGCGAATCCTACGCCGTCCTTGAACGCCATGCCCCGCAGGCCGTCCGGCGCTACCGCAGCGAGACTGAACTTCGGCACCTGGTCGGCACCGGCGTCTCGGCGGCCTCGATCTGGCGGATCCGGGAGGCGCTGGACGAGGCCGGCTTCCCGAAGGTCCGCATCGTCGTCTCCTCCGGCTTCGGTGTCGGCAAGTGCCGGGTGGTGGCGGAGGCCAAGGCGCCCATCGATGTCGTGGGCACCGGCTCCTTCATCCCGGAGGCCTGGAGCGAAACCTATGCGACGGCCGACATCGTCGCCTATGACGGCGTGCCCCGCGTGAAGGTCGGGCGCGAATTCCTGCTGCGCAACGGGTCCAGGCGGCGCGGCCAGGGATAGGGCTCAGCGCATCGCCACCCCGGCCTGTCCGCGCGCCGCGGCTTCGGCCATGAGCTTCCGTTCCTGCTGGGCGCCTTCCGCATCGGTGAAGAAGGTGAAGATGGCGAAGCGCTGGCCTTCGACGACCGGCAGCGCCTCATGCAGCAGATCGCAGCAGAACACGGCGCACCCGCCGGTGCCGGGTTCATACTCATCCAGCCCGAACTCGGGAAAGCGCAGGGTGCCGCCGCGATAGTCGCCGGTGTTCAGGTTCAGGCTCATCGCGAAGCGCCGGTGCGCCGTGAAGGGCGTGCGGTTGTCGCGGTGGGCACCGAAGGCGCCGGCGACGTCGGCGGCGTAGCAGCCGATGCGCGGTGCCTCGAAGCTGGCGGCACGGAAGCGGAAGGCGCGCCACATCTCCGGCAGGACGCGGCGCTCCAGCCGGCGTTGGAACTCGGCGTACAGGTTGCGGTCGTCCAGGAACACATCGGTGCGTCGCTTGATGCTCGGGCCGACGCCGGCACCCGCGCCTGCCGCGGCGGAGGCCACTCGGTCCTGCGACTTTTCCCCGGCCTGCCAATGCGCCAGAAGCGCCGCGACGAGCGGTGGCTCCAGGACGTTGGGAACCAGGAGCACCGGCGCGAGCGCACGATGGACGGCAGCCCTGGAGGCGGGCGGCGGCAGGGTATCGAGAGCCGCTTCGAGGGCCGATGATCCGGTCTGCGAGAAATGCAACTGACCACGCGGGGAGATGACGGCGGCGCCGCCCTCGGGGAGCCCGAGGCCCACGAACAGCTTGCCGCTGGGGTCGAACAAACGAACCGCGCCCCCCACCCGCTCACCCCCATCCGGTGAACCCTGCGACACGATGAAGACTCGCGCATCCCGCGCCTTGGCGCGTGTCTCCGCGGCCTGCAGCCGCCGGATGTCCGGCGATGGGCCGAGAAGGATCAGGCGAAACCGGCCAGCGAGGCTCTGCTGATGCAGATCGAAGGCTTGGCCCGCCGCATCGAGCAGCTGTGTCGCGGGCAACAGGTCACCGGTCCGGAACGGGGCGGGCACTGTCATGGCATTTCCCCAGGCGTCGGGTGGGCAGGTCAGGTGGTGAGGTCTAGACTGGAACGCATGGCCGGCGAAGCGCCTTCCCCAGATACGGCGCCGGCACGCGGCCTGGCTTGGTCGCGAGAGCGGCGGATCGGCTATGCCTGTGCCATCGCCGTCCTGTTTGCCTGGTCCGGCTTCCTGCTGTCTTCGCGCCTGTCGACCGGACAGGCCATGACGGCGTGGGATGTGGCGGCACTGCGCTACGCCGGCGCCTTCCTGGTCGCGCTTCCGCTGGTCGCCGTCTTCGGCCTGCCCCGGCTGCCGCCGCTGCGTCTTCTGGCGGTGCTGGCGACCGCGGCGTTCGGCTTTCCGCTATTCGCCTATCACGGCTTCGGCTTCGCGCCGGCCTCCCATGGTGGCGTGATGCTGCCAGGAACGCTGCCCTTCCTGACCGCGGCACTCGGCGTGGCGTTCCTCGGCGAAAGCTGGACCCGCGCACGGATCCTGTCCCTCGCCGTGGTGGCGGCCGGGATGGTGCTGCTGGCGAGCGATACCTTCGGGGCCTATCCCGGCGCCTGGCGGGGCGACCTGCTGTTCCTGGCCGGGTCCTGTTCCTGGGCGATCTACACCCTGCTCATCCGGCTCTGGGGCATCAGCGCGGTGGAGGCCACCCTGTCCGTCGCCCTGTGGTCGGCGCCCATCTACCTGCCGGTCTGGTGGTTCCTGCTTCCTTCGAGCATCGCTGAGGTGGCGCCCGGGGCCCTTCTGTACCAGCTGATCTACCAGGGGGTCGTCGCGACGATCCTGGCGGGCTTCCTGTTCACCCGTGCCGTCACCGCCATTGGCGCGCCGGCGACGACCACCGTCACGGCACTGGTTCCCGGCATGGCGGCCCTGGCCGCCTGGCCGCTGCTCGGCGAACCGCTCGGGCTGGCCGGGCTCGCCGGCGTGGCGCTGGTTTCGGCGGGGATGATGCTGTCCGTGTTCCGCTTCGGTGCGCGGGCGCGTTGACCCTGCCAGGGGTGGTCCCTAGGTTCCGCGCATCATGACAGACCGTCTCCGTATTGCGCTCGCCCAGATCAACCCGCATGAGGGCGCGCTCGACGCGAATGCGGACCGCATCCGCCGCGCCCGTGCCGATGCCGCGGCGGCCGGGGCGGACCTGCTGGTGACACCGGAATTCTCCATCGCCGGGTATCCGCCGGAGGATCTGGTCCTCAAGCCCGCCTTCATCGCCGCCTGCATGCAGCGGATCGAGGCATTGGCGGCGGAAACCGCGGATGGCGGGCCGGGCCTGGTGGTGGGCGGCCCCTGGCTGGATGGCGACCGGCTGCACAATGCGCTGTACGTGCTGGAGGGTGGCCGCATCCTCGCCCGGCGCGCCAAGCACGAACTGCCGAACTACGGCGTGTTCGACGACAAGCGCGTCTTCATCGCCGGCCCCGCACCCGGCCCCGTCGCCTTCCGCGGCGTGCGCCTTGGCCTGATGATCTGCGAGGATTGGTGGTTTCCCTCGGTCAGCGAGACGCTGCTGGAAAGCGGCGCCGAGATGCTGATCAGCATCAACGGATCGCCCTTCGAGGCCGCGAAGCAGGACACGCGGGTGCAGTTGGCGGTGGCGCGGGTGGTGGAGACGGGGCTGCCCTTCGTGTTCCTGAACCAGATCTGCGGCCAGGACGAGTTGGTGTTCGACGGCGCCTCCTTCGTCCTGAACGCCGACCGCAGCCTGGCGCTGCAGATGCCGATGTTCGAGGAGCAGGTGGCGATTACCGACTGGTCGCGTGGCCCCGCCGGTTGGGCCTGCGCACCCAGCCCGGTACCGCCGGAGCCGCCGGCGCTGGAGCAGATCTACCGCGCCATGATGCTCGGCCTGCGCGACTACGTGGACAAGAACCGCTTCCCCGGCGTGGTGCTGGGCCTGTCGGGCGGCATCGACAGCGCCTTGTCGGCGGCGGTGGCGGCGGATGCCTTGGGGCCGGACCGGGTGCGGGCGGTAATGATGCCCTCGCCCTATACCTCCCGCGACAGCCTGGACGATGCCGAATCCTGCGCGCGCCTGCTGGGCATCCGGTACGAGACCATCGCCATCGGCCCGGCCATGGACGCCATGGCCGGGATGCTCGCACCGGCCTTCGGCAACCGCCCGCCCGACACGACCGAGGAGAACCTGCAATCCCGCCTGCGCGGCGTGACGCTGATGGCGCTGTCCAACAAGTTCGGCGACATGCTGCTGACCACCGGCAACAAGAGCGAAATGAGCACCGGCTACGCCACGCTGTATGGCGACATGTGTGGCGGCTATTCGGTGCTGAAGGACGTCTGGAAGATGACGGTCTTCGCCCTGTCCCGCTGGCGCAACGAGAACCTGCCGAAGGGCGCGCTGGGGCCGGCCGGCCTGGTGATGCCGGACCGTGTCATCACCAAGCCGCCCTCCGCGGAACTCAAGCCGGACCAGACCGATCAGGACACGCTGCCTCCGTACGAGGTGCTGGACGCGATCCTGGAGGGGCTGGTGGAGCGGGAGCTGGATGTGGATACGCTGGTGGCGGCAGGCCACGACCGCGCCACGGTGCTGCGCATCTGGCGCATGCTGGACCGCGCCGAATACAAGCGCCGCCAGGCTCCGCCGGGCGTGAAGATCACGCCGCGCGCCTTCGGCCGCGACCGCCGCTATCCCTTGACCAACGGCTTTTCCGGGCTGGTCACATGAGCGACGAGAACGAGCAGGACGAGGACCCGATCTTCGCGAAGCAGGTCCTGGGCCAGGTGGCGGGCCTCGAGGTCCGGATCATGGACATGTCCGGCGCCAACGGGTCCGAGCCTGTCGAGGTCGTGCGCGGCTTCGGCACCATTGCCCATGCCAATGCCTTCGCCCGCCGCTACGTGCGGGATTCCGTCGATATCTGCCGGGCTTCCGGCATGGACGCCAAGGCGGTGATGGAAGCCTGGGGCATGTTCGGCGAGGATGCCGAGGTGGTGGGCGCGGGCGACGAGGCCTGGCGCAGCGCCACGGAGCTCGCTGATTTCGCCGCCCGGCGCGCCACGGACCGGGAGGAGCGCAACTGGCGCATCATCGACCCACGCCGGGATGCCGATGACGAGGAGGCGGAGGAGGAAGAGTAGCCCCGGAAGGCGCCTTCATCGCCCGCCGGTCGCCTAATCGTCCGCGACGCCTTGCCTTGTGCCGCCATTTGCCGTTCCTGTGCCCGCCTGATGAAACTCCGCTTCGCCCCATCCCCCACGGGTCTGCTGCATGTCGGCAATGCCCGTATCGCCATCGCCAACTGGTGCCTCGCGCGGCACCGGGGCGGCCGCTTCCTGCTGCGCCTGGATGACACCGACACCGCACGCTCCCGCGCCGAATTTGCCCAGGCGATCGAGGAAGATTTGCGCTGGCTCGGCCTCGATTGGGACGAGCTCATCCGGCAGTCGGACCGGCTGGAGCTGTACGCCGCTGCCGCTGCAAGGCTGAAGGCCTCCGGCCACCTGTACCCCTGCCTGGAGACGGAGGAGGAACTCGCCTTCAAGCGCGAACAGCGCATCCGCCAGGGCAAGCCGCCGCTGTATGACCGCGCGGCCCTGCGGATGACGGCGGACCAGCTTTCCCGTGCGGAGGCCAACGGCAAGTCGCCGCATTGGCGGTTCAAGCTCTCCGCCGGCCATGTCGAATGGCAGGATGGCGTGCTCGGGCGGCGCAGCGTGAAGCTGCCCAGCCTGTCGGACCCGGTGCTGATCCGGGCCGATGGCAGCTTTCTCTATACCTTTACCTCCGTCGTGGACGACCTGGAGACCGGCATCACCGACGTGGTGCGGGGCGAGGATCATGTAACCAACACCGGCATCCAGGTCGACATCTTCAAGGCGCTCGGCGGCAACCCGGACCGGCTGCGTTTCGCCCACCTGCCGCTGCTGACCGATGCCGATGGCGGGCCGCTGTCCAAGCGAACCGGCAGCGTCGGGCTTCGCCAGTTGCGGCGTGATGGCGTGGAGCCGGCGGCGCTGGTGGGGTACTTGGCCGCGCTCGGCACCTCGGCCGATCCGGTCCCGGCAATGCCGGCGGATCTGGTCGCCGGGTTCGACCTGGGGCGCGTTTCCAAATCCTCGGCGCGGTTCGACACCAAGCAATTGCTCGGCCTGAACCGGCGCTGGCTGCACGCGCTGCCCTTTGAGGCGGTCCGCGACCGCCTGCCGGATGCGGCCGATGAGACGTTCTGGCTGACGGTGCGCGGCAATCTCGACCTGCTCCGCGAGGCACGCGACTGGTGGGAGGTGGTGTCGGGCGACATCCTGCCGCAGGCCGACGCCGCCGATGCCGAATTGCTGCGCCAGGCCGCGGACACGCTGCCGCCGGAGCCGTGGGACGAGGCGACCTGGCCGGCCTGGACCGCGACGCTGGCCGCTGCCAGCGGCCGCAAGGGCCGTGCGCTGTTCCTGCCGCTCCGCCTCGCCCTGACCGGCGAGGGTCATGGCCCGGACCTGAAGACTTTTCTTCCCTTGATCGGCCGGGACCGGGCGCTGCGTCGCCTGCGCCAGGCCGCGGCAGGCTGACCACGATGGACCTCCATTTCCACAACAGCGCGACCCGCCGCAAGGAACGGTTCGTGCCGATCGATGACCAGCATGTCCGCATCTATGTCTGCGGCCCGACGGTCTACGACCTGGCGCATCTCGGCAATGCGCGCCCCAACGTGGTCTTCGACGTGCTGGTGCGCCTGCTGCGGAAGGTGTTTCCGCAGGTGACCTATGCGCGGAACATCACGGATATCGAGGACAAGATCATCGACCGCGCGCGCGAAAGCGGCGAAGGCATCGAGGCGCTGACCTCGCGGACAACGGCCGATTTCCATCGGGACATGGCGGCGCTCGGCGTGCTGCCGCCGGATGTGGAGCCGACGGCGACCGGCACGATCCCGGAGATGATCGCGATGATCGGCCGGCTGATCGAGAACGGTCACGCCTATGCGGCCGAGGGGCATGTGCTGTTTGCGGTGGACAGCTTCCCCGGCTATGGCGCGCTGTCCGGCCGCTCGCCGGACGAGCTGCTCGCCGGGGCACGGGTCGAGGTGGCGCCCTACAAGCGCGGGGCGGGCGACTTCGTGCTGTGGAAGCCCTCGACGCCGGACCAGCCTGGCTGGGACAGCCCCTGGGGCCGGGGGCGGCCGGGCTGGCACATCGAATGCTCCGCCATGTCCGCGAAGCACCTCGGGCCGGATTTCGACATCCACGGCGGCGGCGCCGACCTGATGTTCCCGCACCACGAGAATGAGGTGGCGCAATCGCTGTGCGCGCACCCGGGCAGCCACTTCGCGCGGGTCTGGCTGCACAACGGGATGCTGCTGGTCGGCGGCGAGAAGATGTCGAAATCCGCGGGGAATTTCCTGACGGTGCAGGACATCCTGGCGCACGGCCCCTGGGCCGGGGAGGCCTTCCGCCTGTTGCTGCTGCGCACGCATTACCGGGGCGAATTGGACTATGGCCAGCCAGGGCTGGAGGAGGCGCGACGTGAACTCGACCGGTTCTACCGCGCGCTGTCGAAGCTGGAGGAGGTAGAGGCCGAGGGAGGCGACACGCCGCATCCCGTCGAATCGCCGCCCTTCGAGCAGGCGCTGGCGGATGACCTGAACACGCCGTTGGCGCTCGCGACGCTGCATCACCTGGTCTCCGCCGTGAACGATGCGCTGGCGCGGGGCGAGACCACGGGTCTGCCGCACCTCAAGGGGCGCATCCTGGCCTGCGCGTCCCTGCTGGGCCTACTGGGCCAGGCACCTGAGGCCTGGTTCCGGGGCGAGTCCGGAGACGCTGCGGCGATCGAGGCCGCGATCGCAGCCCGGCTTGCCGCACGGAAGGCGAAGGACTGGGCGGAGGCCGACCGCATCCGCCAGGACCTCGCGGCGCAGGGCATCCTGCTGGAGGATGGGCCGCAGGGCACCACCTGGCGTCGTGCCTGAGCCACTTGCCTTGCCCCCGGGTGAAGGTTCCATGGTCCTGCCCGGACCAACTTCCGGAGGAACCGACATGTCCCGCCTGAGCCTCGTGACCGCGCTGTCCCTGGCGCTTGCCGCGCCCGCCTTGGCACAGCAGGGGCATCACCAGCACCACGCGGCGCCGACCCCACAACGCGCCGCAGCCGAACCCCCCAGCACGCGGGAGTTCCGGGTGGCGAACGAACGCATGCACCGCGACATGGGCATCGCCTTCTCCGGCAATGCCGACCGTGACTTCGCCGCCGGGATGATCCCGCACCACCAGGGCGCCATCGAGATGGCGCGCATCCAGCTGCGCCACGGCACCGACCCGGAGATGCGGAAGCTGGCGGAGGACATCATCCAGGCGCAGGAGACCGAGATCGCCCGCCTGCGCGCCTTCCTCGCCCGCAGCGTCCCCACCCGACCATGACAGGTGGGCGCGGGGAAGGCGGCGCGGTGCTGACCCCGGCGCCGGGCGAAAGCCCGATCGTGGTGCTGGTCCGGCCGCAGATGGCCATGAACATCGGCACCACGGCACGCGCCATGGCGAATGGCGGGCTGTTCCACCTGCGGGTGGTGGCGCCGCGCGATGGCTGGCCGCAGCCGCACGCCTATCCCGCCGCCTCGGGGGCCGACGCCATCCTGGATGCGGCGCAGGTCTTCCCGGATGTGCCCACCGCCGTCGCAGACTGCCACCGGGTCTTCGGAACCTGCCCGCGGCCGCGCCATGCCATCGTGCGGCTGCGCGATGCACGGGCCGCCGCGATGGACCTGCGGGAGATCAATGGCCGCGGAATGCGCGCCGCGGTGCTGTTCGGGCCGGAACGTGCGGGGCTGGAAGCGGAGGATCTCTCATACTGCGACACCCTGGTCCGCTACCCGCTGAACCCGCAGCATGCGTCGCTGAACCTGGCGCAGGCCGTGATGATCCTGGCCTATGAGTGGTGGATGGCCGCGGAAGCCACGCCGCCGCGGCAATTCCTGACCAACGGCACGCCGGTCGCCACGAAGGGCGACCTGGAGCGTTTCCTCGGGCGGCTGGTGGACGAACTCGATGCCGCCGGCTTTCTGCACAACCCGCCGAAGCGCCCGGGCATGGTGCGCAACCTGCGCCACTGGTTCGAGCGCGGCGAGGTCACGGAGCAGGAATTGCGGACGCTGCATGGCGTGGTGACGGAGTTGTCCCGCGGCCGCATGCAACGCGGCCGCTTCCCGGCGGAGGACCCGCCGCCGCCCTGGCATGAGGAGGATGGCGCATGATGCACCCCGACGGCACGCCGATCCCACCTCTGCCGGACCTGCGGTTCTGCGAGGTCGATGCCGATGTCCTCGGCCTGGAGGGGGCGCGGCTGACCTACATGGAGGCGGGCGAGGGACCGACCACCATTCTCTGCCTGCATGGCATTGGCGCGAACAGCATGGGCTGGCGCTTCACCCTGGCGGGCCTGGCGTCCCAGGCACGCGTGATCGCCTGGAACGCCCCGGGCTACCTGATGTCCGACTATTTTGCGGCCGAGGCGCCCGGCGCCGAAGCCTATGCCGATGCGGCGGTGGCGCTGCTGGATGCGCTGGGCATCGAAGGGCCGGTCTGCGTGGCGGGATCTTCCTTCGGCTCCATGATCGGGGCCTGCCTGGCGGCACGCCACCCCGGCCGCGTTGCGCGCCTGGCGCTGATCGGCACCTCCCGCGGCCAGCGCTGGAAGGGCCCGGAGGGGCGGGCTGCAATGCTGGCCATGCGGCAGGACAGCGTCGCGCAGGGCGGCGTGGCACTGGCGCGCACCCGATCCGCCAGGCTGGTCTCTCCGATGGCGGGCGCCGTGGTCCGGGCGCTGGTCCAGGGCGTCGTCGCCGCCACCAACCCGCGGGGGCTGATGCAGGCGGCGCGCTGCACCGACCGGGTCGACGTGATCGAGGATTTCGCGCCGCAGATCCAGGCGCCGACCCTGGCCATCACGGGCCTCGATGACGCGGTCAACCCGCCGGAGGTCGGCAGGCCGATCGCCGCGGCGATCCGTGACGCGGTGTTCCTGACGCCCGCGGAGGTCGGCCATCTGCCCGAGCTTGAAGCACCCGCCTGGACGCAGGATCATCTTCGCAAGCATTTCCTGGGAGCCTGAGCATGCGCCTGCTACGCCGGACCGTCCTCGCATCCCTGGCACTGCCCGCGCTTGCTCGTGCGCAGCCCGCGGAGTTTCCGAGCCGCCAGGTCCGCATCGTCGTGCCCTTCCCGCCGGGCGGCGGGCTGGATGCGCTGGCGCGGGCGCTGGCGGACCGGCTGCAGGTGGTATGGCGCCAGCCCGTGGTGGTGGACAACCGGCCCGGTGGATCGACCGTGCCGGGCACGGACATCGTGTGCAAGGCACCGCCCGATGGCCACACGCTGCTGATCACGGCGGATAACTCCATCACCTCGAACCCGCATCTGATCCGCAACCTGCCGCATGATCCGATGAAGGACCTCGCACCGGTCAGCCTGCTGGTCGATGTGCACCAGATGGTCCTGGTGCATCCCTCCGTCGGGGCCCGGACCATGGCGGAACTGGTGGAGGCGGCGCGGGCCGCGCCGGGGCGGTTCAACTTCGGCTCCTACGGCAATGCCAGCCAGCCGCATCTCTGCTTCGCCGCGTTGATGGCGCGGGAGCGGATCGAGATGGTGCATGTGCCCTATCGCGGCCTCACCCCGGCCGTGCTGGCGGCCCTGGCCGGGGAGGTCCAGATGACGCTGGCGGGCATTGCCTCCGGCGCCACGCATATCCGGGCCGGAACCCTGCGCGCCCTCGCGGTCGGCAGGCCCGCGCGGTTCGAGGCGCTGCCGGAAGTGCCGACGCTTGAGGAGGCCGGCTTCGGATACATCGACCCGCGCACCTGGTTCGGCGCCTTCGCGCCGGCCGGGACGCCGCCAGCGCTGCTCGGCCGCATCCAGCGGGACATCGCGGTCGCGATGGCGGAGCCGGTGGTGCGGGACCGGCATCTCGCGCCCTCCGGCTACACCGTCCATGCGGCGACGCCCGAGGCGACCGCCGCCTTCCTGCGGCAGGATCTCGCCTACAAGGCCGGGCTGATCGCCTCGGCGGGGATCAGCGCGGAGTAAGCTTCCGGGCCAGCCGGCGCGCCAGCACATAGCCGAGCATGCCGGCCACCGGCGCTGCCGGCAGCACCAGCAACCAGCCAAGATGCTGGCCGCCGATGGCGAGGCCCAGGCCCACGCCCAGCATCAGGCCGCCAACGAGGCTGCCGACGACGCCGGCCGTCAGCCCCAGGATCAGGATCTCTTCGCGTGTCACCATGCCGGCGGAGTAGGGGAGGGTCGGGTGGTTTGACAAGGCGGCTTGGCCAGCCCTATAGGCGCCGCACTTCCGGGAACGCGGACAGGCCTTCGGGGCCTGCGCCCGCCCTTGGCCATGCTGGCCTCGGGCCTACCGGGACAACCCGTCGCGATGCCCATAAGGGTGCCGGCACAAGCAAGAACCGGCGCCCCTTGCGGGTGCCGGGCAGGAGAAGCGCATGACCAAGCGCGCAGAAAGCAAGTACAAGATCAACCGCCGCCTCGGCGTCAACCTCTGGGGCCGCGCCAAGTCGCCGATCGCGAAGCGCGAATACGGCCCGGGCCAGCATGGCCAGCGCCGCAAGCAGAAGCCGACCGACTTCGGCGTGCAGCTGATGGCGAAGCAGAAGCTGAAGGGCTACTACGGCAACATCGGCGAGAAGCAGTTCCGGAAGTACTACGAGGAAGCCGTGCGCCGGAAGGGCGACACCTCGGAGAACCTGATCGAGATTCTGGAGCGGCGCCTCGACACCATCATCTACCGCATGAAGCTGGCCGTGACGCCCTTCGCCGCGCGCCAGTTCGTCAACCACGGCCACGTGCTGATCAACGGCCGCCGCCTCAACATCCCGTCCTACCTGGTGAAGGACACGGATGTGATCGAGGTGAAGGACAAGTCGAAGCAGCTGACCTGCGTGCTCGATGCCGCGCAGTCCGGCGAGCGGGACATCCCGGAATACATCGAGATCGACCACCGCGCGATGCGTGGCCGCATCCTGCGCGCGCCGAAGCTGAGCGACGTGCCGTACCCGGTCCAGATGGAACCGAACCTGGTCGTCGAGTTCTACTCGCGCTGATCCGGCCAGGCCGGACAGCAGAAAGCGCCGGTCCCGCGAGGGGCCGGCGCTTTGCGTTTCAGGCCAAAACGGCCGGAGGCGTCAGGCGGTTGCCTTCGGCATCACGCCATTCTCCTCAAGCAGCGTCTGCAATTCGCCGGACTGGAACATCTCGGTGATGATGTCGCAGCCGCCGACGAACTCGCCCTTCACATACAGCTGCGGGATGGTCGGCCAGTTGGCATAGGCCTTGATCCCTTCGCGAAGCTCCTGGTCCTCCAGGATGTTCACGCCCTTGAAGGGCACGCCGACGTGCGAAAGGATCTGCACGACGCGGGCCGAGAAGCCGCATTGCGGGAAGACCGGGGTGCCCTTCATGTACAGCACCACCGGGTTGGCGCCGATGTCGGACTGAATGCGGTCGAAGACGGGGTTGCTCATGGCGGTGGATCCCTGGTCGGTTGGGTTCATCAATCGGGGGCGGAGGTCTGCAGCGCCAGGGCGTGCAACGCACCACCCATTCGGCCCTGCAGGGCGGCATAGACGATCTGGTGCTGCTTCACGCGGCTGATGCCCTTGAACGCCGAGGACACGACCGTTGCGGCGTAATGGTCGCCATCGCCCGCCAGATCCTCGATCGTCACCTGGGCATCTGGCAGTGCGGCCTTGATCAGGGCCGTGATTTCCGCCGCATCCATCGCCATCAGGCAGCTTCCCCCTGCATCAGCGCTGGCAGCGTCGCCTCATGGGCGGCGACCAGCCTCGCCACCGATATGGAGGAACCATCGGCCAGAACCAAGTCCCCGCCACCGCTGCGACCGACCAGCCTGGCCGGGACATGGGCGTCGGCAGCCGCGTGCAGCAGCGCCGCGCCGTCCGTGACAGCCAGCAGGTATCGAGCCTGGTCCTCGCCGAACCACCAGGCGTGCGCGAACACGCCCTCCGGCGGAGAACTCAACCGGACCCCGGTGGCGCCGCCCATGGCCATTTCGGCCACGGCGACCAGAAGGCCTCCGTCCGAGAGATCGTGGCATGCCGCCACCTGGCCGGCCAGGATCTGCGCCCGGACGAAGTCGCCGTTGCGACGCTCCGCGGGCAGATCGACCGGCGGCGGTGCGCCGTCCTCCCGGCCCAGGATTTCGCGCAGCCACAGGGATTGCCCAAGCCAGCCCCGGGTCTCGCCGACCAGCACCAGGTGGAGACCAGGCGCCAGCGCCAGCCCGATGGCCTGCGCCGCATCCTCCAGAACGCCGACGCCGCCGATGGCGGGGGTCGGCAGGATGCCGCGGCCCTGGGTCTCGTTGTAGAGCGAGACATTGCCGCTCACGACCGGGAAGTCCAGCGCCAGGCAGGCCGCGCCCATGCCGCGCACGGCGGCCGCGAACTGGCCCATGATCTCCGGCTTTTCCGGGTTTCCGAAGTTCATGTTGTCCGTAATGGCGAGCGGGCGGGCGCCCAGCGCGGTCAGGTTGCGCCACGCTTCGGCCACGGCCTGAGCGCCGCCGGCCTCCGGGTCCGCCTGGCAGTAGCGCGGCGTGCAGTCGGTGGTCATCGCCAGCGCCCGCCGCAGCCCCTCCAGCTTCACCACGGCCGCGTCGGCGCCGCCGGGGCGCTGGACGGTCTGCCCGCCGACGGTGCTGTCATACTGGTCCCAGATCCAGCGGCGGGAGCAGAGGTCGAGGCTGCCGACCAGTTTTTCCAGGGCCGGGAGCGGGCCCAGCGGATCGTCGATCGCGCCCGCATCCAGCACGGGCTGCTTCGGCGTCTCGACGGTCGGCCTGCGGTAGAGCGGCGCTTCCGATTCCAGGGGGGCCAGCAGGATGTCGGCCTCGATGACGCCGTGGTGGCGGATGACGATGCGGCCGGTGTCGGTCAGGTTGCCGATCACGGCGAAATCCAGTTCCCATTTGCGGAAGATGGCTTCTGCCGCGGCTTCGGCGCCGGGCTTCAGGATCATCAGCATGCGTTCCTGGGATTCCGACAGCATCATCTCATACGCCGTCATGCCCTCCTCGCGCTGCGGGACGCGGTCCATCTCCAGCTCGATGCCGATGCCACCCTTGCTGGCCATCTCGACGCTGCTGCTGGTCAGGCCGGCCGCGCCCATGTCCTGGATGGCGACGATGGCATCGGTCGCCATCAGCTCGAGGCACGCCTCGATCAGCAGCTTCTCGGTGAAGGGATCGCCAATCTGCACGGTGGGCCGCTTCTCCTCCGAGTCGGCGGAAAACTCGGCCGAGGCCATGGTGGCACCGTGGATGCCGTCGCGCCCGGTCTTGCTGCCGACATAGACCACCGGATTGCCGATGCCCGCCGCGGCGGACAGGAAGATACGGTCAACCGGCGCGATGCCGACGGTCATCGCATTGACCAGGGGATTGCCGTTGTAGGCCGGGTGGAAGTTCACCTCCCCACCCACGGTCGGGACGCCGACGCAGTTGCCGTAGCCGCCGATGCCGCGCACCACGCCATCGATCACCCGCTTCATCCGCGGCGCCGAGGGATCGCCGAAGCGCAGCGCGTTGAGGTTCGCGATCGGCCGCGCCCCCATGGTGAAGACATCCCGCAGGATGCCGCCGACGCCGGTGGCGGCGCCCTGGTAGGGCTCGATGAAGCTCGGGTGGTTATGACTCTCCATCTTGAAGATGGCGGCCAGCCCGTCGCCGATGGCGATCACCCCGGCATTCTCGCCGGGCCCGTGGATGACCCAGGGTGCCTTGGTCGGCAGAGTCTTCAGCCAGATGCGGGACGATTTATAGGAACAGTGCTCGCTCCACATGACGGAGAAGATGCCAAGCTCGGTCAAGGACGGCGACCGCCCGAGAATGGACAGCATGCGGGCATGCTCATCCGGTTTCAGGCCGAACTCGGCGGCAAGTTGGGCGGCGCGGTCGGCGGGCAAAAGCTGCATTGCGTCGGGGGCTCCGGGGGCCTGTCGCGGCGATGGGTAGCATTTTTTCGCGGCTCGCAAGAGCCACCAGGCTGGAGAGACATGCGGATGGGGACTGCGGAACGCACGGGGGCCCCGAAGGCGGACGTGCTGGCAGAGCTCGAAGCCGGGACGCGCGAGAGCCGCACGTTGGCGGAGGCGCTGAGCGTGGACTTCGCGCGACTGCTGTCAGCCGCCGTGCCGCAGGCGGGCGTGGACGCCGCGCAAACGCTGCAGGTCGCGGCCCGCGAAGGCGTGGTGCGACGCATGGTGCTGGCCGGTGCGGTCCTGCTCGACCGGCTCGGCCCCGAGGCGGTGCCGCAGCTTACGTGCCATGGCTCGGACACCGTACGCGGCTGGGCCTGCTACATGATCGGCGCGCTGCCTGACCTGGAATTCGGGGCGCGGCTGGAGGCGATGCGGCCATTGGCTGCCGACGCGCATTTCGGCGTGCGCGAATGGGCCTGGATGGCGCTGCGTGGGCACATCGGCGCGGCGCCCGACGCGGCTATTGCCGAGTTGCTGCCATGGTGCAGCGAGTCGGATGAGCGGCTGCGACGCTTCGCGAGCGAGGCGACGCGGCCGCGCGGCGTCTGGTGCGCCCACATCGGCATCCTCCGGGCCGAGCCCTGGCGGGCGGCGGCGCTGCTGGAGGCGCTGCGGGAGGATTCCGCCGTTTATGTGCAACTGTCGGTCGGCAACTGGCTGAACGACGCCGCCAAGGACCAGCCGGATTGGGTGCGTGCGCTGGCGGCGAGGTGGCGTGCCGAAACCGCCTCTCCGCACACGGCGCATATCCTGCGGCGTGCTGTCCGCTCGCTGCCGGAAGTCCGGGCGCTCAGGCCGCGACGAGCGACGCGACCAGGCTCGTGAACAGCGGCAGCCCGTCCTCGCCGCCCATCAGCGGATCGACCAGATCCTCGGGGTGCGGCATCAGCCCGCAGATGCGCAGGTTGGGCGAGAGGATGCCCGCGATGTTGTCGCGCGCCCCGTTGCGGTTCGCCTCGGCCGTGACGGCGCCTTCGGCGGTGGCGTAGCGGAAGGCGACCAGGCCTTCGCCCTTCAGCCGCGCCAGCGTCTCGTCATCGCAGAAGTAGTTGCCGTCGCCATGCGCCATCGGCGCGCGGAACACGGCGCCGCGCTGCCAATGCGCAGTGAAAGGGGTGTCGGCGCGTTCCACGCGCATGTGGCAGTCCATCGACAGGAACCGCAGCGTCGCATTGCGCAGCAGGGCGCCGGGCAGCAGGCCGGCCTCCGTCAGGATCTGGAAACCGTTGCAGACGCCCAGCACATGCCCGCCGGAGGCCGCGAAGCTGCGGACCGCGCGCATGATGGGCGATTGCGCCGCCATCGCGCCGCAGCGCAGGTAGTCGCCATGGCTGAAGCCACCAGGCAGCACCACGAGATCGGTCCCGGGCGGCAAGCCATCGGCCAGGTGGAACACCATGGTGGGCTTGCGGCCTGTCGCACGTTCCAGCGCGATCGCCATGTCGCGCTCGCGGTTTGTGCCGGGGAAGACGATGATGACGGCGTTCATGAAGCCAGCTTCACCTCTGCCAGACGTTCAACCAGTGCAGCCCGCCCATCAGCAGCAGGGTCACCAGGGCGGCGATGGCCGCGGCATTGACCCAGCGGTCCAGGCCCTTCTTGCCACGCGCGACCAGCCCGAGCCGGCTGCGCTTGGCCGCGGCCACCTGCGGCATCCGCTGGTCGCGCCAGCGCAGGCCGAAGGCGATCAGCACTGTCAGCGCCAGCATCAGCAGCAGGGATGCCTTGACCATCGCGTTTCAGGCGATCTCGACGCGGAAGGATTCGATCACGGTGTTGGCCAGCAGGCGCCGGGCCATCTCCTCGGCCGCCGCCTGCGCCTTGGCCGGGTCGGCTTCGGCCAGTTCAAACTCGATCACCTTGCCGGCCCGGACCTCGCCCACGCCGCCGAAGCCGAGGGAGGCCAGGGCATGGCCGATCGCCTTGCCCTGCGGGTCCAGCACGCCAGTCTTCGGCATGATGGTGACGCGCGCCTTCATTGTACGGTCTCCGGGCCCTTCATGTCGCGCACGCCGGCTTCCGGCAGGATGCCAAGGCGCTTGGCGACTTCCTGGTAGCCTTCCTCGACCTTGCCGAGGTCGCGCCGGAAGCGGTCCTTGTCCATCTTCTCGCCGGTCTTCACATCCCAGAGCCGGCAATTATCCGGGCTGATCTCATCGGCCAGGACGATGCGCATCTCGTCGTTCTCGTACAGCCGGCCGAATTCCAGCTTGAAGTCGACCAGGGTGATGCCGACGCCAAGGAACAGGCCGGTCAGGAAGTCGTTCACCCGCAGCGCCAGGGCGACCATGTCGTCCAGGTCCTGGGTCGCGGCCCAGCCGAAGCAGGTGATGTGCTCCTCGGAGACCATCGGGTCACCGAGTGCGTCGTTCTTGTAGTAGTACTCCAGGATCGACCGCGGCAGCCGTGTGCCTTCCTGGATGCCAAGGCGCGTGGCCAGGCTGCCGGCGGCGACGTTGCGGATGACGATTTCCAGCGGAATGATCTCGACTTCGCGGATCAGCTGTTCCCGCATGTTCAGGCGCCGGATGAAGTGGGTCGGGATGCCAATCTCGGCCAGCTTCATCATCAGGTATTCGCTGATGCGGTTGTTGAGCACGCCCTTGCCGGTGATGGTGCCCTTCTTGGAGCCGTTGCCGGCGGTGGCGTCGTCCTTGAAATACTGGACGAGCGTGCCCGGCTCGGGCCCCTCGAACAGAATCTTGGCCTTGCCCTCGTAGAGCTGACGGCGGCGCGCCATGGTACAAAGACTCCTCGACAGCCGCGGTCCCCGAAAGTGGGCGCGCGGGACGACAGGCCGCGGCGGCCCGGTATCTGACGATGCTATAGCAGGGCGCAGCCGGCACCGCCACGCCACGGCAACAGGTCCGGGTTGCGTCATGGCGGCTTCAGCCGCCCGGCAGGGGGATGTCCCTGAAGGCGGCCATCCCCGCCGGCGCCGGGCAGAAGCGCCAGCGCACCGCACCACTCGCCCCGAGCGCGAAGAGGCTGGCGCAGATCGTGCCGAAGCCCTTCACCGCCGGGACGCGCAGGGCGTCAGCAAGGCCGGCGGGGCCCAGGCTGTCATCGGCCAGCAGCGCCTCCCAGGCGGCCCAGTCCTCGAGCGACGGGTCGGGTGGCGCGGCGACCTCGAAGCGGGGCAGGTGGCGTCGGATGCGGGGGCTGCTGACGTCGTTGGCGTCGTGGGCCGTCACCATGCTGACGCCTTCCGGCAGCGCCTGGACCTCGGGCCGCCCTTCGCCGAATGCCCGGAGGAAGAAGGCCTCGTCGCGGTCGGCGACGATCAGATTGAAGGGCCGAAAGCTCCCGGCATCAAGGCCAGACAGCCGATCCGCCGCCTCATGCGCCGACCGCTGGCTGGCAGCCATCAGCGGCAGGGCGCCGCGCGAAGCCTTCCCTGCTGCGGGCCCGAGGCTGCCGGGTCGGTTCAGGATCGCCGAGACGAGACCGCCGCGGCCCGCCGCCATCCAGGTTCCCCCCGCCATCCGGTCTCGGCCACCGGCCACCTCGGGTCGGTCAGGCCAGTGTGCGGCCGGAGCGTCCCAGGCGCGGTCAAGCCGTTCGTCCCGATTGGCCGCGAGGAGCAGAGGCCAGGAATGACCCGGCCGGCGCAGCAGAATGACGGTACACACGCGCCAGCTGCGCTAGAACCGAAAGTACAGTCCAACACCGGGCGGCGGCGCCGGGCGATAGTAGCGCGGCGGCGGCGGCGGCGCGAAGTAGACCGGCGGCGGCGGGTAGTAGGCACGCGGCGGTGGGCCGCGGTAGTAGCGCGCCGGCGGGCCACGATAGTAGCGGGGCGGCGGCGGCCCACGATAGCGCGGCGGCGGGCCGTAGTAATGGCCGCCCCGCGGCTTCCAATCGACCAGCATCGCCGTATCCTGCGCCGCGGCCGGTGCCACCCCCCCGACGCTGGCCAACAGCAACCCGCCGGCCAAAGCCGGAAGAACCTTCGCCAGGATATTCATCATAGCGGATCTCCTGTTCACCCGGATCATCTAGGCACGCGCTGTGGCAAGAGCTTGGCAAATGCCTGGCCCAGGCCATGACGGATGCGCGAGCCCCGGTCAGGCCTCCCCGAGCACCCGGCGGAAGGTGGCATCGACATGCACGAAGTCGCGCGCCGGATCCATCGCGGCGTCGAGCGTCTCGGCGGTCATGCAGCCGGCAACATCCGGGTCCGCCAGCAGGTTGGTCCGGAAATCCTGGGCGCCTGGTTGGCCGAGCGCCTGCCAGGTCGCCATCGCCGCACGCTGCACGGCGGAATAGGCGCCCTCCCGGCTCAGCCCGGCCTGGGTCAGGGCCAGGAGCACCTTCTGGGAATGCACCACGCCGCCCAGGCTCGCCAGGTTTTCCGCCATGCGGACCGGGTAGATGGTCAGCTTCGCCATCATGCCCGTCAGGCGCATCAGGGCGAAATCGAGCGTGATGGTCGCATCCGGGCCGATCACCCGTTCGACGCTGGAATGGCTGATATCCCGTTCATGCCAAAGGGCGACATTCTCCAGCGCCGGCATGGCATAGCCGCGCACCAGGCGCGCCAGGCCCGTCAGGTTTTCGGACAGCACCGGGTTCCGCTTGTGCGGCATGGCGCTGCTGCCCTTCTGGCCGGCATGGAAGAATTCTTCCGCCTCGCGCACCTCGCTGCGCTGCAGGTGGCGGACCTCGGTCGCCAGGCGCTCGACGCCGCTCGCCACCACGGCCAGGGCGCAGAAGAAGGCGGCGTGGCGGTCGCGCGGGATCACCTGGGTGGAGACCGGCTCGATGATCAGGCCTAGCTTCGCCGCGACATGCGCCTCGACCCGCGGATCCACACTGGCGAATGTGCCGACGGGGCCGCTGATGGCGCAGGTTGCCACCTCGGCGCGTGCCGCCACCAGACGCGCCCGGTGGCGCTGGAACTCCGCGTGGTGCCCGAGCAGCTTCAGTCCGAAGGTCGTGGGCTCGGCATGGATGCCGTGCGAACGGCCGATGGTGGGCGTATGCCGGTGCTCCTCCGCCCGCGCGCGCAGCGCATCCAGAAGGGCATCGACATCGGCGATGAGAAGGTCCGCGGCGCGGGTCAGCTGCACGGACAGGCAGGTGTCCAGCACGTCGCTGCTGGTCATGCCCTGGTGCAGGAACCGCGCCTCCGGCCCGATGCCCTCGCCAAGCCAGGTCAGGAAGGCGATGACGTCGTGCCGCGTCTCGCGCTCGATCGCATCGATCCGCTCCAGATCCGCCGCGCTGATCGCGGCGACCTTGGCGGCGCCGCCCTTCCGGATGGCCGCGGCGGCCTCGGCCGGGATGCTGCCAAGACTGGCCATGGCTTCCGCGGCAAGTGCCTCAATCTCGAACCAGATGCGGAAGCGTGATTCAGATGACCAAATGGTAACCATTTCCGGGCGGCTGTAGCGGGGGACCATCTGGGCAAATTCCGTGCGCGATTATGCGAGCATTTCATCGCGCGCCGGGCTGGCGGTTGACAAGTCTCCCGCTGCGCATGGCATTAGCGCCGGCGAACTTCTGGATGGATCGAGGCGGACATGGATTTCTTCACGCAGTGGGGGCCGGAACTGACCGCCCTGGGCCAGGTGCTCCTCATCGATATCGTGCTGGCCGGCGACAACGCCATCGTCGTCGGCATGGCGGCGGCGGGCCTGCCGGCCGACCAGCGGAAGAAGGCGATCTTCTGGGGCATCGTCGCCGCCACCGTCATGCGCATCGCATTCGCCTCGATCACCGTCCAATTGCTCTCCATCGTCGGCATCGTGCTGGCCGGCGGCATCCTGCTGCTGTGGGTCTGCTGGAAGATGTACCGCGAGCTGCGCAGCCCGCATGTGGAGCATGTGGAAGGCCCCGCCGCCGGCGAGGAAGGCGGTCCGCCGCGCAAGACGCTCAAGCAGGCGATCATCCAGATCCTGGTGGCCGACGTTTCGATGAGCCTCGACAACGTGCTGGCGGTGGCCGGCGCGGCGAAGGACCATCCCTACATCCTGATCATCGGCCTCGCCTTCTCCGTCGTGCTCATGGGCGTCGCCGCGACGCTGATCGCCCGGCTGCTCGACAAGCATCGTTGGATCGCCTGGGTGGGCCTGCTGGTCATTCTCTACGTCTCCTTCCAGATGATCTACGAGGGAACCAACCAGGTCGCCGAGAACGTGCCGCAGGCCTATGCCTACCTGTTCCTGCCGCTCGGCTGGATGGCACTGCCCGACGTGTTCCCGATCGGCTTGTGGGTCCTCGCGACGGTCATCCAGGTCGCGGTCCTGACCGTGGTGGCGACGCTCATGGTGGACGTGACCAGGCAGGTCATGCGGCGTAACCAGGAATGACCTGGCCGATGCGCCCGGCGATGGGCCTGCTGGCGGCAGGCCTCCTTGCGGCCTGTGCCATCCAGCAGGGCCCGGGAACTGCCGGGCGCGACGCGCGCGCCTCGCTCGAGGCGGTGGCAGGCCGGCTGCCGGTCCAGGTGGCCGACTTCGAGCGCGGGGAGACGGTGTGGCACGAACAGGCTCGCCCGGGCCTGGGTGTCACCGTCGACTATGCCGGGCCGGCGCGCAGCGCCGTCGCCACGGTCAGTGTCTACGACCGCGGCCAGGCAGCCATCCCCGCGGATATCGCCGCCGCCGCCGTCCAGCAGGAATTCGCCCTTGCCGTGCGGGAAGTGCTGGACCTGGCCGAGGATCGGACCAGCCAGAACCTGGCGGAGCGGGATCGGACCCGCCTCGACATCCCGGGCCAGGCACCACTGCAATGCGCGACGCTCCAGGGCACCTATGGGCGCCAGCCGGTGCAGACCCTGCTGTGCCTTGGAACCGCCTCCGGCCGCTACCTCAAAGTGCAGGTGACGGCGCCGACGCGGCAGGTGCGGCCCGTGGATCCGCTGCCCTTCGTCGTCGGGATCGCGCGCGCGGCGCGCGGCTGAGCTTTCGCGCGGCGCGGCTGGGTTTTCGCGCGGCGCGCGGCTGGGTTTTCGCGCGGCGCGCGGCTGGGTTTTCGCCGCGTCAGGCATCCACGGCTTCCTCGTCCAGCCTTGCGGCATTGTCCTGGATGAAGCGGAAGCGGAGTTCCGGCCGGCGGCCCATCAGTGCCTCGATCAACTCCGAGGTCCGCGCCCGGTCTTCCGGCGGCAGCACCACCCGCAGCAGGCTGCGGCGCTTGGGGTCCATGGTGGTCTCCTTCAGCGAGGCCGGCGGCATCTCGCCAAGGCCCTTGAACCGGCTGACATCGACCTTCTGATTGGGCTTGAATTCCTTCTTCAGCAGCCGCTCCCGGTCCGCATCGTCGCGCGCATAGACCGTCTTGCCGGAGGCCTGCAGCCGGAACAGCGGCGGCTGGGCCAGGAACAGCCGGCCCTGGCGTACCAGTTCCGGCAGTTCCTTGTAGAAGAAGGTCATCAGCAGCGCGGCGATATGCGCGCCGTCCACATCGGCGTCCGTCATGATGACGATGCGGCCGTAGCGCAGCCGTCCGAGGTCGAACTTGTCGCCGGCGCCACAGCCCAGCGCCTCGATCAGGTCGCGCAGTTCCTGGTTCTGGCGCAGCTTGTCGGCGCTGGCGCTGGCAACGTTCAGGATCTTGCCCTTCAGCGGCAGGACCGCCTGGGTTTCCCGATCCCGCGCCTGCTTTGCGCTGCCACCGGCCGAGTCGCCCTCGACGAGGAACAACTCGGTCCCGTCGACGCCTTCCCGCGAACAATCCGCCAGCTTGCCCGGCAGCCGCAGCTTCCGGGTGGCGGATTTGCGCGGCGTCTCCTTCTGCTCGCGCCGGCGGATGCGGTCCTCGGCCCGCTCGATGCACCAGGCCAGCAGGTTGTCCGCCCGATTCGGATCACCAGCCAGCCAATGGTCGAAATTGTCGCGCAGCGCCGCCTCGACCAGCCGTGCCGCTTCCGGACTCGTCAGGCGGTCCTTGGTCTGGCCCTGGAACTGCGGGTCCCGCACGAAGACCGACAGCATGCCGGCGAGGCCGCCCAGCAGATCCTCCGCCGTCACATTCGCCGCCCGGCGTTCCTTCTTGAGCTCGCCATAGGCGCGGAGCCCCTTGACCAGGGCGGCGCGCAGCCCCGCCTCATGCGTACCGCCCTGCGGCGTCGGGATGGTGTTGGCGTAGGTGGACAGGAATCCGTCGCCCTGTTCCAGCCAGGTCACCGCCCATTCGGCCCGGCCGGCGCCATCGGGGAAGGTCGCGTCTCCGGCCCAGGGTGCGGCCACGACGGGCGTGCGGCCCTCGATCGAGGCGGCCAGGAAATCCGAAAGGCCGCCGGGAAAGTGCAGCACGGCCTGGGCCGGGGTGTCCGTGCCCTCGACCAGCTTCGGGTCGCAGGACCAGCGGATTTCCACGCCACGGAAAAGATACGCCTTGGAGCGGCAGAGCCGGTGCAGCCGCGCGGCGCTGAACATCTGCTTGCCGAATATCTCTGGATCCGGCCGAAACCGGACCTGTGTGCCGCGGCGGTTGTGCACGGGGCCGACCGTCTTCAGCTTCTGCACCGGCTTCCCACGCTCGAAGGCGTGCGCGTACAGCGTGCGGTCGCGTGCGACCTCCACCTCCAGTCGCTCCGCCAGTGCATTGACGACGGAGGAGCCGACGCCGTGCAGGCCGCCGGAGGTCTCGTAGGACTTGCCGGAGAACTTGCCGCCCGAATGCAGCGTGGTGAGGATGACCTCCAGCGCCGACAGCTTCGGGAAACGAGGATGCGGGTCGACCGGAATGCCGCGGCCGTTGTCGCGCACGGTCAGCCAATTCTCGGCCTCCAGCGTAACGTCGATCCGGTCGGCGTGTCCGGCGACCGCTTCGTCCATCGAATTGTCCAGGACCTCGGCCGCCAGGTGGTGCAGCGCGTTGTCGTCGGTGCCGCCGACATACATGCCCGGCCGCCGGCGCACCGGCTCCAGCCCCTCCAGGACCTCGATGTCCTTGGCGGAATAGTCCGAGGTGACGGGGGTGACCGCGCTGGGCGGCTTGGCGGGAAGCTTCGAGGCGCGGCCGGCCTTGAACAAGTCGTTCATGCTGTGTTCTCAGGTTCCGGCCCAAGATAGCGGCGGGTCACGTCCTGCACAACCGAAGCAATGAGGAGGCCGGAGCAGGGCAGTTCGGCCCCGCTCCGGCCAAGGGCGGCTCAGCTGCCTGTCGTCGCCGTGGCTTCCAGCATCCACAGGGCCTTGTCGAGGTTCTTGGACACGCCGGTGAGGATATCGGCGGTGTCCGCGTCGCCGGCCTCGTCCGTCTGGTCGATGCCCTCCCGCATGCTCTTGGCCAGCGCGGCGTAGCGGTCGGTCAGGGCGGCCACATGGTCGAGCCCGGCCTTCAGCTCCGCCGGGTAGGCGGGCAGGCGGGTCTGGCCGGCGACGGCCTGGCTGCCGCCGATGGCGGTGCCGCCGAGCTGCACCAGGCGCTCCGCCAATTCGTCGATATCCGTGGCAAGCTGGTCGTAGAAGGTCTCGAACATCGTGTGCAGGCCGATGAAGTTCGGGCCCTTCACGTTCCAATGCGCCTGGCGGGTGCTGTTGTAGAGATCGATGCTGTCCGTCAGGCAGGCCTGCAGTACCTGGATGGAGGTCGCCTTCGCATTGTCCTGGAGGTCGATGCGGCTTTTCGAGGCGGGCTTGGCCATGGGTGTCTCCGTCGCTGTTGCGTCGCGGCTTAACGTGGCGATGGGCGGTCTCGTTGCATCCCCTCAGGACGGCAACCCTGGCATGACATTCAGGTAGCGAGCGGCTTCGGGTGGCGTCTCTCCGCGATGCAGGCGGGCGGCACGGGACAGGATCGTCAGATCCCAGTCGGTCATTCTTCCCTCCTCCCGCAGGTGCTCGGTCCAACTCTGCATGACCCAGAACTCGACCCATCGCTCGGGGTGCGCGACATCCTCGAACAGACGCCAGCCGAGTGCCCCGTTGCGCAGGCGGACCTGCCGGCACTCCGCCATGGCGGCCAGGAAGGCCCGGCGGTCCGCGGGGTGGATATGGTAGCGGACCACTTCCAGCACCTGGCCGCTTTCGTCGTGCAGCAGGCCGGTGAGTGCCTGTGCGGCGGGCTCCGGGCGCGGCACGCTCGGCGCTGGCGCATCAGGTGCGGGAGCGGCGGATTCCGCGGCGGGCGGTTCGATGATGAAGCGCCGGACCAGCACGCCGCCAACGGCGCAGAGGAGCCCGGACAGGCCGAGGGCGTAGCCGATGCCGAAGCTCTCCCCGCCCCATCCGCCGAAGCCGGCGCCCAGGGTCAACCCGCCGAAGGTCACCAACTGGTAGATGCCGATGGCGCGGGCGCGGACCCAGGACGGGACCGAAAGCTGCGCCGCCGCCTGCAGGGTCGAGGCGCCGGCCAGCCAGGCGACGCCGTAGAGCACCATGGCCAGCATCGCGACCGCCCAGTGATGCGCCTGTCCCAGCAGGATGAGGGCCGCGCCGGCGATCAGGGAGGCGGCGGTCACGGTGCCGCCGCGATCCAGCCGCCCGCGCAGCGAGGGCAGCAGCAGCCCGGCAGCGACGGCACCGATGCCCATCGCCGCCAGCATGATCCCGAACCACTCCGGCCCCAGGCCGAGTTGCTGGCGCACCAGCAGCGGTAGCAGGCCCCAGAGCGCAGCGGCGAACAGGAAGAAGACGAAGCCGCGCAGCATCACCCCGCGAAGCACGGGACTGGCGCGCGTGTAGCCGATGCCGGCGCGGATGGCCGACAGAAAATGCTCCTTGGGCAGCGTGGCGCGCGGCGCCTCGCGCTTCCAGACCAGCAGCGCGACGATGACGGCCAGGAAGGACAGGGCGTTGAGCGCGAAGGTGGCCTCCGCGCCCGCGGCCGCCACGGTGAAGCCGCCGATCGCCGGCCCCACCGTGCGGGACAGGTTGAAGCCGATGCCGTTCAGCACGATGGCGCCCGTCAGGTCCTGGCGTGGCACCGTCTCCGGCGTCGTCGCCGCCCAGGCCGGGGAATTCATGGCGGTGCCGACGCCGATGGCGAAGGTCAGCGCCACCAGGCCCCAGGGGCCGAGGTTGCCGGTCCAGGCGAGGATCGCCAGCGTGGCGCCGGCGCAGGCGATCCAGGCCTGCGCGAAGATCAGGTAGCGCCGGCGGTCGACGATATCCGCGAGGGCCCCTGCCGGCAGGGCCAGCAGGAACACCGGCAGCAGGCTCGCCACCTGCACCATGCTGACCATGAGCGGGGAGGGGGCGAGCGAGGTCATCAGCCACCCGGCGCCGGTGTTCTGCATCCACATGCCGGTGTTGCTGCAGAGGTTGGCCAGCCACAGCAGCCGGAAGGCCGGGTGGCGGAGGGGCGTCAGAGCGGAGGGGAGCTGCATCGGACGCAGCGTGGCCGGACTGCGCCCCGGGCGGAAGCGGCAAAGCAATGAAGCCTTGCGGATCGGCGGCAGAGGCAGGCTATGCTCTCCCCGCCATGTCAGGACCCAGCTTCACGCGCTACGCCGATTTCTGGCCGCACTACCTGCGCCAGCATGCCGATCCGCGGACCCGCGCGATCCATGCGGCGGGGACAGTTGCAGGGCTGGGGCTGTTCGCCTGGGGTCTGCTGGTCGGGCCCCTGTGGTTGCTGCTGGCGGGACTCGTCGTCGGGTACGGCGCGGCTTGGATCTCGCATCTGGCCATCGAGGGAAACCGCCCGGCCACCTTCGGCCATCCGCTCTGGTCGCTGGGTAGCGACCTGCGGATGGCCTGGCTGCTGCTGACCGGCCGCCTGGATGCGGAACTGCGTCGGGCCGGGGTGCGGTAGCTCAGCCCACCGCGAACTTCACGGCGGAAAGGGCGGCGAGCAGCCATACGGCGCCATGCACCTCTCCGGCGCGGCCCGCCACTGTCTTCACCAGGGCGTAGCTGATGAAGCCCAGGCCGATGCCCGTGGCGATGGAGAAGGTGAAGGGCATCGCCAGCGCCGTCAGGATCGCCGGCAGGTATTCCGTGGTGTCGGCCCAATCCAGGTCCTGGAGCGCCTTCGCCATCAGGCAGGCGACGAAGACCAGGGCCGGGGCGGTGGCATAGCCCGGGATGCTGGTCGCCAGCGGGGCCAGGAACAGCGTCAGCAGGAACAGCACGCCGACGGTAACCGCCGTCAGCCCCGTGCGCCCCCCGGCCTGAATGCCGGCCGCGCTCTCGATGTAGGAGACGGTGGTCGAGGTGCCGAGGGCGGCGCCCATCATCGCACCGCCTGAATCCGCCATCAGCGCCCGGCCCAGCCGCGGCACGGTCCCGTCCGGATTCATCAGCCCGGCCCGATGCGTGGTGGCGATCAGCGTGCCGGTGTTGTCCAACAGGTCGACCAGGAAGAAGGTGAAGACGATCCCGACCAGGCCGATCCCGAGCGCGCCGGCGATGTCCATCTGCAGGAAGGTCGGCGCGAGGGAGGGCGGCAGGGACGCGATGCCGCCGAACTGCGTCAGTCCGAAGGGAAGCCCTGCCACCGCCGTGGCGATGATGCCGAGCACGATGGCACCTGGCACGGCCCGCGCGACCAGGCCTGCGATGAGCACGAAGCCGGCACAGGCCAGCAGGGTACTGGTTGCGGAAAGCGGCCCGAGCCCGACCAGCGTCGCAGGATTGGCCACCACGAGCCCCATTCCCCGCAACCCGATCAACCCCAGGAAGAAGCCGATTCCCGCGGCGATGCCGAGCTTCAGCGACATCGGGATGCCGTTCACCAGCCATTCCCGGATCCGCAGCACCGAGACCAGGAAGAACAGGAAGCCGGAGACGAAGACGGCGCCCAGCGCCACCTGCCAGGGGATGCCCACGGCGCCGACCACCACGAAGGCGAAGTAGGCGTTCAGCCCCATGCCGGGTGCCAGCGCGATGGGGAAGTTCGCCAGCACGCCCATCAGCACGCTGCCGATGGCGGCCGCGAGGCAGGTGGCGACGAAGGCGGCGCCCTGGTCGATGCCCGCGGCCGCCATGATCGAAGGGTTGACCACGACGATGTAGACCATGGTCAGGTACGTCGCGAGACCCGCCATCACCTCGGTGCGTGGCGTGCTGCCGCGGGCGGTAAGTTCAAAGAAGCGGTCCATGCGGGCGCGACTCCGGTTGCTGCGACGCAGCGTAAACCAGACAGGAATTCTTCGACCAGTCGTGCCCCTGTGGGCCGGAGGATTTTGCGTCAGCCCGGCGCGTGATCCGTGCAAAGCACCTGCACCAGCCCTACCAGCAGCGACTCCGCGAAGGCTCGCCCGACGAGTTGGACCGAACAGGGCAGGCCGCCATCCTCCGCCGGCCACGGGGTGGAGATGGCGGGGAGACCAGCGATATTGGCAAGCGCGGTGAAATCCGCCTGGTCCACTGGCGCGAGCATGCCATGCGGAAAGGCGCGCTGCGGCGCTGTCGGCATCAGGAGGACGTCGCACGCATCCAGCGCCCGGAGCACGGCGGCGCGGACTTCCGCAAGGTGGAACAGGGCGCGCACCAGGCGCACCGTGCCGGCATCCCGGCCGAATGCGAGTGCGGCGCGGAACTCCGGCGACGCGGCGCGTGGATCATCGATCAGCGCTGGATGCAGCGCGGCCGCCTCCGCCTCGATCAGCAGCAGGCCGGCGCGACGCGCGGCGGTGGGGTTCCAGGCTGGCATGGCGACGGGCACGACCGATGCGCCGATCCTGCGGAGTTGCGCCGCCGCGGCCATCCACGCGGCGCGGATGGCCGGCTCCATCGCAGCATCGAGGACCGGCTGCGGCAGACCGACTCGCAGACCGGCTGGCTCGGCAGGCGCATTCGGCACGGCACACCAACCGGCGGGCGCTGGCCTGAAGCCAGAATCGGCAGGATCATCCGCGACCATGGCCTCCACGCCGCGCGCCGCCATGGCCGCCGTGCGCGCCAGGGTCCCCAGGTGGTCCAGCGAAGGCGAGAGCGGCACCACGCCACTACGGCCCAGCAGCCCCGCCGTCGGCTTCAGGCCCACCACGCCGCAATACGCGGCCGGGATGCGGACCGAGCCCATCGTGTCCGTGCCAACCGCCAGGTCCACAAAGTCCGCCGCGACCGCCGCGGCCGAACCGCCGGAGGATCCGCCGGGCGTATGGCCGGCGCGCAGAGGGTTGATGCAACGGCCGAAGCCTGGCGTATCCGTCGTCGCGCCCAGGGCGCCCTCGTGCATCGCGAGCTTGCCGAGGATGACCGCGCCCGCCCGCCGCAGCGCGGCGACGCAGGGCGCATCGGCTGCGGCGACCCGGCCGCGAAAGGCGGCGAGGCCGGCGGTGGCCTGCAGGCCGGCGACGTCGACATTGTCCTTGATGCCTACGGCCAAGCCACGGAGCGCGCCTTGGGCAGGCCGAGCCGCCAGCGCGCCAGCGGCATCGACCTGCCAGAAGGCGCCGAGCGCGCCATCCTCCCGTGCGATGCGGTCGAGCCGGCCGGGTATGTCGGTCGGATTCATCGCGAGGTGCTGATGCGGCGGGCCGGCGTCCGCCGAGCTGGCGTGGGGCCTGTCAGGCTCATTTTGCATTTCCGGTTGCGCCAGCGGCCGGGCGCGCGATCAGGCCTGGCAGGTACTGGGCGGCGGGCCACGCGGTCAATCCCATCCGGCGCGAAGGCGCGCCGCATGAGACTGCCCAAGCCTGGGGCAGGTGCCGCAACCAACCGAGGCAGAAGGTGCGGCGCAGGCGCCAGCGGCGGCAGGGCGGCAGGTGCGTCGCCGTGGCACGCGCGTTGCTGGCTCCCATGGGGATGGTGGATGCGGAACCCATGGCGGAGTTGGACGGCGCGGCGGTGACCGCGGGGCTGTTTCATGTGGCGGTCAAGACCAACGACCTGGTGGCCACGGTCGCCTTCTACACGCGCATCATCGGGCTGCGGCAGGCGGCACGCCCGGATTTCGGCTATCCGGGCGCCTGGCTTGCCGTGCCGATGCCGGGCGGTGCCGCCATCCTTCACGTCTATGCCGGCGGCCCGGCCCTGGGGCGGGACGGGGTGGCGCCGATCGGGACCGGCGCGATCGACCATGTCTCGCTGACCTGCCACGGCTACCACGCCTTCATCGCCCGGTTCAGGGCCGCCGGCCTGGACTGGCGCGAGTTTCTCGTGCCGGGCACCCATCTCTGGCAGCTTTTCGTGCACGACCCCTCCGGCGTCCAGCTCGAACTGACCTTCGACGGGATGTCGGAACGTGGCGCGCGGCCGGACCAGTCGGACCACAGGCGCTACGTCGCCGGCGCCAACTTCCACGATCCCGCCACCTATCCGAATCTTGCATGAGGATGCCCCAATGATCCGCCGCCGCCCGCTGCTGCTGCTGGCATCCCTCGCCGCGCCGTCCATCGCCAGGGCGCAGGCGCGCGACCGCGTCCGCGTCGCCGTCTTCAACGTCTCCTCCGCACTGCCCTACCACGTGGCGGCCGAGCGTGGTTTCTTCGCGGCCGAGGGCATCGAGGCGAGCGCCATTCCGTTGCAGGCGGCGCCGCTGATCGTGCAGGCCATGGTCTCCGGCGATGTCGAGGCGGCGTCCAACCTGGTGACGCTGGAAGGCGCCAACATCAATGCGCGCCGCGCCGATACGGCGCTCTACATCGCGCTGAACGGCCAGAATGCGCGCTACCGGATGGAACAGTTCGTGGTCCGTCCGCAGCACCCGGCGCAGGCCATCCGCGACCTGAAGGGTGCGCGCATCCTGTCCGCGCCGGGCCCGGCCAACCTGTCCGCCGCGCGCGCCGTGCTGGCGGCGAACGGCCTGCAGGAAGGCCGCGACTACACCATCCAGGAACAGCAGATGGGCG
Source organism: Falsiroseomonas sp. E2-1-a20 (assembly GCF_051433195.1). NCBI lineage: Bacteria > Pseudomonadati > Pseudomonadota > Alphaproteobacteria > Acetobacterales > Roseomonadaceae > Falsiroseomonas > Falsiroseomonas sp. E2-1-a20. The sequence goes on along the minus strand of NZ_JBHMFT010000014.1, from coordinate 103,833 downwards.
TGCATGTCGGCGCCCTCGCGGCCGGCACCTTCGATGCCGCCTACACGCTGGAGCCGGTGGCGACGATCGCCGAGCGGGCCGGCGCCGCGCGGCGTCTGGAAGCGGGCGTCATCGCCACGCACCTGCTGGGCCGCGCGGAGGCGCAGGCCTTCGCGGCCGGCGCCGCCCTCACCGGCAAGTTCGTGCAGGAAAAGCCGGATGTCGCCCGCCGCTTCGCCAGCGCCTGGTCCAAGGCCTGCGCGCTGATCGCCTCCGACCCGGCGGCCGTGCGGCCGCTTCTGGTGCAGCACATGCAGACCTCGGCCGAGCTGGCACCCACCGTGCCGCTGGTGAACTTCGTCATGGTGCGCGACCTGACGCCGCAGGACATCGCCGACTTCCAGAAATTCGTGGACCTCGCCGTGGCGCAGGGCGTGGTGCGCAACCAGATCGCCGTCGGCAGCTTCCTGCGCGCCTTGTGAAGCCGCGCGACGCCGCCATCACGATCCGGGGGCTCAGCAAGTCCTTCGCAGGCCAGCCGGTCTACGAGGGTTTCAACCTCGACGTGCGCCGCGGGGATATCCTGGCCATCTTCGGGCCGAATGGCTGCGGGAAATCCACGCTCATCAACATGGCCGCGGGCCTGCTGCCGAAGGATGGCGGCGAGATCCTGTACGATGGCCGCGAGGTATCCGAGATCCGCGTCGGCTACGTCTTCCAGAACTACCGCGAGGCGCTGTTCCCCTGGCGGCGGTCGGTCGACAACATCCGCTACCCGTTGCGCCGCATGGGCCTGCCGGCCGCCGAGGTGGAGGCGCGCGTCGCGAGCCTTGCGGAACGCTTTCGCGTGCGGTTCGACCTGAACCGGTATCCCTACGAGTTGTCCGGCGGCCAGCAGCAGCTTGTCTCCATCATGCGCGCCCTGGCGGTGGAGCCGGAGGTGCTGTTCCTGGACGAGCCCTTCTCGGCGCTGGATTTCGAAACGACGCTTTCGCTGCGGAGCCTGTTGCAGCGGGTGCTGAAGGACCTTGGCGTCACAACCATCCTGGTCTCGCACGATCTCGAGGAATCCATCATCCTCGCCGACCGTCTGCTGATGCTGACGCGGCGACCCACGACGGTGGCGGATGACCTTGCCATCCCGCTGCCCTGGCCGCGGGAGGCGGAGGCACTGTCCACCCCGGACTTCGTGCGCCTGAAGGCGCATAGCCTCGACGTGTTCCAGAAGGCCGTCGCCACATGAAAGCCCTCGCCGCGCCCATCGCCGGGGCTGCCGGCTTCCTGCTGCTCTGGCAGGTCGCGGTGTGGCTGCGGGTGGCGGACCCGATCCTGCTGCCGCCGCCGGCGGAGGCCTTCAGCGAGACCTGGCGTGGCTTCGCCAGCGGCACGCTGCTGCACGATACCTGGCGGACGGTGGAACGCACCGGCCTCGCCTTTCTTATCGCGAGCGCCATTGGCGTTCCGCTCGGAGTCGCGCTGGGAGCGCAGGAGCGTTTGTATCGCAGCGTCGAATTCGTGGTGGACTTCTTCCGCTCCACCCCGGCCTCCGCGCTGTTTCCGCTGTTCCTGGTGCTGTTCGGACCAGGGGAGGGGACCAAGGTCGCGGTTGCGGCCTTCGGGGCGGCGCTGGTGATCCTTTTCAACGCCGCCTACGGCGTGATCAACGCCCGCCGCACCCGCGTCCTTGCGGCCCGCATCATGGGCGCCGGCAGCGGGCGCATCCTGGTCGACGTGCTGATCTGGGAGGCGCTGCCGCAGATCCTGGTCGGCATGCGCAGCGGAGTCTCGCTCGCCCTGGTGATCGTGGTGGTGGCGGAGATGTTCATCGGATCGACCGATGGCCTCGGCCATCGCGTCATCAACGCGCAGATGCTGTTCGAGAGCGGGCTGATGTACGGCGTCATCTTTGTCGCGGGTGCGCTGGGCTATCTGCTGAACCTGCTGTTCATCCTGCTGGAGAAGCGCTTCGTTCACTGGTCCGGACGCTGAGGCCTCAGTTGCGCCGCCGCCCGCGCCACGCAGCGCGCGAAGACCTCCAGCGAGTCGAAGGGCAGGTCCTGGTCGCCCTCGGGCAGCAGGATGGGCAGGCCGCCGCCGGCCTCCACCGCGCCGGGGATCATCAGGTTGTCCGGCAGGCCGAAGCCGCCGACCATCAGCCCGGGAATCGGGTCCGGCACGGCCGCACACTGCGCCGTGCTGCGGGTGGCGAAGGGCGTGGCGGTGTTGGAATAGGCGAAGATCGGCAGGCCGCGGCCAAGAAACCAGCCCAGTTCGACCAGGGTGCCAGCATCGGCCGAGGCGCCGCGGAACGGCGTCAGGTTGGCGATGACGAGATCGGCCCGCTGCATCATCGCCAGGTCCTTGGCGAAGATTACTCGCCACGCCTCCGCGTCCGGCATGGCGGCGAGGGTGGCCACATCCTCGTTCAGCGGCGGCAGGGCGGTCAGGCCATGGCTGGCGCAGATGGCGGCCTTGCGCGCGGCGTGCGCTGGCGCGTCGGGCAGGAACACGTCGGGGCCGGCGAGATAGGCGAGGGGCATGGGGCAAGCTGACCATGCCGCGCGCAGCCTGCGCAAGCGATGGGCAGTCTGGCATCCACATTCCGTGGTCGCGACAAAAATGCCTGTGGCCCGGCGCGGCCGGCTTCTGGCAGGCTTGATTGCATGAGGATGAATGCGTGAAGCCGGCTCCGTTCCAGTGGCATGCGCCGGAGACGATTGAGGAAGCACTGGCGCTGAAGGCGGAGCATGGCGACGCCGCGCGGTTCCTGGCCGGGGGCCAGTCCCTGGTGCCGGCCATGAATTTCCGGGTGGCGCAGCCCGCGGTGCTGGTCGACCTGGCCCGGGTTTTGGCGCTGGATCATCTGGAGTTTTCGGCGGACGGAACGCTGGCGATCGGCGCCATGACCCGCTATCGCCGAATCGAGCGCGATGCCGCGGTCACCCGCCGGCAGCCGCTGCTGGCGGAGGCGCTGGCGCAGGTTGCGCATCCGCAGATTCGCACGCGGGGCACACTCGGCGGCAACCTGGCCCATGCCGATCCGGCCAGCGAGATGCCGGCGGTGATGCTGGCGCTTCAGGCCAGCTTCGTGCTCCGCAGCAGGAACGGCTCGCGTATCGTGGTGGCGGAGGACTTCTTTGTAGGCCCACTGGCGACGGTGCTCAATGAGGAGGAGATGCTGGTCGAGATCCAGGTGCCACCCTTGCCGCCCGGTTCCGGCACGGCCTTTCTCGAGGTCGCGCGGCGGCGCGGAGACTACGCCATGATGGGCGTCGCGGCGGTGCTGCGGCGCGGCGCCGACGGCCGGTGCGCCGCGGCACGGATCGCGCTGTGCAGTGCCGGGCCGACGCCGATGCTGGCGGTGCGGGCAGCGCAGGGATTGGTCGGCACAGGGTTGACGGTGGCCGATGGTGCGGCGGCAGCCGAACTGGCGACGCGGGAAATCGAGCCGATGGGCAGTGTGCAGGCCTCGCCGGCCTATCAGCGGCACCTGGCTGGTGTCCTGGTGCGGCGCGCCCTGGCGGTGGCCGCGGAAAGGGCGGCGGCATGAAGGTGACGGTTCGGGTGAATGGCACGGACCATGTCCGCGATGTCGAGCCACGCCTGCTGCTGAGCGACTTCCTGCGTCACGAGATCGGCCTGACCGGCACTCATGTCGGCTGCGAGCATGGCGTCTGCGGAGCCTGCACCATCCTGTGGGACGGCGCACCCGCCCGCGCCTGCCTGGCCTTCGCCGTGCAGGCGCAGGGGCACGAAATCCGGACGGTGGAGGGCCTGGCACCAGGACCGGGCCGGCTCAATGCGTTGCAGCAGGCGTTCCAGGACGCGCATGGCCTGCAATGCGGCTACTGTACGCCCGGCATCCTGATGACCCTGACGGCCTTCCTGGCCGAGAATCCAACCCCCGATGAGGCGGAGGTGCGGGAGGCGCTGTCCGGCAATCTCTGCCGCTGCACGGGCTACCAGCACATCGTCGATGCGGTGCTGCGGGCGTCACGCGCGTGAACAGCTTCGGCAAGCCGCTGACCCGCAACGAGGACCCGCGCCTGCTGCGCGGCGAGGCGCTGTTCGTGGATGACGTCGAACTGCCCGGCCTGCTGCACGTCGCCTTCTTCCGCAGCCCGCACGCGCATGCACGCCTGCTGTCGCTGGACACCAAAGCTGCGAAGGCGCGGCCTGGCGTGGTGGCGGTGGTGACCGCCGCGGACCTTGGCGACTACTGGAAGCCCGGGCCGCTGCTGGTGCCGCCGCCGCCGGTGCCGGGCATGGAATTCCATCAGCGCTGCCAGGTGCCCCTGGTGCGCGACAAGGCGCGGCATGTGGGCGAGCCGGTGGCGATGGTGGTGGCGGAAAGCCGCTACCTCGCCGAGGATGCGGTGGGCGATATCCTGGCGGAATGGGAGACGCTGCCGGCGGTCGGTGACCTGGAGGCCGCCCTGGCGCCCGGCGCGACGCGTGTGCATGACGACCTCGCCGGCAATATCGCCGCACATGTGCATCAGGCGCGCGGTGACTACGCGGCGGCGGCCAGGTCCGCGCACGTCGTGCTCCGACGGCGCTTCACCTACGATCGCGGCGCGTCGATCCCGATGGAGACGCGCGGTGTCGTCGCGAACTGGGATCCGCGCGCGGATCGCCTGACCGTGTGGGACACGACCCAGGCGCCCGTCGTGATCCGCAACGGGCTGGCCGCCATGCTGGGGCTGTCGGAACGCCAGGTTCGCGTCGTCGCGCCGAACATCGGCGGCGGCTTCGGCCCCAAGATGATGATGTTCTATCCGGAGGAGGTGCTGGTTCCCTGGGCCGCCATGCAACTCGGCCGCCCGGTGAAGTGGATCGAGGACCGGCTGGAGCATTTCTTCGCCACGACGCATGAGCGCAGCCAGATCCACGATGCCGAGATCGCGCTGGATGCTACAGGGAAGATCCTGGGCGTGCGCGACGTCTTCCTGCACGACACCGGTGCGTACGATCCCTATGGCCTGACGGTGCCGCTGAACAGCCAGTGCACGCTGCTCGGCTGCTACGTCGTGCCAGCCTATGACAGCAGCTTCACCGCGGTGTTCACCAACCGCACGCTGGTCACGCCCTATCGCGGGGCCGGCCGCCAGCACGGTGTCTTCGTGATGGAGCGCCTGCTCGACCTCGCGGCGCGGCAGCTCGGGCTGGATCGCGCCGAGATCCGCCGCCGCAACTTCATCCCGGCCGACGCCTTTCCCTTCGACCAGGGCGTGATCTACCAGGATTTCTCCCGTCTTTCCTACGACAGCGGCAATTACGAGCCGATCCTCGACAAGGCGCTGGCCGCCATCGGCTACCAGGACTTCCTGTCGCGCGTGCAGCCGGAGGCGCGGGCGGCGGGCCGTGCCCTGGGCATCGGCCTGGTCTGCTATGTCGAAGGCACCGGGATCGGTCCCTATGAGGGGGCCAAGGTGCAGGTGCAGAGTTCCGGAAAAGTCAGCCTGGCGACCGGCATCGGCAGCCAGGGCCAGGGTCACGCCACGGCCTTCGCCCAGGTTGTGGCGGAACAGCTCGGCGTCGATGTGCGCGACGTCGAAGTCACCACCGGCGATACCGACCAGTTCTACTGGGGCGTCGGCACCTTCGCGAGCCGTGGCGCGGTCGTCGCTGGCTCCGCCGCGCATGAGGCGGCGAAGGTCGTGCGGCAGAAGGTGTTGCGGACGGCAGCCAGGCATTTCGAATGCGCCGAGGAGGACCTGGTGCTGGCCGACGGCGCCGTGCATGTCGCCGGCGTGCCGGACCATGCGATCCGCCTCGGCGCGCTGGCCGGCCTCGCCAACCCCATGCGCGGCGCGGTGACGCCTGGCACGGAGCCGGGGCTGGAGGCGACCAGCTATTTCGGCCCGGCCAGCGGCGCCACGGCGAGCGGTGTGCATGCGATGATCGTGGAAGTCGATCCCGCGACCATGCGGCCTACCATCCTGGACTACGTGGTGGTGCATGACTGCGGCACGGTGATCAATCCGCTGATCCTCGCCGGGCAGATCCATGGCGGCGTGGCGCAGGGCATCGGCAATGCCTTCTTCGAGAAGCTGGAGTGGGATTCGGAGGGCCAGTTGCTGAATGCCAGCCTGGCCGACTACCTCATCCCGACCGCGCTCGATGTGCCACGGATGCGGCTGGAGCACACGGTGACGCCTTCGCCGCTGAACCCGCTTGGCGTGAAAGGGGCTGGGGAGGCAGGGGCCATCCCGGTCGGCGCGCTGTTCGCCCAGGCGCTGGAGGATGCGCTCAACCTGCCGGGCCGGGGGATCGAGATCCTGGAAATGCCGCTGGGTCCCTGCCGGCTGTGGGAGATCAGCAACGGTGGCTGAGCCGGTCATCTCGGCCCGGAAGCTGTCGCTCGATTTTCCGACGCAGGACGGGACGGTGCATGCGCTGTCCGACGTGACGCTGGATGTCGCACCGGGCGAGTTCGTCTCGCTGATCGGGCCATCCGGCTGCGGCAAGACCACGCTGCTGCGCGTGATCGCGGACCTGGAGCGCGCGACCGCGGGCAGCATCAGTGTGAACGGCCGCACGCCGGAACAGGCGCGGCTGGCGCGCGACTACGGCTATGTCTTCCAGGCGCCGGCGCTGTATCCCTGGCGCACCATCCTCGGCAACGTCATGCTGCCGCTGGAGATCATGGGCGTGGCGCGGGCGGAGCGGGAAGCGCGGGCCCGGGCGCAACTGGCGCTGGTCAACCTCTCGGGTTTCGAGCGCAGGTTCCCCTGGCAGCTTTCCGGCGGCATGCAGCAACGCGCCTCCATCGCGCGAGCCCTGGCCTTCGAGCCGAAGCTGCTGCTGATGGACGAGCCCTTCGGTGCGCTCGACGAGATCGTCCGCGACCACCTGAACGAGCAACTGCTGAAGCTGTGGGCCGCGACGCGCAAGACCGTGGTCTTCGTCACCCATTCGATTCCCGAAGCCGTGTTCCTGTCCACCCGCATCGTGGTGATGTCGCCGCGCCCGGGACGCATCACCGACATCGTGGAGTGCGACCTCGGTCCGGATCGCCCGCTCGAGATCCGCGAGACGGCGGCATTCCTGCGCATCGCCCAGCGCGTGCGGGAAGGCCTGCGGGCCGGGCATTCCTACGATGTCTAGAAGCATCCTGCCCGTGCTGACCATCTGCGCGGTGCTGGCGGTGGCCTGGTACCTCGGCGCCATCTGGATGAACTGGCAGGTGGTGGCGGATACGCAGGCACGGGCGGGTGCGGCGCCGGATGCGGCGGAGATGGTGCGGCTGACGCTGAACCACGCGCGGCCACTGCTGCCCGCGCCGCACCAGATCCTGGAGGAGTTCTGGCGCACCACCGCGACACTGCCCGTGACCTCCCGCCGCAGCCTGGTGCACCACGCCTGGGTCACCCTGTCCGCCGCGCTGGTGGGGTTCGGCATGGGCGCGGCCTTCGCGGTGGTGCTGGCGGTGGCCATCGTCCACATCCGGGCACTGGAGCGCAGCCTGATGCCGTGGATCGTCGCCTCCCAAGCCGTGCCGGTGTTGGCCCTCGCGCCCATCGTCATCGTGGCGCTCGGCGCGCTGGGGCTGCAGGGGCTGCTGCCGAAGGCGATCATCGCGGCCTATCTGTGCTTCTTCCCGGTGGCCATCGGCATGGTGAAGGGGTTCCGGGCACCGGATGCGATGGCACTGGACCTGATGCGGACCTGGTCGGCCTCGCGCGCGCAGCTGTTCTGGAAGCTGCGGCTGCCGGCCTCGCTGCCCTACCTGTTCGCGGGCCTCAAGGTGGCCATCGCCGCCGCGGTGGTCGGGGCGATCGTGGCGGAGCTTCCGGCCGGGGCGCAGGCCGGGCTGGGCGCGCGCCTGCTGGCCGGCTCCTACTTCGGCCAGACCATCCAGATCTGGTCGGCCCTGCTGATGGCGGCGCTGCTCTCGGCCAGCCTGGTCGGGCTGCTGGGCGCGGCGGAGCGGATGCTCGCGCGCCGCATGGGGGCGCGTGCATGAGGACGGCGCCGCTGGCCGCCCTGGTCGGTGCCGGTTTCGCCGCGGCGATCGCCGGCGCGCATGGCGGCCTGCCCGGCGCCGGCATATGGGCCTCGGCGGCACTCCTGGCGTTGCTCGCCGCGGTCCTGGTGCAGCGCCTGGGGGATGCGCCCGGGGAGGGTTGGCGCGCGCTCGGTGCCCCGCTGGCCTTCGGCGCGACGCTGCTGGCATTGTGGGAGCTGCTGGTGGTGGGCCTCGGCGTGCCGATGGTGCTGCTGCCGGCGCCTTCTGCCATCGCCCTGCGCATGGCGGCCTCGGCGCATCTGCTGTGGCAGGATTTCGCGCAGACTTTCCTCAAGGCGGTCCTGGCCGGCTACGTCATCGGTGGCGCTGCCGGTTTCGCAATGGCGCTGCTGGCGGACCGGGTGCCGTTCCTGCGCCGTGGCCTGCTGCCGCTGGGCAACCTGGTCGCGTCCTTGCCGGTGGTCGGCATCGCGCCAATCATGGTGATGTGGTTCGGCTTCGACTGGCAGTCCAAGGCGGCCGTCGTCGTGGCCATGACGTTCTTCCCCATGCTGGTGAATACGGTGGCCGGGCTTGCCGCGGCCGGGGCGCTGGAGCGCGACCTGATGCGCAGCTATGCCGCCAGCCATCGGCAGACGCTGTGGCTGCTGCGCCTGCCGGCGGCGCTGCCCTTCATCTTCACAGCCCTGAAGGTCAACGCGCCGCTGGCCCTGATCGGCGCCATCGTGGCCGAGTTCTTCGGCAGCCCGACCACCGGCATGGGCTTTCGGATCACCACGGAGGCGGCGCGGCTGGCGCTCGACATGGTCTGGGCGGAAATCGTTGTCGCGGCGGTGGCTGGTTCGGCATTCTATGGACTGGTGGCGTTGGCCGAGCGCGCGGCAACCTTCTGGCACCCCTCGGTCCGCAACTGAAACAGGAGAGACAGGCATGCACAGGACACTTCTGGGTGGGTTGGTCGGACTTGGCCTTCTGGCCGGCGCAGCGGCGGCGAGCGCGCAGGAGCGGGTCACGCTGCAACTGAAGTGGGTCACGCAGGCGCAGTTTGCCGGCTACTACGTGGCGCAGGCACGCGGAATGTATCGCGCCGCCAACCTGGATGTCCGGATCAACGCAGGCGGGCCGGACATCGCGCCGCCGCAGGTGATGGCCGGTGGCCGTGCCGACGTCGTGGTGGAGTGGATGCCGGCGGCGCTGGCCAGCCGGGAGCGCGGCGTGCCGCTGGTGAACATCGCGCAGCCCTTCAAGCAATCCGGCCTGATGCTGACCTGCCGCGCCGAGACCGGCATCCGCACGCCGGCGGACCTGCGCGGCCGCACGCTGGGCGTCTGGTTCTCCGGCAACGAGTACCCGTTCCTCGCCTGGATGGCGCGCCTGAACCTGCCGACCAACGGCACGCCGCAGGGGGTGCGCGTGCTGCGCCAGGGCTTCAACGTGGACCCGCTGCTGCAGCGCCAGGCCGATTGCGTCTCCACCATGACCTACAACGAATACTGGCAGGTCATCGATGGCGGCTTCCGGCCGGAGCAGTTGACGGTGTTCCGCTACGCTGACCAGGGCGTCGCCACGCTGGAAGACGGCCTCTATGTTCTTGAAAGCCGCCTGACCGATGCAGCCTTCGTGGCCCGCATGGGCCGCTTCGTGCGGGCCTCCATGCAGGGATGGGACTGGGCGCGGGCGAACCCGGATGCGGCGGCGGCCATCGTGCTGGACAACGATGCCTCCGGCGCGCAGACCGAAGCGCATCAGCGGCGCATGATGGGCGAGATCGCCAAGCTGCTGGACACCACCAATGGTGGCCGCCTGGACCCGGCGGATTATGAGCGCACGGTGCAGACCCTGCTGTCCTCCGGCGGCGAATCGCCCGTCATCACGCGTGCGCCGACCGGCGCCTGGACGCATGCGGTGGTCGACGCGGCGCGCTGACCTTCAGGCGCGGGCGAAGACGCAGACCAGGCCGCCACCCGGCGGCCCCTGATGCTCCGCCCCGCCGCTGACGAAGACCTGGCCGGTGCCGGCCACGCTGGCGACGATGGCGCCCAGCGCACCCCGCAGGTGTCGCTGGGCGTCAAGGTCCGTATCGCCCAGCATGGTGTGGCGCGCGCCGCGGATCGCACCGTTCCGCTCCGGCTCGCCCTTCGCGATCACGCCCAGAACGCGGTCCCGCTGTCTGGCGGGCACCGATGGCGCGGCATCCAGCCCGGACGCGCGGAAGGCGGCGACGACGCCTCCGAGGTCGAGAAGGTCGGCCATCGGCGCGACGCCGGCCGTCAGGCCTGGCGCCCAGCCCTCTGCATGGCCGAAGACCACCACCTCATTCGCCGTGACCTCGATGCCGGAGGAGATGCTGGCGCGGTTTGAAAATCTGTTCAGGTCACGCAGCAGGTCATGCTCGGCAGCATCCAGAATGTCCCCGAGAGCCAGGCCAACGCCGAAGGCGGCGGCTGCGCGGGACAGCGCCATCAGCACGCGCGGGTCGGGCGAGCGCGCCTCCGGCCCGGGCGCCTGGGCGCAGGGCGCCTTTACCTGTACCAGCACGACATCCTCGGCCCGCGTGATGCCCGCCTGCGCCATGGCCTCCCGCACCGCCTGCGCCACCTGGCTGATCTGCGCATTCCGGCCGATAGCCGCCGCAGGTGTCGGCGGGCTGAAGGCGGTGCCGAGGGCCAGGCCACGTGCGCCGCCCTGCGCCCGATCCACGGCAAACACCAGGTAGTGCGGCGACAGCGCGCCTTCCGTGCCGCCGGACAGCACGCAGGGAAGGCGCGCGGCCAGCGAGGCAGCGTCCTCCCCCGTCTCCCGCGCCAGAAGCAGCATCAGCGACTGGGTGAAGTAGCCACGGGTGAAGTCGTTCAGCCCGCCATTGCCCTCGGTTTTGCCGATCACCGCCCGGATGTCGCCGGCGCGCAGCTCGCCCGTCGCGATCAGCGCGGCCAGGACCGAAAGGTCGCCCGGATGGGCCATGGGCAGGCGGTGGATGGAAAGCTTGGGCATGGCGGGAGCATAAGTCCTCTGGCGCGGCGATTGCACCGCCAAGGACGAAATTTCGGGACGGGCTCATGCGGATCGGCATCATCGGTACCGGCGTTGCCGGCAGCCTGCTGGCGGAGGGGCTTGAAGGCTTCGACGTCACGGCCTTCGAGCGTGTCGCGCCGGGTGACCAGGCGGAGGCCGGCACGGGGCTGAACATCGGTCCCAACGCGCTCAAGGCGCTGCGGCTGAACCGCACGGCGCGGCACGCGGCGCTGCGCGCGGCCTCGTTGCCCTGGCAGCGCTGGTTCATCGACCTGGCCGACGGCACCCGCCTGTTCAACCTCGACCTGCGGGAGGTGGCGGAGGAGCCCGGTGTCCGCATCCGCTGGTCCGAACTCTACCGCCTGCTGCGCGCCCCCGTGGCAGGCTGCACCCGCAGCGCGCACGCCCTGGAAGCGCTGGAGGAGGATGCCGCGGGCCGCCTCGTGCCCGTGTTCCGGACGCCCGGTGGCCTGGTGCGCGACGGCGGCTTCGATCTGCTGGTCGGTGCCGATGGCCGCTACAGCCGGCTGCGCAGCCTGGCGGCCGGAGAGCCTGAAGGGACGCTGCTCGGCGTCTGCATCTGGCGGCTGCTGGTGACGGAGGCTGGGGATTGTCCCTATGACGACTACGGCCAGTGGTTCAACGGCAATGCCCGCCTGCTGTCCTTTCGCGTACCGGGTGGCGCCGTCTACATTGCGGGCACCTTCCCACTCGGCATCGACCGCCAGATCCCGGATGCGATGAAGACCGCGGCGGCGCAGCGCGCGCTGTTCACGCCGGCCGATGCGCCGCCATGTCCGGCTGTCGCCTGGATGCTGGCCAAGATCGACGCGCATGTGGCGGAGATCCATTGGGCGCGGTCGGCCATCGTGCCGGTGCTGCGACATGCGCTGGATGGCCGCGCACTGTTCCTCGGCGATGCGGCGCAGGCGATGGTGCCGACGCTGGGGCAGGGCGCGACCCAGGCGGTGGAATGCGGCGTCATCGCTGCCAACGTGCTGCGCGCCGGCGGCGACGCGGCGGCCGTGGCCACGGCACGCGACCAGCGTGTTGAATTCGTCCGGCAGTTCTCGATGGAGTCTTCCGACACGCTGCTGCCACCGGTGGACGTGCAAGCCGGCACCGCGAAAAAGCGGCAGCCGGACTACCTCGCGAAGCTGAGGAAGCTCTACACCGAGGTCGTGTAGATCTATTCCGCCAGCGACATGCCGAGCGCGGGCTTCGCATCAGCCGGCAGCGGGCTTTCATAGGGCCGGCCGCCGGTGCGCGCCGCGTGGTCCGCCTTCGCCTTGGCGATCAGGTCCGGGTTGCGGTTGGCATCCACGGCCGTGCCGGCCATCACCTTCGCCACATGCACCATGCCGGTGTGCGCCGCCGGCGCCTTGCCCTGCGCCACGACCTGCCAGCTGTGACCCGGCGTGCCGATGGCATAGGTGGCGCCGCGCGCCTGGACCGTTGGCACCTTCCAGGACACGTCGCCGACATCCGTCGAGCCGTTCATGCCGGCCCCCTTCGCAGCCAGCGGGACGATGAGGTCGCACAGCGCCTTGCCAGTGTCGGGTACAACGCCCTGCCGCCGGTAGCCGGACAGGATGTCCTCCTCCCGCAGCGTCTTCTGGATTTCGGCCGCGAAGGTGCGATCCTCGTCGCTGAACTGCGGCGGCCCGAGCCGGTCGAAATTGTCGTGCCTCGCCTGTTCCAGCGGCGAATTGCCGAGCAGGTTGGACACGGCGGAGATCACCTGCGTGGAGACCGTCGTCTCGGTCATCAGCGCCGCGCCGTCCGCGATCTTCCGCACCCGCAGCACCAGGGCGTTCAACTCCACCAGGTTTCGGGCGCGGATCAGGTAGCGGACCTTGGCGCGGGACTGCACGACATTCGGTGCGATGCCGCCGGCGTCGAGATAGGCGTAGTGAATCCGCGCGTCCGCCGGCATATGCTCCCGCATGTAGTTCACGCCGACGCTCATCAATTCCACCGCATCCAGCGCGGACCGGCCGAGATGCGGCGAAGACGCCGCATGGCTGGCGCGGCCGACGAACGAAAAATCGATGCGCGTGTTGGCCAGAGAGATCGGCTCGTTGACGCCGGAGAAGCTGGCCGGGTGCCAGGAGATCGCGATGTCCACGTCGTCGAAGGCGCCCTCCCGCACCATGAAGCCCTTCGCCGCGCCGCCTTCCTCCGCCGGGCAGCCGTAGTAGCGCACGCGGCCGGGGACGCCGTTGGCCTTGAGGTAGTCCTTCACCGCAGCCGCCGCCAGCAGGCTTGCGGCACCGAGCACGTTGTGGCCACAGCCATGGCCCGTGCCGTCGCCGGGCACCGGCCGATGCTCCGCCACCCCGGCTTCCTGCGACAATCCGGGCAGCGCGTCATACTCGCCGAGAATGGCAATCACAGGCCCGCCTTCGCCGGCCTCGCCCATCACCGCTGTCGGGATGCCGGCGAGATCGCGGGTGATGCGGAACCCCTCGGCCTCCAGCATCGCGACATGTTCCACGACACTCCGGTGCTCGTTGTAGCAGAGTTCCGGCATGCCCCAGACGCGATCGCTGAGGGCCGCATAGGCCTCGCGCCGAATGTCGACTTCGCGCCAGACCTGTTCGTCATTGCGCATGTTCGCGCTCCCTGTCCTGTTCAACGCCGCGCCGGCACCCGGCCCTCTCCGATGTCCCACCAGATGCCGGCGATCAGGCCCAGCCCCTCGCGCAGCAGCGGCGCCAACGCGTGTTCGTCCGGGCCATGCTGGTTGCAGCCGGCATAGCTGTTGGGAATCCAGATCACCGGCGTGCCCAACTCCTCCAGGAACATGTCGGACGGATTGGAGCCGGAGGAATTCGGAACGATGTTCGGCGCCCGGTTGCTGGTCCGCGCCATGGAACCCGCGACCATCGCCACCCAGGGATCGTCCGGGTCGGTGCGGGATGCGCCGAACATGTCGCGTTCCATCATCGGCACGATCTCGACCTCCGGGAAGCCCCTGGCATCCAGGTGTCGCCGCAACGCCGGGATGAAGGCGGTGCCGGGAACGTCCGCGGTGTGCCGCACCTGCAGCCGCGCCCGCGCCTCGCCCTGCACGGCGTTGGTCGGCGCGTCCGGGTGGCCGACCAGCGCCGCCAGCACGATCACGCTGGTCCAGCCGAAGATCTTCTCGGCCTTCGACAGGCCAGGCTCGCCCCAGCCGGGATCACCTTCCGGCAGGCCGGGAATATCCTCGAAGACCAGGTCGCCGATGGCGCGCTTCACCGAAGCCGGCATGGCATCGGGCGTCCAGCCCTCGACCAGGATGCGCCCGTTGCGGTCGACGATGCTTGCCATGGCATGTGCGAGCACGAACCCCGGGTCCGTCAGCACGCCGCCCCAGTGGCCGGAATGGTGCGCATGGTCGCGCAGCCGCACCACCAGGTCGAAGGCCACGCCACCGCGGGCGCCCAGCTTCATCTCCGGCATGAAGGTGGTCTGCCGCGGACCGTCGAGGCCGATGAACACATCAGCCGCCAGCCGCGCACGCTCCGCCCGCAGCAGGTCGCGCAGGCCGGGCGAGCCCTGTTCCTCCCCGGTCTCCACCAGCACCTTCGCGTTGAAGCCGAGCCGGCCGCCCCGTTCCGCCAGCACCGCGCGCAGCGCCTCGATCGCGATCAGGTGCTGGCCCTTGTTGTCGACCGTGCCGCGGCCATACCACTTGTCGCCACGCGCGGTGACCTGCCAGGGGTCGAGCCCCTCGCTCCACTTCGGCGCCAGGCCGCGCACCACATCGCCATGGCCATACACCAGCACGGTCGGCAACGTTGGATCTTCGATGCGCGACGCCAGGAACACCGGTCCGCGCCCGGCGCGCGGATTGGGCAGCACCGCCTGGTCGAACGGCATGTCCCGCATCAGGTCTGGCAGCGTTTCGGTGCAGTAGCGTGTCAGGGCCGGCAGGCTGTCCGGCAGCTGGCTTTCCGTCGGCACCGCGACCAGGCGCTGCAACTCGGCAAGGTAGGCGCCGCTGTCGAAGCAGCCTTCCGCACGCGCGATGGCGCCAGCCCTGGTACCCGCCATGTCCAAGATCCCTCCCGTGGTGGGCGAAGCTTGGCATGGTGGTGCGGCATGCGGGAAGATGCCCGCCTATTCGGCGGCGAGCCGGCTGGTATCCAACTCTACTTGCGCAACATCATAGGCACGAAGCGATTCGAAGTAGCGAGGCAGCTCGGCCGCGAAAAGGCCACGTGTGACCCCGGCCGCGAGTCGCGGCACCGCGATCCCCATCGCATTGATGGAAGCGCCGGCTGGGCCGAACGACATCGTCGTGCCGATCCCGAACAGGTGGATGTCGCGGATCCAGGGCGTCTCGCCGGCCACGCGCTCCTCGAAGGCGTAGTCGGCACCGAGATACGGGAAGGCACCAAGCCGTGCATCCGCCTCGGCATCCGGCGGCGTATAGCGATCCGCCCAACTGGCGATGTTGTGCGCGCAGCCCGCCAGTTCCGGCACGCGCGTGGCGTCCATGCGCACGCCGGTCCCGCAGATCAGGAAGTCGGCCGTGACCTCGCCGCGTGCGGTCGAGAGAACGGCGCGACCATCCTCGCCGACCCGCGCACCGGTCCAGGGCCGGCCGACATGCATGCTGAACTGCGGAAACCGCAACACGCGTGCATAGGTGTCCGGGGGGAAGCCCTCGCGCAGGCCCAGCACATGCGCCATGAAGCGCCAGCGCCATGCATCCGGCATTTCGTGGATGTGCCGCAGGAAGCCGGCGAAGGTCAGCCAGCGATAGGGCTGCACCACCATCGGCTCCGCCCTGCGGCAGAACAGGTGCACCTCGGCCGCGCCCGCTTCCAGCGCCATCGCCGCATTGTCGAAGGCCGATGCGCCGGCACCCAGCACTGCGACGGCCTTGCCGCGCAGCCGGGCAAAATCGATCGGGTCCGCGCTATGGGCGCGCAGGTGGCGGGGCAGGGCGGTGACGAAATCCGGCATCCACCAGAAGCCCGCGCCTTCCTGCCCCGTGGCCAGCACGACCTTGCGCGCCAGCATTGGGCCGGCGCTGGTCTCGACCCGGAGGCAGGGCAGCCCGTCATCCGTCCGCGCCGGGTCGATGCGCCCGGCGGCGACGCCATTGCGCACCGGCACGCCGACGACGCGGCGCAGCCACAGGAGGTAGTCGGCCCAGAGCTCCTTCGGGATGTAGCGCAGCGTGTCCCAGGATGCGGTGCCGAACTGCGCCTCGTGCCAGGCCTGGTAGGTGAGTGAGGGCACGCCAAGATCCGGACCGCTCTGGTCCTTCCAGGACCGCAGGTTGTGCATGCGGGCGTAGGTCTGCCACGGCCCCTCGCGCCCGTAAGGCTCGCGGTCGATCACCAGGATGTTGCGCACCTTGTCGCGCATCAGCGCGAAGCCTGCCACCACGCCGCACTGCCCGCCGCCGACGATCAGCACATCCAGCACCGGCGCACCGCCGCTGGTCTTGGGTTGCAGCCATTCCATGCGGGGATGCGCGATCAGGTCGAGGTCGCGCCGCGCATCGGCCTCGAGCGCGGCGAGGGTGCTGGGTGCAGGCAAGACTCGGTCTCCGGGTTTCCACTCTAGCCGACCAAGATGGGCGCAATCCTGCCGGCCACCAGTCCGGAATCCTGGCGTCCCATCACGCGGCTTCGGCAGGTGCCGCGTATACCGGCAGGCGATGCATCCTCCGGACGCAGCGGCGGATCCACGCGGTCCGGACGCGAGGCAATCGGCCTTGCCAGCGCGGTCCGGTTGCGGCCACGCTCCATCCCGATGGAACAGCCAAGACGAACGGAGACGACGACCATGCTGCGA
This sequence comes from Falsiroseomonas sp. E2-1-a20, assembly GCF_051433195.1. Lineage (NCBI taxonomy): Bacteria > Pseudomonadati > Pseudomonadota > Alphaproteobacteria > Acetobacterales > Roseomonadaceae > Falsiroseomonas > Falsiroseomonas sp. E2-1-a20. The sequence goes on along the minus strand of NZ_JBHMFT010000014.1, from coordinate 87,068 downwards.
CGGACCTTGTTGGGCACCAGCCTCGCCCTCGCCGCGCCGGCAACGCTGCGCGCCCAGGGGGCGCCGCAATTCACCTTCCGCCTGCACAGCTTCTCCTCGCCGACCGCGCTGGACCACACCATGCATCTCGACCCCTGGGCGGCGAAGGTGGCGGCTGAATCCGGCGGGCGCATCAAGATCGACGTGTTTCCCGCCATGCAGCTCGGCGGGCAGCCGCGCGACCTGGTGCAGCAGCTCGAGGACGGCGTCGTCGACATCATCTGGACGGTGCCGGGCTTCACGCCTGGCCGGTTCATGGGGACGGAGGGCCTGGAGCTTCCGTTCCTCAACACCGGGCTGAGCGTGACGGAAAGCGCGGCGGCCATGGAATTCGCCGGCAAGCACCTGGCGGAGACGGAATACCGCGGCATCAAGATCATCTCCATCCACTCGACCGACCGCGCGCTGATCCACACCTCCCGCAAGCCGATCCGCACGCTGGAAGATTTCCGCGGCATGAAGCTGCGCGTCGCCGGACGATTCATCGGGGAGGCGGTGACCGCGCTTGGCGCCACACCCGTCGGCATCCCGCTCGGCGGCGTGTACGAGGCGACGGCACGCAGCCAGGTGGACGGGTTCCTGATCAACTGGGCGATCACCCAGCCCTTCCGCCTGTACGAGGTGGCCAAGTTCCACAGCGAGCCGCCGGGCGTCGGCCTGTTCCAGGGCATGATCCTCACTTTGATGAACGGGCGCAGCTACAACCGCCTGCCGCCGGACCTGAAGGCCGTGATCGATGCCAATTCCGGCCCCGCGCTCGCGGTGAATCGCGGCGCCATCTGGGACTCGCAGACCGCCGCGGCCGTGGATGCGGCGCGCGGCGCGGGCAACGAGATCATCGCGATCGGGCCGGAGGAGAAGGCGCGCTGGCGCACCGCCGTGGCACCGGCCTATGAGGCCTGGGTGGCGGAGATGACTCGCCGCGGCCGCAATGGCCGTGCGATGTTCGAGGACCTGCAGGCGATCACGGCCAAGCACGGCCGCGCATGAACCTGCCGGCCCTGCGCGTCGGCCTGACGCGCCTTGCCGTGGCCTGCGCGCTGGTGAGCGGCTTCCTGCTGCTCGCCGCGGTCGCCGTCACCACCGCCTCCGTCATCCGCGGCGCCTTCGGCACGCCGATCCTGGGTGACAGTGAGGTGGTGGAGATGCTGCTGGGCGTCGCCGTCGTGCTGTGCATGCCGCTGTGCGAGATGAAGGGCGTGCATGTGCTGGTGGATTTCTTCACCCAGAAGCTGCCGCCGCGGGCGACGGGCGCGCTGGATGCCGTGATGCGGGTGGTGGTCGCCGTGGTCGTCGCGGTGCTGGCCTGGCGACTCATCGTCGGCGGCATCGGCATGTGGGAACGCGAGAGGGATACGATGTTCCTGCAATTGCCGTACTGGTGGGGCTACGCGGCGGCTGGTGCGGGCATGATGGCGTGGAGCCTCTGCACTCTCTTCGTCGCGGTCGAAGGCTTCGCCCGCCAGCGTCGGCCGGCATGACGGATTTCGGCGTCGGACTGCTGATGTTCGGCGGCGCTCTGGTGCTGATCGCGCTGCGCATGCCGGTCGGGATCGCCATGCTCCTCGTCGGTGGACTGGGCTACGCTGAGCTGTCGGGCTGGGACCGTCTGTTCGCCACGCTCAACACGCTGACGTTCAGCCGCTTTTCCTCCTACACCCTGTCGGTCATCCCGCTGTTCCTGCTGATGGGCGACTTTGCCACCAAGGGCGGCATGAATCGGGCCCTCTTCGCCTGCGCCCGCGCCTGGATGGGGCATTGGCGCGGTGGCCTTGCGGTGGCCAGTATCGGCGGCTGCGCGGCCTTCGGCGCCATCTGTGGATCGTCCCTCGCCACCGCCGCCACCATGTCCCAGGTGGCGCTGCCGGAGATGCGCAGGCATGGATATTCGCCGGCGCTTGCCACCGGCACCCTGGCCGCCGGCGGCACGCTCGGCATCCTGATCCCGCCCAGCGTCATCCTGGTGATCTACGCGATCTACACGGAACAGAGCATCGGCAGCCTGTTCATCGCCGCCGTCATCCCGGGCCTGCTCGCCACGATCGGCTACATGCTGGTGGTGAACATCTACACCCGGGTGGCCCCTGGCGCCGCGCCGCCCGCCGAGCGCATGCCCTACCGCGCGCGCCTGCGTGCGACGGCGGAGGTCTGGCCGGTGATGACGGTGTTCCTCGTCGTCGTCACGGGGATTTACGATGGCTGGTTCAGTGCGACCGAAGGCGCGGCCATCGGCGCGGCGGCCACCGGCCTGCTGGCTTTCGGACTCGGCGGCATGCGGTGGCAGGGTCTGCGCGAGAGCCTGCTGTCCACGGCCGAGACCACCGGGCTGATCTTCATCGTGCTGCTGGGCGCAGAGCTGTTCAGCGCGGCCCTGGCTCTGTCGCACCTGCCGTCGGAACTTTCCAGCATGGTCGCCGCCCTGCCGGTGCCGCCGCTGGCCATCCTGTTCGCCATCCTCGTAGTCTATCTCGTGCTCGGCTGCTTCATGGAAAGCATGGCGATGGTGCTGCTGACGCTGCCCATCTTCGTGCCGCTGATGCTGAGCCTGGATTTCGGGCTCGATCGCACGCAGGTGCTGGTCTGGTTCGGTATCCTGGTGCTGATGAGCGTGGAGGTCGGCATGATCTCGCCGCCCTTCGGACTGAACCTGTTCGTCATCAACGCCATGGCGAAGGACATCCCGATGGGCCAGACCTATCGCGGCGTGATGGGATTCTGCGCCTCCGACCTGCTGCGCATCGTGCTGCTGCTGTTCTTTCCGGCGCTGTGCTTGTGGCTGCCGGGGCTCTGGTAGCTACACCGTCAGCAGCTTCCGCACGGCGGCCTCGTCCAGCGTCCCGGCCGGCCCACCCAACGCCACTTCGCCGCGCACCATGACCGCGATGCTGTCAGCCAGCTCGCGGGCGAAATCGTAGTACTGTTCCACCAGGATCACCCCGATGCCGCGATCGCGCGAGAGGTGGCGAATGACGCGGGCGATGTCCTTGATGACGGAAGGCTGGATCCCTTCCGTCGGTTCGTCCAGGATCAGCAGGCGTGGCCGGGCACACAGCGCGCGGCCGATCGCCAGCTGCTGCTGCTGCCCACCGGACAGGTCGCCGCCGCGCCGGCGCAGGAACTGCCGCAGCACGGGGAAAAGGTCGAAGATTTCCGAATCGACACCGGAGCCGCGTGGCGCGGCCGCCAGAGCGGTCTCCAGGTTCTCCTGCACCGTCAGGAAGGGAAAGATCTCCCGCCCCTGCGGCACATAGCCGATTCCGGCGCGCGCACGCTCCGCCGGCCCCAGCCGCGTCACGTCGCGCCCTTCCCAGGTGATGCTGCCGGCGCGGACCTTCTCCAGCCCCATGATGGCGCGCAGAAGCGAGGATTTGCCGACGCCGTTCCGACCCAGCACAGCAGTGACCTTGCCAGGTTCGGCCACCAGCGAGACTCCGCGCAGGCACAGGCTTGCGCCGTAGGACAGGTCGATGGCGGCGACGTTCAGCATTTCAGCGCCCCAGATAGACTTCGATGACCCTGGGGTCGTTCTGCACGTGGTCGATGGAGCCCTCCGACAGCACGCTGCCATCGCACAGCACCGTCACCCGCCGGCCGAGCGCGCGGACGAATTCCAGGTCATGCTCGACGACCACGACGCTGCGCTTGCCGGCGATACGCACCAGTAGCGCGGCGGTCTGCTCGGTCTCCGAATCCGTCATGCCGGCGACGGGTTCGTCCACCAGCAGCAGTTCCGGGTCCTGCATCAGCAGCATGCCGATCTCCAGCCACTGCCGCTGCCCGTGGCTGAGGATGCCGGCCAGGTCGTGCGCCCGTTCGAGAAGGCCGATCTCCTCCAGCGTGGTCTCGACGCTGGTCCGCGCCTCGCCGGTCAGGATCCATCGCAGGCAGGCGATCGGCCCGCGCGGGGCCTTCAGCGCCAGCTCCATGTTCTCGAACACGGTCAAGGCATCGAACATCGTCGGCTTCTGGAACTTGCGGCCGATGCCGAGATTGGCGATGCCGGCCTCGTCCATCCGTGTCAGGTCGATCTCGCCGAAATTGACGGTGCCGGCGGTGGGGCGGGTCTTGCCGGTGATGACATCCATCATTGTCGTCTTGCCGGCGCCGTTTGGCCCGATCACGGAGCGGAGCTCCCCCGGCTCCACGATGAGGGAGAGGTTGTTAAGCGCACGGAATCCGTCGAAGACGACGGAGACGCCATCGAGGTACAGCCGGCGACCCTGGCTCACGGCCCGCGCCCCTTCATCAGCCCGATCAATCCCTTCGGCAGGAACAGCGTGACCGCCACGAACAGCCCGCCCAGTACGAACAGCCAGAGGTCCGGCGCCGCGGATGTGAGCCAGGTCTTCAGGGCATTGACCGAGAAGGCGCCGAGCACTGCGCCGACCAGCGTGCCGCGGCCGCCGACGGCAACCCAGATCACCGCCTCGATCGAGTTGGCCGGGCTGAACTCCCCGGGATTGATGATGCCGACCTGCGGCACATACAGCGCACCGGCCACACCGGCGAGCATGGCCGACAGCACGAAGGCGAACAGCTTGTGATGGGTGGTGTTGTAGCCGAGGAACCGCACCCGGCTTTCCGCGTCGCGGATCGCCGTCAGCACCCGGCCGTATTTGCTGCGGGTCAACCGCACGCAGATCATGAAGGCCAGCACCAACGCCAGGAGCGAGGCATAAAACAGGCCCGAGCGCATGACGGAGGTGTTCAGCGGCTGGCCAAGCAACTCCTTGAAGTCGGTGAAGCCGTTGTTGCCGCCGAAGCCCATGTCGTTGCGGAAGAAGGCCAGCATCAGCGCGAAGGTCATCGCCTGGGTCAGGATGGAGAAATAGACACCTGTGATGCGGCTGCGGAAGGACAGGAAGCCGACGACCAGGGCCAGCGCGCCAGGCACCAGCACAACCATCAGCATGGCAAAGGGGAAGCTGTCGAACCCCAGCCAGTACCACGGCAGTTCCTGGTAGCCCAGGAACACCATGAAGTCCGGTAGCACCGGATGGCCATAGGACCCGCGCGGCCCAATCAGCCGCATCAGGTGCATGCCCATGGCATAGCCACCGAGCGCGAAGAAGGCGCCGTGGCCAAGCGAGAGGATACCCGCATAGCCCCAGGCCAGGTCCAGCGACAGCGCCAGGATGGCGTAGCAGATCCACTTGCCGGTGATGGAGACCAGGAAGTCCGAGACGTGCAGCGGATGCGCCGCCGGCAGCAGGTTCAGCAGCGGCATGACGCCGAGCGCCAGGATGAAGACCAGCAGGCCGGCGCGCAGGCCCAGCCGCAACCTGGCATCCGGGGCAGGTGGGGACACCGCGATGCTCATGCGTCCGCGGCCCTTCCCTTCTGCGCGAACAGGCCGCGTGGCTTGCGCTGGATGAACAGCATCGCGGCCACCAGCACGAACACCTTGGCCAGGACCGCACCGGCCCAGGGCTCCAGCATCTTGTTGATGATGCCGAGCCCGAAGGCGCCCACAAGCGTGCCCGCCAGCGACCCGACGCCGCCGAACACCACCACCAGGAAGCTGTCGATGATGTAGCCGGTGCCGAGGTTGGGGCTGACATTGTCGATCTGGCTCAGCGCCACGCCGGCGATGCCGGCGATGCCCGACCCGAAGGCGAAGGTCAGCGCATCCACGCGGCCGGTCCGGATGCCCATGGATGAGGCAATGGCGCGCTTCTGCGTCACCGCGCGCATCTCCAGCCCGAATCGCGTAAAGCGGATGGCGGCCACCGTCAGGCCCAGGATCACCATGGAAAAGACCAGGATCCACAGCCGATTCTGCGTCACGGCAATGTCGCCCGGCAGCATCAGCGTACCCTGCATCCAGGCGGGGCTGATGATCTCGCGATTCTGCGCGCCGAAGGTGAGCCGGACCGATTGCTGGATCATCATGCCGACGCCGAAGGTCATCAGCAGCGTCTCCAGCGGCCGGCCGTACAGGTGGCGGATCAGTCCACGTTCCATCGCCGCGCCACAGGCGGCGGTCACCAGGAAGGCGGCCGGCACCGCAAGCGGCAGCGACCACGGCGCAAGCACCGGAATGCCGCGCAGCGCCTCCTGCACCACGAAGGTGGTGTAGGCGCCGAGCATGACGAACTCGCCATGCGCCATGTTGATCACGCCCATGACGCCGAAGGTCACTGCGAGTCCCAGTGCCGCCAGCAGAAGCACGGACCCGAGCGACAGCCCCTGGAACAGAGTCTCCGCCGCACGCCGTACCGCCAGGCGCTGATCGATCGCGGACACCGCATCCTCGATCTGCGCGCTCAACGCCGGATTGGCGGCCCGCATCTCCAGCAGTACGGCGCGTGCCTCCGGGGAGGCCGTCGCGCCAAGGGCGGCGATCCCGAGCAGTTTGTCCGCATGATCATTCGCCATGACGCGGGATGCCGCCAGGGCCAGGGCCAGCCGCGTGCGAATGGCGGGCACCGTCTCCCGCGCCAGGGCCGCATCAAGCAGCGGCACGTTCTCGGCCGATCGGCTGCGGAACACCGCCTCCGCCGCCGCCTGGCGTTCCGCGGGATCGGGCGAGACCAGTTGCAGGCGGCCAAGCGCCCCGCGCAACGCCACGCGCACCCGGTTGTTCAAGCGCACGGCTTCCGCGCCCGTGGCCTCGGTGGCCGCGCCTGACAACGCCTCGGTCGCGCCGGCCTCACCGCGGATCAGCAGTGTTCCATCGACGCGGCGCAGAAGGCGCCCATCGCTCAAGGCGCGGAGCAAGGGGAGGGCGGCCGGGTCGCCGCTGGCGCCGAGCCGGTCCACCGCTTCCGCCGTCTGGTTGAATCCGGTGCCAATCCCGGCGAGACGGGCGGCAAGCGTGTCCTGTGCGTGCACCGGCAAGGCCATGGCGCACATCAGCAGCAGGGCGAGAAGCGCGTTCTTCATGCGGTTGCGGAAAAGGGGGCGGCACGGTGCCGCCCCCCAACCCTCCTGATCAGCCGCGGCGGCGGTTCGCGTTCTCCGGGATGAAGGGGGACCAGTTCTCGGCCGCGATGACCGTCGGCGTCTTCCACACCGTGTTGAACTGCCCGTCGGCCTGGATCTCGCCGATCATCACGGGCTTGGTCAGGTGATGGTTGGCGCGCATCTCCTGGTTGAAGCCGGAAGGTGCATCGACCTTCTGGCCGATCATCGCCGCGCGCACCGCATCGACATTGGTCGTGCCGGCCTGGGTCACGGCCTGGGTCCACATCCTGAAGCCGGTGTAGGTGGCTTCCATCGGGTCGTTGGTCACGCGGCGCGGGTTCTTGATGTAGGCCTGCCACATCGCCTTGAACTCGGTGTTCACCGGGCTGTCGACGGACATGAAGTAGTTCCAGGCGGCCAGGTGGCCGACCAGCGGCCGCGCATCGATGCCGGCCAGTTCTTCCTCGCCGACGCTGAAGGCGACGGAGGGGATGTCCTCGGCCTTGATGCCCTGGTTGCCCAGCTCGCGGTAGAACGGCACGTTGGCATCGCCGTTGATCGTCGAGACGATGGCGGTCTTCTTGCCCTCGCCGGCGAAGCGCTTCACGCGGCTGACGATGCCCTGCCAGTCGCTGTGCCCGAACGGCGTGTATTCTTCCATGATGTCGGCATCCGGGATGCCCTTGCTGTTCAGGAAGGCGCGCAGGATGCGGTTGGTGGTGCGCGGATAGACGTAGTCCGTGCCGAGCAGCGCGATGCGCTTGGCCTCGCCGCCATCGGCGCTCATCAGGTATTCCACGGCCGGGATCGCCTGCTGGTTCGGCGCGGCACCGGTATAGAAGATGTTCTTGCTCTCCTCCTCGCCCTCATACTGGACGGGGTAGAACAGCATGCCGTTCAGTTCCTCGAACACCGGCAGGACGGATTTGCGGGACACGCTGGTCCAGCAGCCGAAGGTCACGTCGACCTTGGAGACGGCCAGCAATTCGCGCGCCTTCTCCGCGAACAGCGGCCAGTTGGAGGCGGGGTCGACGACCACCGCCTCGACCCGCCGGCCGAGCAGGCCGCCGCGGCCGTTGATCCACTCGACCATCATCAGCACGGTGTCGCGCAGCGCGGTCTCGCTGATCGCCATGGTGCCCGACAGCGAATGCAGGACGCCCACCTTGATCGGCGCGGCCTGCGCGAAGGAGGGGCGGATGGCGGGCGCGGCCAGCACGGTGCCGAGGCCGGCCAGGGCGGCGCGCCGCGTGATGGGCATGCGATGGATCATTGTTTTGAAGCCTCCTCGGGGATGCACGAACCGGCGGCACCGACGCCGCCCCTTGGCTGCGTCCCCACCCGAGCAACCACCGTTGCGAGATATGTGCCAACGCTTGGCATACGATCAGATCGGCGCGTTCTGTGGCTTCGCCGCGCAACAGCAACCCAGGCCTGCCCAAAGAAGCGGCGGTAACTGCCTGCGGTGGCCGCTCGGCGCTGCCCCCGCATGCAGTTGCGCCGGCCTTGGCTGCCCAATCCGCGACGTGCCATGCTGCGGGGGATGGACCAGACCGCGCCCCGAGCGCCTTCCCACCAGCGCGCCCGGGGCCGCGCGGAACTTGGCCTGCTTGCGGCGCCGGGCGGCGCGCGCATCGCGCATCTGTACCAGGCGGCGCCGATGCGCGTGTTGTTTCCCGATGCCGATCCGGATGAGCCGAAGCAGGCGGCGCTCGTCAATGTCGCCGGCGGCCTGGCGGGTGGCGATCGGCTGGAGGCGGTGCTGACCCTCGGCACCGATGCGCGCTTCACCGTCACGACCCCAGCGGCCGAAAAGGTCTATCGCAGCCTGGGTCCCATCACCGAGATCTCGAGCAGCCTGGTGCTGGCGGATCGGGCCACGGCGGAATGGCTGCCGCAGGAGACCATCCTGTTCGATGGTGCCCGGCTGGCGCGGCGGCTGGATATCTCGCTGGCACCTGACGCACGGCTCCTGGCGGCCGAAATGCTGGTGCTGGGCCGCGCCGCCCGCTCCGAGACCTTCGCCAGGGGCCTGCTGCGCGATCGCTGGTGCATCCGCCGCGACGGCCGCCGGCTTTGGGTGGATGCGCTGCACCTCGACCCTGGCGCGATCCCGCACCGGTTCACACTGGATGGCGCCGGTGCGCTGGCGACGCTGATGCTCGCCATGCCGGATGCCGCGGCGCATCGCGACCTGGCGCGCGAGGTCTCGGCGGGTGGCGCCGGCCTGGTGGCGCCAGGACTGCTGGTTGCGCGCTGGCTGGGGGAGGCCGGGCAGGTGCGCGCCGCGTTGGCCGCCGCCATCATGGCACTCCGTGCCCAGGCACTCGGCCTGCCGGCGCGGCTGCCGAGGCTCTGGCGTACATGAGGTGGCATGCGCCATGCTTGGTCCGAGCCGGAGGTAGCGCATGAACCTGACGCCGCGTGAGAAGGACAAGTTGCTGGTCGCCATGGCCGCGACCGTGGCGCGCCGCCGCCTGGAGCGTGGCGTCAGGCTGAACCACCCGGAAGCCGTCGCCCTCATCACCGACTATGTGGTCGAAGGGGCCCGCGATGGCCGCAGCGTGGCGGAGTTGATGCGGGATGGCGCGACCGTCGTGACGCGCGCGCAGGTGATGGAGGGCATCGCCGAGATGATCCATGAGATCCAGGTGGAGGCCACCTTCCCGGATGGCACGAAGCTGGTCACCGTGCATGAGCCGATCCGATGATCCCCGGCGAGATCTTCCCCGCCGCGGGTGACATCGAACTCAACGCCGGCCGCCCGGTGACCGAACTTGAGGTCGCCAATACCGGCGACCGCCCGATCCAGGTCGGCAGCCACTACCACTTCGCCGAAACCAACCCGGCGCTGCGCTTCGACCGCGCCGCGGCACATGGCCAGCGCCTGGATATCCCGGCCGGCACGGCGGTGCGCTTCGAGCCCGGCCAGTCGCGCAGCGTGCGCCTGGTGCCCTATGCCGGCGCGCGCATCGTGCACGGGTTCCGCGGCGAGACGGAGGGGAAGCTCTGATGCCCGCGAAGCTTTCGCGCCGCGCCTATGCCGGCATGTATGGCCCGACCACCGGCGACCGGATGCGCCTTGCCGATACCGACCTCATCATCGAGGTCGAGCGAGACCTGACGATCCATGGCGAGGAGGTGAAGTTCGGCGGCGGCAAGGTGATCCGCGACGGCATGGGCCAGTCCCAGGTCACACGGAAAAATGGGGCGGTCGATACCGTCATCACCAACGCGCTGATCCTCGACCACAGCGGAATCTACAAGGCCGACGTTGGCATCAAGGACGGCTTGGTCCATGCCATCGGCAAGGCCGGCAACCCCGACACCCAACCCGGCGTCACGATCATCATCGGCCCCGGTACCGAGGTTCTGGCCGGCGAGGGCCGCATCCTGACGGCGGGCGGCATCGACCCGCATATCCACTTCATCTGCCCGCAGCAGATCGAGGAGGCGCTGGTCTCCGGCATCACCACCATGTTCGGCGGTGGCACCGGCCCGGCGCATGGCACGCTGGCCACCACCGCCACGCCCGGCCCCTGGCACCTCGCGCGGATGCTGCAGGCGGCGGAGGCGTTTCCGATGAATCTCGGCTTCCTCGGCAAGGGCAATGCGGCGCTGCCGGAGGCCCTGGAGGAACAGATCCGCGCCGGCGCCTGCGGCCTGAAGCTGCATGAGGATTGGGGCACCACGCCCAAGGCCATCGATACCTGCCTCCGCGTCGCGGATGCCTTCGACATCCAGGTCGCGATCCATTCGGACACGCTCAACGAAAGCGGCTTCGTCGAGGACACCATCCGCGCCATCGGCGGCCGCAGCATCCAGGCCTTCCACACCGAAGGCGCCGGCGGCGGCCATGCGCCGGACATCCTGAAGGTGATCGGCGAGCCGAATTTCCTTCCGTCCTCGACCAACCCGACGATGCCCTACACGCGCAACACGGTGGATGAGCACCTAGATATGCTCATGGTCTGCCACCACCTCGATCCACGCATCCCGGAAGACGTCGCCTTCGCCGAATCGCGCATCAGGAAGGAGACGATCGCGGCCGAGGATATCCTGCACGACCTCGGCGCCATCAGCATGATGTCCTCCGACAGCCAGGCGATGGGGCGGGTGGGGGAGGTCATCATCCGGACCTGGCAGGCGGCGCACAAGATGAAGCAGCAGCGCGGAAGGCTGCCGGGCGAGACGGGCGACAACGACAACCTCCGCGTCCGCCGCTACATCGCGAAATACACCATCAACCCGGCCATCGCGCAGGGCATCGCCACCCATGTCGGCAGCATCGCCGTGGGCAAGCTGGCGGATCTGGTGCTGTGGTCGCCGGCCTTCTTCGGCGTGAAGCCAGACTACGTGCTGAAATGCGGCACCATCGCCATGGCGCCGATGGGCGATCCCAACGCCTCCATCCCGACGCCGCAGCCAATCCACTACCGCCCGATGTTCGGCGCCTACGGCCGCGCCAACACGCTGTCCTCCGTCACCTTCGTCTCGCAGGCGGCACTCGAGGCCGGCATCGGGCAGAGCCTTGGCCTGTCGCGCCCCTTGCTGGCGGTCTCCGGCACGCGCAACCTGTCGAAGCGCGACATGGTACTGAACGACGCCTTACCGAAGATCGAGGTGGATGCGGAGACCTATGAAGTGCGTGCCGACGGAGAATTGCTCATCTGCGAACCCGCCATGGAACTTCCCATGGCGCAGCGCTACTTCCTGTTCTGAGAGCCACACATGCCCAACACCACGCCGCCCCGCGCCATTGCCGTCCATGCCGCCGGCACCTGGCCGCAGCAGGAGATGCGGGACACCGTCACGGTCGATTTCGACGACCGCTTCCGCCGCCGCAAGATGTACCTGACGGAAGGCGGCGGGTCCTTCCTGCTCGACCTGCCGGAAGCGCAGGTGATGCGGGACGGCGATGGCCTGGAACTCGAACATGGCGGCTTCATCCGGCTGCGTGCGGCGGCGGAGGATCTGGTCGCCGTCACCGCGCCCAGCCCGGCCCTGCTGCTGCGCCTCGCCTGGCACCTCGGCAACCGCCACCTGCCGACGGAACTCGCCAGCGATCGCATCCTGATCCGGCACGACCACGTCATCATCCGGATGCTGGAGGGCCTTGGCGCGACGCTGGAGAAGGTCCGCGCGCCCTTCAACCCGGAAGGCGGCGCCTATGGCGAACACAACCGCCTGCCGGACCATCCGCATGGCCACCAGCACCACGGTGACGATGACCACCATCACCACTGATTTCGCCGCATTGGCGCGGCTGCTGGCCTGGCTGTCGCCCGCCTACCCCACCGGCGCCTTCAGCTACAGCCATGGGCTGGAGATGGCGGTGGAGGAGGGCGCGGTGACGGACCGCGCCAGCCTCGTCGCCTATGCCGAGGCCGCGCTGTCGCATGGTGCCGGCGCCGTCGATGGCGCATTGCTTGCGCTGTCCTGGCGCGCTGCCGAGGCCAGCGACGAGGCCGCGCTGGATGACCTCGCGGACCTTGCCGCCGCCATGCGCGGCACCGCCGAACTGGCGCTGGAGGCGACGCAGCCGGGCCACGCCTTCGCGCTCGCCACCAACGCCGCCTGGCCGCATCCGGCTTTCGCCGCGTTCACCGCGCGGCATCCCGGCCGCCTGACCCATGCCGTCGCCTTCGGGGTCGCGGCCGGCTGCCACGGGATCCCGCTGCGCGACGCCTGCTTCGCCTGGCTCGCCGCCTTCGCCGCCAACCTGGTCTCCGCCGGGGTCCGCCTTGTGCCGCTCGGGCAGACGGATGGGCAGGTCGCGACCGCGGCGCTGCTGCCCGCCCTCGTCGCCGCGACGGACGCCGCCCTGGCGGTGCGTGACGCGGAGGATATCGGCAGCGCCACGCCGGTCATCGACCTGTTCTCGCTGCGCCACGAGACGCAATACACAAGGCTTTTTCGGTCATGAACCCTTCAGAAGGCCGGCCGATCCAGGCCTCCGCGCGTGATGCGCTCTCCAGCCATCGGACAGCGAACGGCCCCTTCCGCATCGGCATCGGCGGCCCCGTCGGCTCCGGCAAGACGGCGCTGGTCGACCGCCTCTGCAAGGCGATGCGCGACAGCCACGACGTGGCCGCCATCACCAACGACATCTACACGAAGGAGGATGCGGAGTTCCTGACCCGCAGCGGCGCCCTTTCCGCCGACCGCATCATGGGCGTCGAGACCGGCGGCTGCCCGCATACCGCGATCCGGGAGGATGCCTCGATCAACCTTGCCGCCGTGGCGGAAATGTCCGGCCGGTTTCCGTCGCTGGAAATCCTGTTCATCGAATCGGGCGGCGACAACCTGGCCGCCACCTTCAGCCCGGAATTGGCCGACCTGACGATCTACGTCATCGACGTCTCGGCCGGGGACAAGATCCCGCGCAAGGGCGGGCCGGGCATCACGCGGTCCGACCTGCTTGTCATCAACAAGACCGATCTGGCACCACTGGTCGGCGCCGACCTTTCCGTCATGGACCGCGATGCCCGCAGGATGCGTGGCGCGCGGCCTTTCCTGTTCACGAACCTCAAGGAGAACCAGGGCGTGTCGGATATCGCAGCCTTCATTCTCAAATCCGGCGGCATCGCCTGATGCGCCGCGTCCTGACCCTCGCGGCGCTGCTGACGGCACCCGTCCCCGCGCTGGCCCACACCGGCGCGGACCACCTGCATGGCTTCGCGGCGGGTTTCCTGCATCCGGTCGGTGGGCTCGACCATGTGCTGGCGATGGTCGCGGTCGGCCTCTGGGCCGGGCTGATCGGTGGGCGCGCCGCCTGGGCGCTGCCGGCCGGCTTCCTGGGTGCCATGGCGGTCGGATTCGGTGTTGCCGCCGGCGGCCTTGGCCTTCCGATGGTGGAGGCCGGCATCCTCGCCTCCGTCATCGTGCTCGGCGCGCTGGTTGCCGCTTCCGCGCGGCTGTCGCTGGCGGTCGCGGTGCCGCTGGTCGCGCTGTTCGGGCTGTTGCACGGCCATGCGCATGGAACCGAACTGGCCGGGCAGGGGGCGGTCGGCTACGCGGCTGGCTTCCTGGCCGCCACCGCCGCCCTGCATGGGCTCGGCATCCTGGCCGCATGGCAGGTCACCAACCGGCTCGTCCTGCGCGTGGCCGGAGGCGCTACGGCGGCGCTGATGCTGGTCGTCGCCGGCCTCGGGTGAGCGGGTTTCGCCGCGCGGTCCTGGTGCCGGAACTGCTGGTCGCCGAACTGGCCGCCAGCCTGCGGTTCTGGTGCGGTCTCTGCGGCTTCCGCGTGGCCTATGACCGGCCGGAGGACCGCTTCGCCTATCTCGACCGCGAGGGCGCGCAGGTGATGCTGGAGGAGGCGGCTGGCCCGGGCCGCCGCTGGGTCACCGGCACGCTGGACCAGCCCTTCGGGCGCGGCATGAACCTGCAGATCGAGGTCACCGACACTGGCACGATCCTCACGGCGCTGCGCGGCGCGGACTGGCCGCTCTACCTGGAGCCGGAGGAGAAGTGGTACCGCGTGGCGGACGGTGCAGCCGGGGTGCGGCAATTCCTGGTGCAGGATCCCGATGGCTACCTGCTGCGCTTCTCCCAGCCGCTTCAGGCGGCCTCGCCGGCGGCCCAGCCGCTCGACCAGGCCCATTGGAAGTTGTAGCCGCCAAGCCAGCCCGTGACGTCCACGGCCTCACCGATCACGAACAGACCCGGCACATCCTTGGCCGCCAGCGTCTGCGACGACAGGCCAGCGGTATCGACGCCGCCCAGCGTGACCTCGGCTTTCGCGTAGCCCTCGGTCCCCGCGGGCTCCAGCCGCCAGGCCTTCAGCAGCGCGCCGAGCGCCTTCAGAGGTCCATCGCCGACCTCCCCGATCACCCGAGGCGGCAGGTGCCGGGCGGCCATGTCCTGCGCCAGGCGCCCCGGCAGGAACTCGGACAGCACCGTCTTCGGCTCCGCCCTGGGGCGCGCGCGCTTGCCGGCCAGCAGCAGCGCGGTGGCGTCACGCTCCGGCAGCAGGTCCAGCGTCAGCGCCTCCCCGCCGCGCCAATAGGAGGAGGCCTGGAGAATGGCGGGGCCGGACAGGCCGCGATGCGTGAACAGCAGCGCCTCCCGGAACGCCGTGCGGCCGACCTTCGCGACGCTGTCCAGCGCCACGCCGGACAGCGGCTGCATCAGTTCCAGCATCGGTCCCGCGAAGGTCAGCGGCACCAGGCCGGGCGCCGGCTCCACCAGCTTCAATCCGAAGCGCCGCGCCACGTCGTGCGCGAAGCCCGTTGCGCCCATCTTGGGGATGGACAGGCCCCCGGTGGCGAGCACGAGCGAATCGGCAGTGAAGCGGCCGCGATCCGTCGCCACGCTGAAGCGGTCGGCCCGCGACACCTCCGTCACCCGGTGCGCCAGCCGCAGGTCGACCCCTGCCGCCGTGCATTCCGCCAGCAGCATGGCAACGATCGCCCTTGCCGAGCCGTCGCAGAACAATTGCCCGAGCGTCTTCTCATGGAAGGCGATGCCGTGCTTCCGCACCAGCGCCACGAAATCCTGCTGCGTGTAGCGCGCAAGGGCGGAGCGGGCGAAGTGGGGATTGCCCGACAGGAACCGCTCCGGCACGCAGCCGGTGTTGGTGAAATTGCAGCGCCCGCCGCCGCTGATCAGGATCTTCTTCCCGGCTGCCTCGGCATGGTCCAGCAGCAGCACCCGCCGCCCCCGCTGCCCGGCCCGCATGGCGCAGAACAGCCCGGCCGCCCCGGCGCCGAGCACCACCACGTCGAAATGCGTCATCAGGCGGCTTCGGCCAGCCCGGCCATGTCGCGCCCCACCGCCTCCGCCACGCGGATGCCGTCGACGCCGGCGGAGAAGATGCCGCCGGCATAGCCTGCGCCTTCTCCCGCCGGGTACAGGCCGAGCGTGTTCACGCTGCGCAGCGCCGCGTCCCGCTTGATGCGGATGGGGGAGGAGGTGCGCGTTTCCACCCCCGTCATCACGGCCTCGGCCATGTCGAAGCCTGGGATCTGGCGGCCGAAGGCGGGCAGCGCTTCCCATATCGCGCTTACGGCGAAGTCGGGCAGGCAGGCGGCGAGGTCGGTCGGCGTTACGCCGGGCTTGTAGCTGGGCACCACGGCGCCGAGCGACGTGGAAGCCCGCCCCGCCAGGAAGTCGCCAACCAACTGCGCTGGCGCGCGGTAGTCGCCGCCCCCGGCCACGAAGGCACGCTCCTCCCAATGCCGTTGGAACGCGATTCCGGCCAACGGGTCACCGGGGTAATCCACCTCCGGGGTGATGCCGACGACGATGCCGGCATTGGCGTTGCGCTCGGCCCGCGAGTACTGGCTCATTCCGTTGGTCACCAGGCGCCCGGGTTCGCTCGCCGCGGCAACCACGGTGCCGCCGGGACACATGCAGAAGGAATAGACGCTGCGGCCATTCCTGCAGTGGTGCACCAGCTTGTAGTCGGCGGCGCCCAGGATGGTGTTGCCGGCGAAGGCGCCGAAGCGCGCGCGGTCGATGATCGACTGCGGATGCTCGATCCGCACGCCGATCGAGAAGGGCTTCGCCTCCACGAACACGCCGGCCGCGTGCAGGCTCGCAAAAGTGTCGCGGGCGGAGTGGCCGATGGCGAGCACCACGTGGCCCGTCTCGATCACCTCGCCCGCTTCCGTCACCACGCCGCGCATCCGGCGCTGGCCGTCACGCCCGGTCTCCACGAGGAAATCCACCACCTTGGTGCCGAAGCGGTATTCGCCGCCCAGCGCCTCGATCTTCGCGCGCAGGCTTTCCACCATCGTCACAAGGCGAAACGTGCCGATATGTGGCTTGGCGACGAACAGGATCTCCTCCGGCGCGCCCGCCTCGACGAATTCAGTCAGCACTTTGCGGCCAAGATGCTGCGGGTCCTTGATCCCGGACCACAGCTTTCCGTCGGAGAATGTGCCGGCCCCGCCCTCGCCGAACTGCACGTTGCTCTCGGGCACAAGCTGGTTGCGGCGCCAGAGGCCCCAGGTGTCCTTGGTGCGCTCCCGCACCACCTTGCCGCGGTCCAGGATGATCGGCCGGAAGCCCATCTCCGCCAGGATCAGCGCGGCGAAGATGCCGCAGGGGCCGGTGCCAATGACGACGGGGCGGGCCGGCAGCCGGGCAGGCGCCTGCGCCACCGGCCGGTAGCTGGTGTCCGGCGTCCGGCCGAGCGTGCGGGACAGCACCTTGTCGCCCGCCGCCCGCCGCAGCAGCCCTTGCTCGTCATCGACCGCGAAATCCACCGAATAGACCAGCAGGATCGCCGACCGGCGGCGCGCATCCCAGGCGCGGCGGGCGATGGAGAGGTCGCGCACCTCCGCTGGCCGCAGGCCCAGCGCCGCGCACAGCGCCTGCAGCACCGCCCCCTCGGGATGGTCCAGCGGCAGTTTCAGTTCGGTCAGGCGCAGCATTCAGACCCTCAGTATACCACCACCGACCGGATCGACTCGCCGCGCTCCATCAGCTCGAAGCCGTGGTTGATCTGGTCCAGGGGCGTCACATGGGTGATCAGGCTGTCGATGTCGATCTTCCCCTGCATGTACCAGTCGACGATCTTCGGCACGTCGGTCCGGCCGCGGGCGCCACCGAAGGCGGTGCCGCGCCAGGACCGGCCGGTGACCAGTTGGAACGGCCGGGTGCTGATCTCCTGCCCCGCGCCGGCGACGCCGATGATGATGCTCTCGCCCCAGCCGCGATGCGTGCATTCCAGCGCCTGGCGCATGACCTTGACGTTGCCGATGCACTCGAAGCTGAAATCGGCGCCGCCGCCGGTCAGGTCCACGATGGCCTGCACCACCTTGTCGTGGCCGACTTCGTTCGGGTTGATGAAGTCGGTCATGCCGAACTTCCGGGCCATCTCCTCCCGCCCATTGTTCAGGTCGATGCCGATGATCCGGTCGGCGCCGACCATGCGCGCGCCCTGGATCACGTTCAACCCGATGCCGCCCAGCCCGAACACCGCGACATTGGCGCCCGGCCAGACCTTGGCGGTGTTGATCACGGCGCCGATGCCGGTGGTGACGCCGCAGCCGATGTAGCAGATCTTCTCGAAGGGCGCGTCCTCCCGCACCTTCGCCACCGCGATCTCCGGCAGCACCGTGTAGTTGGCGAAGGTGGAACAGCCCATGTAGTGCATCACCGGCGCACCCTCGCAGGAGAAGCGCGAGGATCCGTCCGGCATCACGCCGCGGCCCTGGGTGCCGCGGATCGCGGTGCACAGGTTGCTGCGCTGCGACAGGCAGGTTTTGCACTGCCGGCATTCCGGCGTGTAGAGCGGGATCACGTGGTCGCCCGGCCTCACGCTGGTGACGCCGGCGCCGACCTCGCGGACGATGCCCGCGCCTTCATGGCCCAGGATGGCGGGGAACAGCCCCTCCGGATCGGCACCGGACAGGGTGTAGAGATCGGTGTGGCACAGGCCGGTGGCCTTCACCTCCACCAGAACCTCGCCCGCCCGCGGGCCGCCGATCTCCACTTCCGTCACCGAAAGGGGCTTGCCGGCCGCCCAGGCCACCGCTGCGCGTGTCTTCATGCAACCTGCTCCGTCTGCATCGCCTGCCTGCCTACAGCATCCGCGACGGCAGTTCGAGGCGGCCGCCTCAGCGACGCCACCTCGCGTGTCGCGGCGAATCCCAATTTTCGGGACTTGCGCAACAAGTAATGAAAGGCGACACCTTGGCGTAAGTCCTGGGGTGGTGGCGATGCGATTGGCCGTGCTGGCGCTGTCTGTCCTGCTCGGGTCCGTTGCACCCGTGGTGCTGATGCCCGCCTGGGCCCAGACCGGCAACCCGACCAACGACCAGCTTCTCGCGCGGGACGGGGCGGGCCAGCGGGATGCCTTCCGCAGCCTGCTTCGCACCAATGGCCTGGCGTGTTCGGAGGTTTCGAACCTTTACGCCGCCGGTCTCGACCGCGGCCGCACCGCCTATTGGGACATTCAGTGCCGCGATGGCGGCCCCTGGCGGATCGCGCTGCCGGCGGAGCGCTGGTCTACGCCGCGTCTCCTGAACTGCGGCCTGGCGAGCGGCCCGGGCGCCGGCGCCTGCTTCACCCCGGTCGGCAGCGCTGCGCCGCCTCGGGCGGTGATGGCCAACCGCCCGGCTGCGATCCCGCAATCCTGCCAGAGGGCCTGCAACAGCCAGCCACGCGCCCTGGTGCAGGCCTGCCAGCAAAGCTGCGCCCAGGGTGGCGTGCTGCCGGCCGCTGCACCTTCTGTCGGCGCGACGGCAGCGGCGCTGCGCGGCCGCTTCGGCTTCATCTATACGGCGGAACCACCCTCCACGGCCTATGGCTTCACCAGCGGGCAGTCGGACCGGCTCGCCGCCAGCATGACGGCCATCCGCGCCTGCGAGGCCGTGGTGGGCCGCAACCAGTGCCGCATTTCGCTCGAATTCCCCAACGCCTGCGGTGCCCTGGTCCAGGCGGTCAGCGACACCCCGGCCCAGCTGCGCCGCACGGCCACCGGCGCTGGGCAGACGCGCGAACAGGCCGAAGCCCAGGCCTTGCAGGTCTGCCGCATTGCGGAACGACCGGGCTCCGGCATCGTCTGCCGCGTCGCCGCCTCCGGCTGCTGAACCAGATGCCGCGCCCCTTGCCCGATCGGAACCCCACCATGCGCCGCTGCTTCCTCGGCTTCCTGATGATGCTGGGCCTTGTCGGCACGGCGCCGGCCCAGACCCTTGACGCGGTCCGGCAGCGCGGCGAGTTGCGCTGTGGCGTGTTTGGCCAGTTGCCCGGATTTTCCGCACCGGACCTGCAGGGCCGGATGCGCGGACTGGATGCGGATTTCTGCCGGGCGGTGGCCGCGGCCGTGCTGGGCGATGCGGAACAGGTGGGCTTCGTGCCCGCTTCGTCCCTCGAAGCCGGGCTGGCGCAGGTCGAGGCCGGCACCGTCGACCTGCTGTCCAGCAACATGACCATCACGGCCATGCGCGACGCCGGCCGCAACCTGACGCCGATCGGGGTTCTTCTCTACGACGGGCAGGCGGTGATGGTGCGGGCCGACGCCAACGTCGCCTCCTTCGCCCAGCTCGACGGCAAACGCATCTGCGTCGCCGCGCCGGAGGTCGATGGCAGCCTCGGCATCCTCCGCAACGCGGCGACGCGGGCCGGCATCACGGTGCAGCCGGTGGTGACCCGCCAGAGCGGTGCATCCCTGCTCGACGGCTTCAAGGACGGGCGCTGCGACGCGGTGACGGCCGATGCCGCCGCCCTCGCCACGCTGCGCGTGACGGACCTGCCGGACCCGGCCGGCGCCGTGCTGCTGCCCGAACGGTTGAGCCGCGAGCCGCTGACCCCCTTCGTGCGCGGCGGCGACGAGCGCTGGCGCCAGATCGTCACCTGGACGCTGCACGCCCTGGTGGCGGCGGAGGAGCTGGAGGTGTCCAGCACCACGCTCGATGCCGCTTTGCGGTCCGACAATGCCGAAATCCGCTTCCTGATCGGCCTCGACCGCGGCCTCGGCGCCCGGCTCGGCCTGAAGGACACCTGGGCAGCGGAGGCGATCCGCCAGGTCGGCAACTACGGCGAGATCTTCGAGCGCAACCTGGGCGAAGGCTCGCCGATCGGCCTGGAGCGCGGCCTGTCCGACCTGTGGCGCCGCGGCGGCCTGATGTACCCCTATCCCTTCCGCTGAGACTGGACGGCGGCGGCCCCGGCGCGGCACAACCGCGCCATGCCCCGCCGGCCCGCCAGCCCTGACCCGCGCCCCGTACGCCCGACCCATGGCGAGGCAATTGCCGCGCGGCTCGCGGAGGATATCGTCGCCGGCCTGATGAAGCCGGGCACCCCGCTCGATGAAATGGCCCTGGCGAAGTCCTTCGGCACCAGCCGGACCCCGGTGCGCGAAGCCTTGCGCCAATTGGCGCCGACCGGTCTGGTGCAGGTCGCCCCCCGCCGGGGTGCCGTGGTGGCCATCCCGGACAGCACGCAGCTTGGCGAGATGTTCCTGGTGATGGCGGAGCTGGAGGCGATGGCCGCCGCCCTGTGCGCATTGGCCATGACGCCTGACCAGCGGCGGAGCCTGGAACGCCAGCACCTGGCCATGGCCGCCATGGTGCGCATGGCCGATGTCGGCGCCTATCGCGCGGCCAATGTGGCCTTCCACCACCTGCTCTATCTTGGCGCACACAACGGCTATCTGCTTGAGATCGCCACCGCGACGCGTCGCAGGCTGGCGCCCTTCCGGGCGGCTCAGTTGGAGGCACCGGACCGGTTGCGGCGATCGCATGAGGAGCATGGTGCGATCCTCCTCGCGATCCAGCGCGGCGACGCAGCCGGAGCGGCCACGCGGCTGCGCGCGCATATCGGAGTGACCGAGCAGACCTGGACCTCGATGGCCGCGGCGCTGCACCAGCCCAGCGCTGCCTGAATCATGGGCATATCTGGCGCAAAAAGTGCGTCGTGCATACACGAGCGACTGCCTGCGTCTTTAAGGGATTGATCTGAAACGGCCTCGGTTGCGGCACGGGTCTTGCTAAACCTAGCGGCATGGTCGCAATCCACACAATGTGATGGCCCCCCTGCTGCCCCCCGGTATTGCCGCGCTCCACGCGGCCTATGCCGAAGGCCTGACGCCCGTGGGCCTGGCCGCACGGCTGGAGGCCCGGCACGTCGCGGTCGCCGATCCCGGCATCTACCTGTATCGCCCCACGCCCGAAGCGTTCTCGGCTGCCGCCGCCGGCCTGGCAGCCTTCGACCCGCACCGCTACCCGCTCTGGGGCGTGCCGGTCGCGGTGAAGGACAATATCGACGTCGCGGGCATGCCGACGACCGCCGCCTGCCCCGCCTATGCCCACTGGCCCACCACCAGCGCGCCGGCGGTGGCGCGACTGCTCGCTGCCGGGGCACTCATCACCGGCAAGACCAACCTGGACCAGTTCGCCACTGGCCTGGTCGGCGTGCGGACCCCGCATCCTGTCCCGCGCAACGCCTGCGCGCCGGACCGCGTGCCGGGCGGGTCCTCCTCCGGCTCCGCCGTCGCGGTGGCGCAGGGGCTGGCGCTGCTGGCGCTGGGCACGGACACCGCGGGATCGGGGCGCGTGCCGGCCGGCCTCAATGGCCTGGTCGGGTTGAAGCCCTCGGTCGGTGCCATTCCTTCCCGCGGCGTGGTGCCGGCCTGCCCGAGCCTCGACTGCATCTCGGTCTTCGCCCGCAACGTCGACGACGCCTGGACCGGCCATGCGGTGATGGCCGGGGAGGACGTGCTCGACCCTTGGTCCCGTCCCATCGAACTGGACAATCCCGGCGCGCCGATGGCCCGGCTCGGCATCCCGCGCGCCGCCGACCTGCACCTGGACGATGCCGATCAGCGCGCCGCCTGGGACGCCGCCATCGCGCGCGCCGGGCAGGTCGCGACGCTGGACGAAATCGACCTCAGCCCGTTCCTCGAGACCGCGCGCCTGCTGTACGAAGGTGCCTTCGTCGCCGAACGTGACGCCGCCTTCGGCCACCTGGTCCCGCGCGCGGCCATGCACCCGGTGACGCAGCGCATCCTGGCCGGCGCCGCCCGCTTCACCGCAACAGATGCCTTCACCGGCCTGCACCGCCTGGCCGCGCTGCGGCTTGCGACGCGCCCGGCCTGGTCGCGCATGGAGGCGCTGCTGGTGCCCACTGCGCCCAACTTCCCGACATTGGCGGAGCTGGAGGCGGACCCGATCGGCCCCAATGCCCGCCTCGGCACCTACACCAACTTCGTCAACCTGCTCGACCTCGCGGCGCTGGCCATCCCGGCGCCCCGCAGGCCCGATGGCCTGCCCTTCGGCGTCACGCTGATCGGCCCGCGTGGCAGCGACGCGGGCCTGGCCGCCACCGGCAAGCACCTGATGAAGGCCTTCGCATGATCGAGATCTGCGTCGTCGGCGCGCATCTGTCCGGCATGGTGCTGAACCCGGAATTGCTGCGAGAGGGCGCCGTTTACCGGCGCGCCGCGCATACCGTGCCGCTGTATCGCCTGTTCGCCCTCGCCGGTGGCCCACCGCGCCGTCCCGGCCTGCTGCGCGTGCCGGCTGGCCACGCCATCGCGACCGAGGTCTGGGCGCTGCCCGCAGATGGCTTCGGCCGCTTCGTCGCCGGCATTCCGGCCCCGCTCTGCATCGGCACGCTGCGCCTGGCCGATGGCACCACGCCGAAGGGCTTCCTCGTGGAGCCCGAGGGCCTGCACGGCGCCGAGGACATTTCCGACTTCGGAGGCTGGCGCGCCTTCATCGCCAGCCTCGTCACCGCATAGGGAGACCCGATCATGCTGAACCGCCGCCAGATCCTGACCGCCGCCGCCGCGACTATCACCGCCCCCTTGGCGGCACCCCACATCGCCAACGCGCAGGCCGCGCGCACGGTGAAGATGGGCTCGCTGCGCCTGATCCATTCGATGACGCCGCATTTCTACCAGCGCTTCGCGCCGGCGGGCCTGACCATCGAGATCATCACCTTCGACAGCCCGACCGATGGCAAGAACGCCGTCGTCACCGGCTCCGTCGCCTGCGGCGGCTTCGGAATCGCCGCCGCGACACTCGGTGCGGCAGCCGGCGAGCCTGTCGTCGTCGTCGGTGCCTTCTGCAACAAGGGCATGGGCGTGATCTCCAAGGCCGGTGGCCCGCTGCGCAGCATCGCGGACCTGCGTGGCAAGCGCATCGGCATCTGGCCCGGCTCGACGCAGGAAGTCTTCATCCTGGAGCGTCTGCGCGAGACCGGCATGTCCGTCCGCGACATCACCCCGGTGCGCGTGCCCTTTGGCGAGATGCACGCCATGCTGTCGCGCGGCGACATCGACGCCTATGTGGGCGCGGAGCCCGGCCCGGGCCTGTCCATCTCCTCCGGCGTCGGCCAGCTTGTCGAATACCCCTACGGCACCGCCATGGGCGGGCTGAACATGATCTTCGGCACCAGCGAGGATCTCATCAAATCCGACCCGGCGCTGGTGCGCACCATGCTCGGCATCCACCGCCGCGCCAGCGAGCACATGAAGGCGAACCCCGCCGAGGTGGCGGAGGCCACCGTCCGCATCCTGGGCGCGCCGCGCGCCGCCGTGGAACAGGCGCTGGGTGCCGGCAATGTCGAATACATCTGGAAGCTGGATGAGACCGTGCTGCGGCAGTCGCGCACCTATGCGCAGCAGATGCTGGAGCTGCGCCAGATCCGCCGCCTGCCCAACTTCGACACCTTCCTGAACCCCAGCTTCTCCAACGCCGTCGCCTCCGCGTAACGCCGGGGCAGGGGAGGGCAGCGCCATGTCGGACGTCACCATCGCTCCCCCGGGCGCTCCCCCGGGCGCGGCCCCGGCCGCCGCGCCGGCATTCTCGGCGCCGCGGCTGTGGCGCCGTGCGAAGCCGGTGCTGCTCTCCCTGATCGTGCCCTTGCTGCTGCTGCTGGGCTGGCACCTGGCAGTGGCCAACGGCATGACGCGGCTGATCCCCTCGCCGGCCGACGTCGCCGAATACATGGTGGACTTCGCCATCGGCGGGATCTGGGACGATGCCTTCTCCGCCACCCTGCACATCCACCTGCTGGCCTCCGCCAGCCGGGTCTATGGCGGCTTCCTGCTGGCCGCCGCGGTCGCCATCCCGCTCGGCCTGCTGATCGGGCGCAACGCCTTCGTGCGGCAGTTGCTCGATCCGTTCCTGCAACTGATGCGGCCGATCCCGGTCACCGCCTGGCTGCCGCTGTCGATGATCCTGTTCGGGCTCGGCGCGCGGTCCGCCTTCTTCCTGGTGTTCCTCGGCGCCTTCTACCCGATCCTGCTGAACACCATCTTCGGCGTGAAGAATGTCGAGCCGCGGCTGTTCGAGGCCGCCTCCATGCTCGGCTGCCGCGGCAATGCGCAGTTCTTCCGCGTCGTGCTGCCGGCGGCGCTGCCCTCCATCTTCACCGGACTTCGCCTCGGTCTTGGCCTCGCCTGGTTCGTCATCGTGGTCGGGGAGATGACGGGCGTGCCGCAGGGCCTCGGCGCCGTCATCATGGATGGCCGAACCCTGTCGCGCACCGAACTCGTGATCTGCGGCATGATCGTCATCGGCATCGCCGGCTTCATCTCCGACCGCGTCGTCGTCATGCTGATGAACCGCCTCCTGCGCTGGAGCCCCTCGCATCATGGCTGAGATACCGATCCTCGAGATCAAGGGCGTGGGCAAGACCTACATCCTGAACGACACGCGCATCGAGGCGCTGCGCGACGCGAACCTCTCGGTCCGCAAGGGCGAGTTCGTCTGCCTGATCGGCGCATCCGGCTGCGGCAAATCCACGCTGCTGCGGATCGTCGCGGGGTTCGAGCAGCCGACGGCGGGCGAGGCGCTGATGTGGGGCAAGCCGATCCCCGGCCCGGCACCGGACCGCGGCATGGTGTTCCAGGACTACGGCCTGTTCCCCTGGCTGACCGTCCGGGAAAACATCGGGTTCGGCCCGGCCAGCCGCGGCCGTCCGAAGGCGGAAGTGCGCGACACGGTCGAGCGTTTCATCTCCCTCATCGGCCTGACCCGCTTCGCCGACGCGTATCCGCACCAGCTCTCCGGCGGCATGAAGCAGCGCGTCGCCATCGCCCGCGTGCTTGCCAACGACGCCGAGGTGGTGCTGATGGACGAGCCTTTCGGAGCCCTGGATGCGATGACCCGCGAGCGCCTGCAGGACGAATTGCTCGAACTGTGGCAGCGCACCGGCCTGACGGTGCTGTTCGTAACCCATTCGATCGAGGAGGCGATCTTCCTGTCCGACCGTGTCGTGGTCATGGAACCCGGCCCTGGCCGGATTGCCAGCGCGGAGCATGTGGCGCTGGCGCGGCCGCGCGATGTATCCTCCCCGGAGTTCAACGAGGTGCGCCGCGACCTCGCCGCCCGGCTGCATTCGCACCACGCCAAGAAGGCCGCCTGATGCGCCCCGAGCAACGCCTGCGCTACAGCACGCCCGCCGACCGTCCGCCCAGCGCGTTGCCGAACGGTGCCAGGGTTGCCGTCTGGCCGGTGGTGAACGTGGAGAACTGGCTGATCGACAACCCGATGCCGCGCCAGGTCCTCGTCGCGCCCACCGGCGTGCCGCTGCTGCCGGATGTCGCCAACTGGGGCTGGCATGAATATGGCATGCGGGTCGGCTTCTGGCGCTTCCTGGAGGCCTTCGAGAAGCGGGGCATCCGGCCGACGCTCTCCGTCAACGGCTCCGTCTGCACCGCCTATCCGCGCGTGGCGCAGGCGGCGCATGAGGCGGGCTGGGACTTCATGGGCCACAACCACGTCCAGGTGCCGACCCACAAGGTGCCGGACCAACGCCTGATGATCCGCCAGACCATTGAGGCGATCCAGGACTGCACCGGAGCACCGCCGCTCGGCTGGCTGGCTCCGGGGCTGACCGAGACCCTGGAAACCCCGGACCTGCTGGCCGAGGCCGGGCTGCGCTACTGCGCCGACTGGCTGGTGGACGACCTGCCCTGCCGGCTGTCCACCGCCAGCGGCCCCATCCTCACCATGCCCTACAGCGTCGAGCTGAACGACATCCCCGTGGTGATGATCCAGCACCACGATGAACAGGAACTGCCGCGCCGCGCCCGACTGCACGCCGCGCGCCTGCTGGCGGAAGCCGGCACGACGCCGCGCATCATGTGCATCGCGATCCACCCCTACATCACCGGCGTGCCGCATCGCATCGCCGCGCTGGAGACGCTGCTGGACGACCTGGCGGCCATGCCCGGCATCGCCTTCATGCAGGCGCGAGAGATCCTGGACTGGTACGAGGGCAGCGGCGATCCGACCTGATACCCGCATGAACCTCCTGCTGATCAACGCCAACACGAGTTCCGACATCACCGCCAGGCTGGTCGGCATCGCCCGCGCCATGGCGGCACAGGACGTCACCATAACGGGCGCCACCGGCCGCTTCGGCGCCCGCTACATCGCCAGCCGCGCCAGCTCCGCCATCGCCGCCCATGCGGCCATCGATGCCTATGCCGAGCACGGGGCCGGGGCGGATGCCGTGCTGATCGGCTGCTTCGGCGATCCCGGGCTGGATGCCCTGCGCGAATTGGCCCCGGTGCCGGTGCTCGGCCTGGCCGATTCCTCCGCCGCCGCGGCGCAAGGCCGCCGTTTTGGCGTGGTGACCGGTGGCGCGGCCTGGAAGCCGATGCTGGAGGAGTTCTTTGCAGCCCGTGGCTACGGCACGCAACTCACGGGCGTCCGGACCGTGGCGCCCACGGGCGGCGAGATCGCGCGTGACCCGGACGCGGCGCTCGCGCTGCTCGCGGAGACCTGCCGCGACTGCGTGGAGCAGGACGGGGCGGAGGTGGTGATCCTGGGCGGCGCCGGCCTCGCCGGGCTGGCCGCGCGGCTGGACCTGCCGGTGCCCGTGCTGTGCTCGGTGGAGGAAGGTGTGCGGGCCGCGCTCGCGGCGCTGGGGCAGGGCGGCGCGGGGCTGGTCCCGCATGGGCCGGTCGAAACCATCGGGCTTTCGCCCGCACTGGCGACCCGCCTCGGCTAATCGCGCATGAAGCGTCGCTTCAGCGGGATCGCGAGCAGGGACAGCGCGGCCAACCCGAACAGCGCGCCCAGGATCTGCGGCGTCAGCACCTGGCCGATCTCGAACTGCCCGCCCGCATCCAGCACCCCGCCGAGCCCGGCTCCGGCCAGGCTGAACACGGCGGTGGCCGGGATGATGCCAACCAGGGTGGTCGCGGCAAAGACGCCCGGCCGAACGCCGCAGAAGGCCGGCACCAGGTTCACCAGGAAGAACGGCACCGGCACCAGCCGCAGCACCAGCAGGTAGGGCACCGCATCGCGCCGGATGCCCTCCGCGATGCCCTGCGCCCGCGGCCCCAGCCGGTCCAGCGCATCGGCGCCGAAGATGCGGCGGGCCAGCAGGAAGACCAGGACGGCGCCGATGGTCGCGGCCACCACGGTCAGCGCGGTGCCGGCCAGCGCGCCGAACAGGAAGCCCCCGGTGATGGTCAGCCACACCGCGCCCGGGACCGAGACCGCCACCGCCACCGCATAGACCAGTACGAACAGGCCGCCCGCCAGCAGCCGGTTCTCCGCAACCAGGGTGGTGAGCGTGGCGCGATGCCGGGCAAGCGTCTCCAGCGACAGGATCTCGCCGAGGCCGGCCGCCCGCAGCCCCACCACCAGCCCCACCACCGCCAGTAGGGCCCAAAGGCGCCGGTCCCGCAGCCACCTCATGCCGGGGCGCCCTGGTAGCGCGCCATGAAGCGCCGATCGATGGCGTCCTTCAGCCACCAGACCCAGCGGCCACGGACGGTCAACCCGTTGCGGGTGCCGATCGCCTTTCCGTCCCCCAGTGACAGCAGCCGGAGGTAATCCCCCTGCGGCCGGAAGGGTGAGGGCGCGCGTCCTTCCGCCACCGCGCGAATGTTGTCGGCCAGGACCGGGCCCTGCCGCACCGCGAAGACCCCGGCCTTGGGCAGCCCCTGCCCGAAGGAGGCGACGTCGCCCGCCGCGAAGATGTCAGGGTGCCCGGCGGCCCGCAGGCAGTCATCGACGCGCAGGAACCCGCGCGCGTCGCGCTGCAGACCGGTATTGGCCAACCAGGGCGCGGCGGCGGCTCCTGCCGCCCAGATCACGGCCTCTGCCGGCAGCATCTCGCCTTCCGCGAAATGCACCTGGCCCGCCGAGATGCGTACGGCGTCCTGCCCTTCCCGCAGCGCCACGCCCCGCTGCGCCAGCGCCCGCGCCACCAGCCGCCGCATCCGCGCGGGAAACCCCGGCAGCAGCCCCGACTTTCCCGCCACCAGGGTCACCGCCGCCCGCAGTCGCAGCGCGAGCGCCAGCGCGATCTCGGTTCCGGCCGCGCCGGCGCCGACCACGGCGATGGGCTGGCCAGGACGCGCGCCGGCGATGATGTCCGCCATCCGCGGTAGCAGCGCATCGATGGGCTTCAGCGGCAGCGCGTGTTCGGCCGCGCCGGGAACCCGGCTGGTATCCGGCGTGGCGCCGGTGTCGATCGACAGCAGGTCCCAGGGCAGGTCATCGCCATCCGCCCGCCGCACCCGGCGCGCGACGGGGTCGATTCCCGTGGCCCGATCCACCAGCAACGCCACGCCGCAGCGCGCCGTCAGCGCCGGCAGGTCGATCAGCGCCTGTTCCGGCCGGTACAGCCCCGCCAGCACCCCGGGCAGCATGCCGGAATAGGGCGACATCACCTCCCGCGTCAGCAGCGTCACCCGCCAGCCGGGCAGGGGGGCAGCACCAAGCTGCCGCAGCACCTCGACATGCGCGTGCCCGCCCCCCAGCAACAGCAGATGCCGCATGTGTCCCGCCAATTCCTGTGAAGCGAGGAGGTGGTGCCCGCGCCGCCGGCACCAACGCCGCGACGAGCCGCCCCCTCTTGGAGTCCCTGGCGATAATGCGCCACAAATGCGCATGAGCACCTACACCTTCGATCACATCCACCTCCGCAGCCCCGCCCCCGAGGCGACCGCGGCCTTCTATGTCTCGGCCTTCGGGGCCGAGATCCGGCAGCGGGTCACCCCCGGCGGCCGCCTGCGGGTCATCCTCGACCTGGCCGGCGTCCCGCTGTTCGTGGAGGAGGTGCCGGCGGACACCGCCGCCCCGCCCGCACCGCCCTTCCTCGGCATCGAACATGTCGGCCTCGGCGTCGGCGACCTCGACGCCGCGCTCGCCGACCTCGCCGCCAAGGGAGTGCCCTTGATCTCCGGCCCCACCGAGGCGCGCCCCGGCGTCCGCATCGCCTTCCTGCAGGCGCCGGACGGCGTGCGCGTGGAGCTGATCGAGCGCCGCGGCTGACCACGGATTGGCAGGCCGTCGCCGCCATCCTGGCGGGCGGCATCCTCGCGGCGGCACAGATCGGCAAGGTGCCGGCGGCGATGACGACCATCGGCGCCGAATTCGGCCTCGGCCTGTCGGGTGCCGCGCTGCTGGTTTCGCTGTTCGCCCTGATGGCGGCCCTGGGCGGCCTTGCCATCGGCCTTGGCGCCGCCCGGATCGGCCCGCGGCGGGCGCTGCTGGCGGGACTGGCGCTGGGTTCCGTAGCCGCGCTGGCCAGCGCCGTGGCGCCCACGGCACCCCTGCTGCTGGCCGCCCGCGTGGCGGAAGGCGCGGGCTTCCTGCTGATGACCGTGGCGGCGCCCGGGCTGATGGCCGCGGCCGCCGCGCCCGGCGACCGCGCCTTCGCCATGGGCCTCTGGGGCACCTACATGCCCGCCGGCATCGCGCTCGGCCTGCTCAGCGCGCCGCTGGTCGAGGCCTCCGGGTGGCGCGGCGCCTGGGGGGTGTTGGCGCTGCTGCTCGGCCTCGCCACGCTGGCCTGCTGGCGCCTGGTGCCGCCGGCCGCCGTTTCGGCGGCGCCGCCCAGGATGCCGGTGGCGCGGCAGTTGCGGGCGCTGGCCGAGGCGGGTCGGCCGCTGCGCATCGCCGCAACCTTCGCCGCCTACAATACGATGTATTTCGGCATCGCGGCCTTCCTGCCGGCGCGGCTGGAGTCGCTCGGCGCCGGTACCGGTGCGGCCGGGGCCGCGGCGGCCCTGGCGGCCATCGCCAGTGCCGCGGGAAACCTTGTCGCCGGCCTGTTGATGAGGCGGGGCGTTGCGCCCGCGCGGCTGGTGCTGGTGGGCGCGCTCGGCATGGCGCTGCTGGCGGCCTGCGTCTACCTGGTGCCGCAGCCGGCGGCGGTGCTGGCGCTGGCCGTGCTGGCCTGCGGCATCGGCGGCCTGCTGCCGGCCGCCTGCTTCGCGTTGCTGCCGCGCGCCGTGCCGGACCCGGCGCTGGTGGCGCCCGCGGTCGGGCTGGTGATCCAGGGCAACAACCTGGTGCAGCTTCTGGCGCCGCCACTGATCGGTGCCCTGGCCGCGCAGGCGTGGGCCCTGGCAGCGCTGCCGCTGATCGCCGCCGGCCTGCTCGCCACGCTTGCCGGACGCGGCCTGTCCCGCTGACCCTTGCCGGCGCGTACCACCACGGCCAAGCTACGCGCACGCGACCCGCAACGAGGCCGCAGCCACAGGGACCTCACGCCAGCCAGCCAGATCAAGGGAGCGCCATGATGACCAGCCGCCTCGACCGCCGCCATCTTCTCACCCTCGCAGCCGGCGCGCTGCCGCTGCTTGGCACCGCCGCCGCCGCGCGGCCGCTGGACCAGGTGCTGTCCACCAGGCGCCTGCGCGCCGGCATCAACCCGACCCTGCCGCCGATGGGCTTGTTCAACGAGCGCAACCAGATCGACGGCTTCGACGCCGACATCGCGCGGGAGATCGCGCGGCGCATGAATGTGGAGCTCGAGATCGTGCAGGTCGGCTCGCCCGACCGCATCCCCTTCCTGCAGTCGGACCGCATCGACATCGTGCTGGGCTCCATCACACGCACCGTGGAGCGCGCCCTGGTCATCGACTACACCGTGCCGCTGCACACGCAGTCCATGGTGGTGCTGACCAAGGCGAGCGGCACCGCCGTCCCGATCAACACGCCGGCGGATCTGAACAACCGCGCGGTGCGCCTGGTGCAGGTGCGCGGCACGGTGGGCGTGCCATGGATCGCCGCCAATGCGGCGCAGGCGCAGGTCACGCTGCTGGACAACTACCCCGATTGCTTCCGTGCGCTGGCGCAGGGCCGCGCCGATGCGATGGTGGATGTCGCCGAATCGGTCGTCATCCCGATGCGCAACTTCCCGGTGCAGTGGAAGATCCTGGACGAGGTGCTGGCCAGCTTCTGGGTCGGCATCGGTGTTCAGAAGGGCAACACCACGCTGAAGGACGTGCTGAACGTCATCCTGTTCGAGATGCACCGCTCCGGCTTCGTCAACACGACCTGGCAGAAGTATTTCGGCGTGCCGATGACGACGCCGATCCCGTTCAACCCGATGTTCTGATCGGCCCCGATGGTCGGAGCGCCGCAAGGCGCGGAGAGCTGAATCGGTGACGCAACCATGACGTTGCAATACGGGCAGGTCTGGCAATACCTGCCCGATTTCCTCCTCGGCGCGCTGACGGCCTTGTGGATCGCCGGCGTCGCCTTCGCCGGCGGCCTGCTGATCGGGCTCGCCGGCGCCTCGGCCCTGACCTACGCCGCCTGGCCGCTGCGCGCGCTGGTGATCGCCTATGTGCGCTTCTTCACCTACACGCCGCAGCTGGTGCAGATCTTCTTCCTGTTCTTCGCCCTGCCCGAGGCCGGCATCATCCTGTCCCCCGTCACCGCCGTGCTGATCGGCATGACCCTGAACGCCGGAGCCTACCTGACCGAGATCGAGCGCGCCGGGTTCGCCAGCGTGCCGCGCGCGGAACTGGAAGCCGCCGAGACGCTGGGGTTCGGCCGCGTGCAGACCGTGTGGTACGTCATCGCGCCGCACGTGATCCGCGCGCTGTATCCGGCGCTGTCCAGCCACTACATCATCATGACGCTCGGCACTTCCATGGCCGCCATCTTCGGGGTGGAGGAACTCACGGGGCGGGCGCTGAACGCCAATGCCATCTCCTTCCGCTCGGTCGAGATATTTTCCGTCGTCGCGGTGATCTACATCGCGCTGACCATCATCGCCTCCGCGCTGCTGTGGCTGGTCGGGCGCTGGCTGTTCCGGGTCAAGGCGAAGGTGTTCTGATGTCGGCCTGGGACATCATCCTGGCCGAGGCGCCGCGCTTCTACACCTGGTGGAACCTGCGCTTCCTGCTGATCGCCGTCGGCAACACGCTGATCGCCAGCGTGGCGGGCTGCGGCATCGGCTACGCGCTCGGCTTCCTGCTGGCGACGTTGCGCCTGCCGCAATTGGTGCCCTTCGCGCCGGTCCGGGGCGCCGCGATCCTGTGGGTGGAGACGTTTCGTCGAATCCCCTTCCTGGTGCTGCTGCTCCTGGTGTTCTTCCTGTCGCAATTTGCGCGACTCGAAGCACCGCTCTGGGCCATCGCGGTCACCGCCGTGGCGCTGCGCATGTCCGCGCTGGCGGCCGAGAACGTCCGCGCGGGGTTCGAGACGGTGCGGCCGACGCAGTGGGAAGCCGCGCTCACCATGAACCTGCCGGGCCTGACCACGCTGCGCCGCGTGGTCCTGCCGCAGAGCTGGCGCGTGATCCTGCCGCCCTCCATCGTGCATGTGCTGTCGATGGTGAAGGAGACCTCGCTGGTCAGCCAGATCGGCTTCATCGAGATCACCTTCGCCGCGAAGATGCTGACCCAGCGCGGCTTCTCCGCGCTGATCACCTACGGCACCGCGTTGATCCTGTATTTCTGCATCAGCTGGGTGCTGGCCAGTTCAGGACGGTGGCTGGAGCGAAGGCTGACCCTGCGTCCTACAATCCTGACGCCCTGAGTGCCGCCCGCATCAGCGCCGCCTCGGCACCCTCCACCGCCGGCTGCGGCGGGCGCACCGCGGGGCAGGGGATGACGCCCATCTCCGCCAGGCAGAATTTCAGCCGGGCCGTCGCGCGCCCGGCCGGTGGCGCGCCGTAGATCGCATCCGCCAGCGGCTCCAGCCGTTCGTGCAATGCGCGGGAAGCGGGCAGGTCGTT
The DNA here is from genome assembly GCF_051433195.1 of Falsiroseomonas sp. E2-1-a20. Taxonomy (NCBI): domain Bacteria; kingdom Pseudomonadati; phylum Pseudomonadota; class Alphaproteobacteria; order Acetobacterales; family Roseomonadaceae; genus Falsiroseomonas; species Falsiroseomonas sp. E2-1-a20. Next base: position 53,717 of record NZ_JBHMFT010000014.1, on the reverse strand, counting down.
GGCACGCACCGCCGCGTCCAGCGCCACGATCTCATCCGGCAGGATGTCGGCGAGCGAGACCAGGCTGCCGTCGGAGCCATGCACGTAGCAGGCCAGCAGATGCTCGTCCCCGCTGGCACACACTGCCACATCCGGCCGTTTCGCCCGCACCTGGCGGCGCAGCGCGTCGTAGCCATTCACCTCCCAGCCGCCTTCCTTGATGCCGACGACCTCCGGAATGTCCAGCAGCGTGTCCAGGGTTTCCGCCGTGAAGCCCATGCGGCCGGCGGCGTGGTGCGCCCGGAACAGCCACATCGGCAGGCCCGGCACCGCATCGGCGATGATGCGATGGTGCAGAACGGACTGCGCGGTGGAATGCGCGAGGGCGAAGCTGTTCGGCAGGAACACCATGATGGCATCCGCGCCCGCCTCCCGCGCCTCCCGCGCCTCCTCCGCCGCCTCCAGGCTGCTCTCGGCGTTGATGCCCGCAACGACGATTCGTGTGGCGCCGACGGTCGCGACGGTGACCTCCACCGCGCGCCGCTTCTCCTGCCGCGACATGACGAAGTTCTCGCCGGCATGGCCGTTCATCAGCACGCCGGCGATCCCCTCCCGCAGCACGCAATGCGTCGTGTGCCGCGCGTAGCTTTCCCAATCCGGCGCGAAGTCGGGAAACATCGGCAGCACGGTGGAGGGGTAGATGCCGTGGAAGGAGGCTGGTTTCACGCGGCTTTCTCCTGCGCCAGCAGACGGTCGATGGGAAACAGCGGCAGCTCGGTGGCTTGCCCGCAGATCGCCTGCGCCAGCAGCTTCCCGAGATAGGGCCCGCTGGTGTAGCCGGAATGCACGCTGCCGATGATCCAGGCGTCGCCGATGCCCGGCATCGGTCCGATCGCCGGCAGCGCATCCGCCGTCTCCGCCTCCAGCCCCAGCCAGGCGCGCACCACCCGCGCATCGCGCAGCGCCGGCACGGTATGCGCGGCCAGTCGCACATTGCCGAGGAAGCTCTCGGGCTTCACGGCCAGGCCGCCGCGCGCCCGGTCGCCGATGCCCTGCCAGCCGCCGCCGATCAGCACCGTGCCGTTCGCATACTGCTTCAGCGACAGCAGGCCGGAGGCGACGCCGAGCACCGTCCGCATCACCGGCGCCATGCGTTCGGTGACCACCAACTGGTTGACCAGCACCTTGATCGGCAGCGTCACGCCGAGCCAGCCCGCCATGTCCTGCAGCCAGACCCCGCCCGCCAGCACGATGCGCTTCGCGCGCAGCGGCCCGGCCGCCGTGTCCAGCTCGAAGCCGGGCATCACGCCGCGCACTGCGCAATTCTCGCGCAGATCAACCCCCGCGTTGAGCAGCGCCGGCCGGAAGGCGCGACCCGTGAGATAGGCGCTGGTGAAGCCATCGATCGGGCAATGCCCGGCGGCGATGACGCGCTCCGAAAGCCCCGGCTCGATCTCCCGCGCCCGCGCCGGGCTCACCAGCTCGATCGGTGCGCCGGCCTGGCGGCGGAAATGCGCGCGCTCCTCCAGCATCGCCGCCTCATGCTCCGTGAAGGCGACCGACAGGCCGGGGCAGCCGGTCGCCAGCACATGGCCGCCGTCGCACCACTCCGGCATGCGCAGCCACATCTCATGCGCGCGCAGCGCGTAGGGGATCAGCGCGGCGCGGGTCATCTGCATGGTCAGCGTGCCGGCATTCACGCCGGAGGCTTCGCGGCAGATGGCGCCACGATCCAGCAGCGCCACCTTCATCCCCGCACGCGCCAGGAACAGCGCGGTTGAGCAGCCCATCACGCCCGCGCCGATCACCGCGACATCGAAGCGCATCAGATCGGCGCCGCGGCCGGCACGGGAATATCGGCGTAGTCGAATTCGCCGAGCAGCGCGTCCATCGCCACCGGCCGCAACGGCAGCCGGCCGGTCGCGAAGCCCACCTTCTCGCGCCCACCTCCCCGCATCGCGACCAATTCCGCCGCCGCCTCGCCGCACAGGCGCCCCTGGCAGGGGCCCATGCCGCAGCGGGTGAACTGCTTGAGCTGGTTCATGTCCGTCGCGCCATCGGTGCAGGCGGCCTCGATCTCGGCGCGCGTGACGCCTTCGCAGCGGCAGACCACCGTCTCCGGTGGTATCGCCGCAACCAGGGCCGGGCGCATCGCCATCATGCGCGCCATCGCGGCACCCGCGCGCGCCGCGCGCGCATGCGCCCGAGCCGGGATGGCACGCGCGGCCGCATGCGACGGAGCATCCAGCAGCCTGAGGTCGTGCAGTGCCGCGAGGGCTGCGAGCCGCCCCGCGGCCGGCGCCGCCGCGGCACCGCGGACCCCCGCGCCATCGCCCGCCGCATACAGGAAGGGCACGGAACAACGGCCATCCCGATCCAGCACCGGTACCCAGCCGCCATCCTCCGCGGCGTAGCGATGCGTGGCGCGGAAGGTCCGCGTTGCCTCCGTCGCCGGCACCAGCCCATGGCCGATGCACAGCGCGTCGCAGTCGAAGATGCGCTCCGACACCCGCACCCGTTCCAGAACCGCGCCGCCTTCCGCCGCCGCGATGCGCGCCCCGGACAGCACCGGCACACCCCGCGCCCGCAGCCCCGCCCGCCAGGCCATTCCGCGCGCCAGTAGGTCCGGCCGCGCCGCCAGTGCCGGCATCGCGCGCGCCCATTCGCCGGTGGTCGCGAGGTCCACCACCGCCGCAACCTCCGCCCCGGCCTTCACCAGCTTCCACGCCACCGCGAACAGCAGCGGTCCGGCGCCAGCCACCACCACGCGGCGCCCCGGCAATACGCCCTGCGCCTTCGTCAGGATGGTCGCCGCCGCCAGGCCCATCACGCCGGGCAGGGTCCAGCCGGGGAAGGGGATGATGCGCTCATGGGTGCCGGCGCACACCACCAGCGCGCGCGACTCGACATGGAAGCTGCGGCCATCCGGGGCCAGCGCATCCAGCCGGAACGGCGCCGGCGCCACGCCGGCCGCCACCAGCACGCCGCCGCCCACACCCCAGACGCGGCAACCTGTCCGCACCTCCGCGCCACTGGCGGCCAGGGCGGCGCGCAGCGCGTTGCCGGCACGTGCATCCGAATCGGGCCTGATGACGAAACCCCGCGGCGGTGCACGATACACCTGGCCGCCCGGCGCCGGACTTTCCTCCAGCAGCACCACGCGTGCACCGCGCTGCGCCGCTTCCGTCGCCGCCGCCATGCCGGCCGGCCCGCCACCCAGCACCGCGACATCGAAGCTCATGCGCGTGTCACCGCAATCCCTTCCTGCACCGGCGTGATGCAGGCCTGCACCAGGCGGCCATCGACGCGCACCAGGCATTGCTGGCAGACGCCCATCAGGCACAGCGCGACGCGTGGCCGCGCCGAATCCAGGCCTTCGCCAAGCCGCCGTATACCGCTGGCCAGCAACGCAACGGCCAGCGCCTCGCCCGCCGGCGCCATCAGCGCCTGGCCGTCGAAGGTGAAGGACACCCGGGCGGGGCGCTGAATGCCTGCGATGCGGAGATCATCTGCCACATCTTTCATCCTATCGCACCACGGCGCCGCGTCCATGACCTCTATTGCCGCTTGACGAGTCCACCTTTCCGCAAAGACACTTTCGGGAATGGAAAGGAAGGAGAACCGGGCTTGGCCTTCCTCGCGCTGAACGGGTTGACCGCGAGCTATGGCGGCAAGGCGGACGTGCTGAACGACGTCACGCTGAACTTCGCCAAGGGCGAGGTGGTGGGGCTGATCGGGCCATCGGGCTCCGGCAAATCCTCGCTGCTGCGCGCCCTTGTCGGCCTGCTGAAGCCGCATGCCGGCAGCGTCGCGCTGGGCGGCAAACCCATCGACTACACCAATGCGGCCTCGCTGCGCGCCGCCCGCGACCGCTTCGCCATCGTCTTCCAGCAGTACAACCTGTTCCAGAACATGACGGCGCTGCGCAACGTCGCCATCGCGCCGACGCTGGTGAAGAAGCGTCCGGCGAAGGAGGTGGAGGCGGAGGCGCGTGCCTTGCTCGCCAAGGTCGGCCTCGGCGAGAAGTTTGACGCCTATCCGGACGAATTGTCCGGAGGCCAGCAGCAGCGCGTCGCCATCGCCCGCGCCTTGGCCCTGCATCCCGACATCCTGCTGCTGGACGAGGTGACCAGCGCGCTCGACCCCGAACTGGTGGGGGAGGTGCTGGACACCATCCGCGCCCTGCACGCCGATGGCATGACCATGCTCATCGTCAGCCACGAGATGTCCTTCATCCGCGAAGTCGCAACCACCGTCGTCTTCATGGACCAGGGCCGCGTGGTGGAGGTCGGCCCCCCCGCGCAGATCTTCGACACGCCCCAAAGCGCCCGCCTGCGCGACTTCACCGCCCGAATCCTGCGTCATTGAGGAGAGACACATGACCGACCGTCGCAAGCTGTTCGTCGGTGGCGCGGCCGCGGCCGCCGCCGGCGCCGCGCTGCTCACGCCCAACCAGGCCTCCGCCCGCCCGCTGGAGGACGTGCTGCGCGCCGGAGAACTCCGCGTCGGCGTGAACCCGACCCTGCCGCCGCGCGCCCTGTTCAACGACCGCAACGTGATCGATGGCTTCGAGCCGGAGGTCGCCGCCGCCATCGCCGCCAAGCTCGGCGTGCGCCTGGCGTTGCAGGCGGTGGGCTCGCCGGACCGCATCCCGATGGTCGCTTCCGGCCGCATCGACTTCGTCATGGGTGCGATGAGCCGCACCAGCGAACGGGCCAAGGTCATCGACTACACGGTGCCCGTGCATTCCGAAAACTACGGCATCGTCGCCATCGCCGGCCGCGGCCACACGACGCTGGAGGCGCTGAACAAGCCGGACGTTACCCTGGCCCAGGTGCGCGGCACCACCGCCATCCCCTACATCGCCCGCGCGATTCCCAACGCGCAGGTCCTGCTGCTGGACAACTACCCGGACCGCAACCGGGCCATCGCGCAGGGCCGCGCCCAGGCGAGCTTCGACGGCGTCGATTCCGTGCGCTTCGCGCTGCGCCCCTTCCGCCAGGTGGAGTGGGAAGTAACGGGCGTGCCGTCCTTCGGCGTCACTTATTCCGGCCTCGGCGTCGCCAAGAACAACCACTCGCTGCGCAACTGGCTGAACATTGCGCTGTACGAGTTGCATGTGGACGGCACGATCGAGCGCGCCTGGGAGAAGTGGTTCGACGGGCCGATGTTCACCAAGGTACCGCACAGCCCGTTCTTCTGAGGCGCGCGGCAATGCGTACCTCTCAACCTGGGGCCTGCAACTACTGCAGGCCGAGCGGCCGAATGGCCGCCGCCGCAAGTGCGGCGAAGCCAAGCCGGCGAATGCCGGCGCCCGGCGCCTGAGGGCTGATATTTGTCCTACACGCTCATCTACTCGCAGGTCACCGGCCACATTCCCTATCTGCTGGCCGGGGCCTGGCTGACGCTGCAACTCGCCTGCATCTCCTTCTTCATCGGCTGGGGCATCGGGCTGGTGAATGCGACGGTGCTCAGCTACGGGCCGCGCCCCGCGCGGCTCGCGGTGCAGGCCTACGTCACCTTCTTCATCAATACGCCGCTGCTGGTGCAGATCTTCTTCATCTTCTTCGTGTTGCCGGACATGGGCATCCTGCTGTCGCCCTATGCTGCGGTGGCCATCGGCATGTCGCTGAACGCCGGCGCCTACCTCACCGAAATCCAGCGCGCCGGCTTCGCCAGCCTGCGACGGACGGAGCTGGATGCGGCCTCCGTCATGGGCTTCTCGCTGTTCCAGACGGTCTGGTACGTGATCCTGCCGCACATCGCCAAGGTGCTGTACCCGCCGCTGGCGAACCAGTTCATCATCCAGGTGATGACCACCTCCATCGCCGCCATCTTCGCGGTCGAGGAGCTCACCGGCCGCGCCTACAACGTCAATTCGCTGACCTTCCGGGCGCTGGAGGTCTTCTCGATCACGGCGGTGATCTACATCGTGCTGACGCTGGTCTGTTCGCTGGCGCTCGCGCTGCTCGGGCGCTGGCTGTTCCGCGTCGACGCCAAGGTGTTCTGAGCGATGTGGGCACAGGTCATCGAGGAATCACCCCGCTTCTTCGGCTACTGGAACCTGATGTTCATCGGGGAGGCGCTGGTCAACACGCTGCTGCTTTCGTGGCTCGGCGCCTGTGTCGGCTTCGGCTTCGGCTTCCTGTTCGCCATCTGCCGCCACCCGCGCCTGTTCGGCATCTGGCCGCTGCGCCTGGCCGCCACGCTGTATGTCGAGGTCTTCCGTCGCATCCCCTTCCTCGTGAAGCTGATGTGCGTGTTCTTCGCCTTCCAGTTCTCCGGCACCGAGGCCAGCCTGTTCACCATCGCGCTGGTCACCGTCATCCTCTCCGCCGCCGCCTTCGCCGCGGAAATTGCCCGGGCCGGCATCGAGGCGATTCCCGGCCCGCAATGGGATGCGGCGGAGGCGATGAATTTCGGCCGCTGGCGCACCCTGTTCCGCATCGTCGCGCCGCAGAGTTTTCGGGTCGTTCTGCCGCCACTGTTCGGCTACACCGTCGGCTTCATCAAGAGCACGTCCATCGCCAGCCAGATCGGCGTGATGGAGCTGACCTACGCCGCCAAGATCCTGAACACCCGCGGCTTTTCAGCCTTGCTCTGCTTCGGCACCATCCTGGTGCTTTACTTCCTGATCTGCTGGCCCACGAAACATTTCGGCGAACGGCTCGAAGCCCGTCTCGCGCGACGCTGAGGAGAATCAGGAATGGCCTACACGATGCCCGGCATGAACCTGCTGCGGGGCGCCATCGACTGCCACGTGCACTGCGCCCCGCACCTCAACGGCCGTTCCGTGAACGTGTTCGAGGCGGTGCGCCAGGCCGCCGCCGCGGGCATGAAGGCCATCGGCATCATGTGCAACTTCCAGAACACCTCGGGCTTCGCCGCCCTGGCCAATGACGAACTCGGCCATCTCGGCTGCCACGCCTTCGGCGGTGTCATCATGCAGCCAACCGCGGGCGGCGTGACGCTGGAGGTGGCCAAGGCCGCGATCGGCTATGGCTATGGGCCCGGCACGGGAGCACGCTTCGTGTCGCTGCCGACCCACCACACCCGCTACATCGCGGAGCGCGAGGGCCGCGGCCCCGCCTTCCTGGAAACCACCTTCCAGGTTCCCGAATCCGGCCAGGTGCCGGACGTCGTCTGCGCCATCATGGACCTGTGTGCCGAAAAGGACGTGGTCTTCGACTGCGGCCACGTCTCGGGGCGGGAGGCCGTGGCCCTGGCCGAGGAGTGCCGGCGCCGTGGCGTCACCCGCATCCGCACCCACGGCTCGCGCTACACCATCGACCAGATCCAGGCGATCACCGCACTCGGCGGCTATGTGGAACTGTCCTTCTTCATCCTGACCCATGCGACCCAGGTCGGCCTGACGCATGTGGATGAGGAAAAGCACAAGATATCCTCGGCCAGCACCATCCAGGATTTCACCCCGCGCATCCGCGCCGCCGGCGACCGCTGCATCCTGTCCTCCGATGGCGGGGTCTTCCTGCTGCCGCCGCCCGTCGAGTGCTTCCGGGAATACCTGCTGCTGGTACAGTCGGAGGGCTTCACCGAGGCGGAGATCCGCCGCATGACCTCGACCAACCCCGCCGCCCTGTTCGGCCTGGACTGAGAGACCCGATGCAGACCGACCTCCCCGAGATCCTCGCCGAAGTCACCGCGGCCTTCAAGCGATACGAGCAGGCCCTGGTTGCCAACGACGTGGCGGTGCTGGACGAGTTGTTCTGGAACGATCCGCGCACCATCCGCTATGGCGCCGGGGAAAACCTGCATGGCTATGCCGAGATCATGGCGTTCCGCGCCGCCCGGCCGTCGGTCGGTCTCGAGCGGGAATTGCTGCACACGGTCATCACGACCCATGGCCAGGACTTCGCGACCGCGAACACGACCTTCGCCCGCAACGGCCGCATTGGCCGGCAGAGCCAGACCTGGGTGCGGCGGCCGGAAGGTTGGCGCGTCGTGGCAGCCCATGTCAGCCTGATGCCGCCCGCACCGTGAGGCCAGGCCCCAGGACCAGTTCAAGGAACCGTGATTGGGCGGCGAGAGGCTCGGTGCGCCGCAGCGCCCGGGCGCGTACACTGCTATGGTCAAAATCTAAATGTATTAAGTCCCACATATAATCCTGATGCCGTTCGATCTACCTTCTCTGCAAGGACCTCAGCTGCGGTCCACGGGACTCTGCACGCTGACCGACCCTGATCTGGTCTGGCTGCATATAATATCCGATATCGCAACCGGGCTTGCCTACTTCTCGATCCCAATCGTTCTGGTCGTCTTCGTGCTGCGGCGGCGCGACCTGGCCTATCCGTGGGTCTTCGGGCTCTTCGCCCTGTTCATCATCGCCTGCGGCACAACCCACCTGATGCATGCCTGGACGATGTTCTACCCGGACGATGTGACGGAGGGCCTGATCAAGGCGATCACCGCCGCCATCTCCGTCGCCACCGCCATCGTGCTGTGGCCGCTGCTGCCCCGCCTGCTCGCCCTGCCGAGCCATGAAGCGCTGGCGCGGGAGGTGGAGGAGCGCCGGCTGGCCGAAGCCCGTGCCGTGGCCAGCGAAGCACGGATCGCCGCCTTCATCGAGAACCTGGCGGAGGCGCTGTTCGTGGTCCGCGTGGAGGCGGGCGGCTTCGTCCTGGAGACCGTGAACCCGGCCTTCGAGCGCCTGTTCGGGCTGCGCGCCACGAACATCCTCGGATACCCGGTCGCGGAGGTGATCCCCTCCGCCATGCTCGCCGCCGCCCTGCCGCACTGGCACAAGGCGGCCTCATCCCGGCAACCGGTCGACTACGTTGTCGAAGCGGAAACCCCGCTGGGGCTCCGTGTCTGGCAGACGGTGCTGGTGCCGATGATGGACCAGGATGGCCGTACGGATCGCCTGCTCGGTTCGGCGCGCGACATCACCATGACCCGCCGCCTGCAGGCGGACCTGTTGCAGAGCGCGCGGCTCGCGACCGTGGGCACCATGTGCGCCGGCCTGGCGCATGAGACCAGCCAGCCGCTGAACGCTGCGATGCTGTGGCTGCGCAGCGCGCGCGCCGCGACCGCCGGGCTTGAACCACCGCGGCAGACGGAAAAGCTTCACAACGCGCTGGGCGTCGTGGAGGGTCAGCTTCGGCGCGCCGGGGATCTGGTCGCCCGCATCCGCGCCCTGCCGGGCGAGGAGGCGGGCGTCACGCAGGTGTTCGACGCCGCGCGCGCCGCCGCAGCGGCTGTCCGTACAGCATCCGGTCAGTACGCCGCGGAGGGTATCACGGTCCGCCTGCACCAGCAGGCCGCGCTCCTGCCTGTCCGCGGTGCGTCGGCGCGCCTCGAACAGGCGCTGATGCAGCTTCTGGCCAATGCACGTGACGCGGTTCTGGACAAGCGCCGGGTTGATCCGGGTTCCGACGCCTCGATCCTCGTCACGCTCCGCGCGGAGGCGGGCGAGGCGGTGATCGAGGTGCAGGATGCCGGTCCCGGCTTCCCGGACAGCCTTCGCGATGCGATCTTCGACCCGTTCTTCACCACCCGCGATCCGGGCCACGGCAGCGGCCTCGGCCTGCCGCTCGCAGCCGCCGTCGCGCGTGGCATGGGCGGTCGGATCGAGGCCCGCAACCTGCCTGATGGCGGCGCGCTGTTCACCATGCGCATGGCATTGGCACCCGAATCCTGCCTGCAATCCGCAACGGAGGCGGCACCCACCTGATGGCATGGACGATTCTGGTTGCGGAGGATGAGGGCCTCGCCGCCATGGCGATCGAGGACGAATTGCTGCGGGAGGGCTATGAGGTCGTGCTGGCCCCCGACGGCCAGGCCGCCCTCGAAGCCGCGGAGTTGCACCCGCCAGACCTGCTGCTGACCGACCTGCGGATGCCGCGGCTGGATGGCTCGGCGCTGATCCGCGCCCTCCGGGCCGGGCGACCCGACCTGCCGGTGGTGGTGATGACGGGCTATGCGCCGTCCGGCGGTGCCGCATCCTTTGGCCGTGACGGCGAAGCGCCGGTGAGCCTTTTCCCCAAGCCGCTCGACATGGATGCGGTGCTGGCGGAACTTCGCAAGCTGCTGCCCGGACGCTAGGTCTGATGGACGAAGCCGAACTGCGCTACTGGCTGGTGCGGACCACCGGCGACCCCGGGCTCCAGATCACCGGGCTGAAGCGCCTGTCAGGCGGGGCTATCCAGCAGAACTGGTCGCTCGACGTCCTGCTGCGTGGCGAGCCCCAGGCCTGGGTGCTGCGCACGGATGCCCCGGCGGTGCTGGCGGTCAGCCATTCCCGCGCCCAGGAATTCGCCCTGCTGCGGGCCGCACGCGCGGCCGGGGTCACGGCGCCAAAGCCGATCTATCTCTGCAACGACATCGCCGTCATCGGTCGCCCCTTCTTCATCATGGCGCGGGTCGAGGGACTGGCCGCGCCACATCGCATCGTGCGGGAGTTTGCCGACAGGGCCGGACGCGACATGCTGGTGGCGGCACTGGGGCGCGAGCTTGCGCGCATCCACACCATCCGCCCGCCATGCCCTGGCCTGGAGTTCCTCGGCGCGCCGCCGGCAGACCCGGCGCTCGCGGCCATTGCGGCGATGCGCGAAAGGCTGGACGCCGCCGGCACCCCGCGACCGGTGCTGGAATGGGGACTTCGCGCGCTGGAGCGCAATGCGCCGCCGCCGCTGCCCGCCGTGCTGTGCCACCATGATTTCCGCACCGGCAACGTCATGCTGACGGAGTCCGGCGTCGCCGCCGTGCTGGATTGGGAATTTGCCGGCTGGGGCGATCCACATGCCGATCTCGGGTGGTTCTGCGCGAAGTGCTGGCGCTTCGGCAATGTGGCGCAGGAGGCGGGTGGCATCGGCCCTCGCACCGCGTTCGAGGCCGCCTATGAGGCCAAATCCGGCCGGAGCATCGACAGGTCGCGGCTGCCCTGGTGGGAGTTGCTGGCCACCATCCGCTGGGCCGTCATCGCCGCGGACCAGGCGGCACGGCATCTCTCCGGCCAGGAACGCAGCCTGGAACTGGCCCTGACCGGGCATATCGTGCCGGAGTTGGAGTGGGATATCCTGGCCCAGGTGGACCGGATGCCAGGGAGGCTCTGATGCTGGAGAAACCCGATGCCGCCAACCTGCTGGCCACCGCCCGAAGCCTGCTGATGGAGGAGATCCTGCCGGCCCTGCCGCCGGACAAGGTGATCGCCGCCCGCATGGTCGCCGCCGCCATCGGCCTGGCGCTGCGCGAGGCGACGGCCGGCCAGGAATGGCAGGAAGCCCTTCAACATCGCCTCCGCGCCCTGGTCGCCGCGCCTGATTCGCGGCTGCTGCAACGCCTGTCGGAGGAAATCCGGGATGGCCTGCACGACCCGGGCGCGGCCAGCCACGCGGATATCGCGCACTGGCTGCACGACTACGCCCGGCTGCGGGCGACCGTCAGCGCGCCGAAGGCGTTGCTCTGAACCGGGCGTCCCGGTGCTGGTCCAGCCGCGGCGCGCCGGAGGCCGGGGCAGGGCGGGTGCCGTCGAAGCTGATTGGCAGGGCGACGACCCGGAAGTCCTCGCCCGGCGGCGTCGCCAGCATGGCCATCGCCGCCGCCTGTGGCTCGGCCAGCATCTCGGGGATGGTATTGATCGGCGCGCAGGGCACGCCCGCCTCGACCAGCAGGCCGAGCCATTCCACCCGCCGCCGGGTAGGCAGGATATCGCGGATCATCGGCAGCAGCGCCTCCTTGTGCGCCAGCCGGTCCCGGTTCGTTGCGAAGCGCGCGTCGGATAGCCACTCGACGTGCCCCAGCACGCGGGCGAATTTCGCGAACAGCCGGTCATTGCCGCAGCAGACCAGCAGCGGCGCATCGGCGGCGTCGAACGCCTCATAGGGCACGAAGCCGGGATGGCCGGAGGCATGGCGCACCGGCTGCTCCCCCTGGTTCACATAGGCGGAGACCTTCTGGTTCGCCCAGGTGAAGGCGGTCTCGAACAGGGATGTGTTGATGACGCAGCCGCGCCCGGTCCGCGCCCGCTGCTGCAGGGCCGCCAGCGCGCCGATCACCGTCCACATGCCGGTGCCCTGGTCCACCACGCTGGCGCCCATCCGCACCGGCGGACCATCCGGCTCCCCGGTGATGGAGGACAGCCCACCAAAGGCCTGCAGCAGCGGCTCGTAGCCCGGCTGGTCGCGCATCGGTCCGAGATGCCCGAAGGCGCCCATCTCGCAATAGATCAGCCGCGGGTGCCGCGCCGTGGTCTCCGCCGCCCCGAGACCCAGCGCTTCCGGCACCCCCGGCCGCATGTTGTGCACCAGGATATCCGCCTGCCCGAGCAGCCCATGCAGCGCCGCCACGCCCTCCGGCGCCTTCAGGTCGAGTGCGATGCTGCGCTTGCCGCGGTTGAATTCGTGGAAGACCAGCGCGTCGCCGTGCCGGAAGGCACGCCCCATCTGGCGAGCATCATCGCCGCCCTCCGGCTTCTCCACCTTGATCACGTCGGCGCCGAGGTCGGCCAGGATCGCACCGGCGAAGGGACCGGCGAAGACCTGGCCGATCTCGACGACCCTGATGCCCTCCAGCGGCCTCACGCCGCCAGCCCCTGCTTCGCACGATACTTCGCCAGCGACCCGGCATGCATCACCCGGCCGTTGAGCCGGCGGCCGATGAGGCGCTCCGCCAAGCGGGCGCATTCCACCAGCGCCTCCAGGTCGATGCCGGTCTCGATGCCCAATTCGTGGCACAGGAAGACCAGGTCCTCGGTGCACACATTCCCTGCCGCGCCGGCATCGCCATGGGCGGCGAAGGGGCAGCCGCCGAGGCCGGCGACGCTGCTGTCGAACAGATCGACCCCCATCTCCAGCGCCGCCATGACATTGGCGGCGCCGAGCCCGCGCGTGTCGTGCAGGTGCAGGCCGAGCCGCACCTCCGGCAGCGCCTCCCGCACCAGGCCGACCAGCCGGCGGGTCTGCTCCGGATTGCCCCAGCCCATCGTGTCGGCGAGGAAAATCTTCGGCAGCTTCTCGCCACGCTCGGCACAGATGTCGCGGGCGTAGCGGGCCAGGGCGACCACGCGCTCGGGCGGGATATCGCCCTCGTAGTTGCAGCCGAAGGCAGCCATGATGATGGCGAAGTCCGGCTTCAGCCCGGCCTCGGCGTAAAATTCCAGCCAGCGCTTCTGCCGCTCCGCCATCTCCTCCGCCGAGCAGCCATTGTTCTTCCGGGCGAAGGCGTCCGAGGCATACAGGGATATCTTGCCGGCCAGATCCACGCCCGGCGTCGCGAGCGCGCGGCGAAAACCCTGCTCGTTCAGCCACAGCCCGGCGTAGTGCACCCCTGGCCTGCGGCGGATCGCGGCGAAGAAGGCCTCGCTGTCGGCCATCTGCGGCACGTGCTTCGGGCTGACGAAGCTGGCCACCTGGATGTGGTGCAAGCCGGTCTCGGCCAGCGCCTCCACCAGCTTCACGCGATCGGCCAGCGGGAAGATGGTCTTCTCGATCTGGAAGCCCTCGCGCGGGCCTTCCTCGCGAAACTCCACCCGTTTTGGCAGGTCTGGCATGCGGTAGTCCCCTCTCAGGTCATTGCCAGGATGGTGCCGGTGCAGTCGCCGAAGCCGATGCCGGCGAAGCCCTCGCGCCGCGCCCGCGCCCGCAGCGTGATGGTGTCGCCATCCTCCAGGAAACGCCGCGTGGCGCCGGATGGCAACGCCAGCGGCTTCCGCCCGCCCTGCGTGATCTCCAGCAGCGATCCGTAGCCGGTGGCGGTGGAGATGGTACCGGTGCCGAACAGGTCGCCCGGCTGCAGGTTGCAGCCGCCGCAGGCGTGGTGCGCCACCATCTGCGCCGGCGTCCAGTACAGCCCCTGCGCATCGCCCTGCGACAGGCGGAACGGCTCCGCGCCCGGCACGGTCAGCCAGACTTCCAGTTCCAGACCGAGCGCCCCGCCGGCCTGATCCGCCTCGTCCCACAGATAGTCCATCGGCTTCGGATCACCCTCCGGCCGCGCCGGCTGTGCCACCCGGAAGGGCGCCATCGCTTCCGGCGTGATCACCCAGGGGCTGAGGGTCGAGCCGAAATTCTTCGCCAGGAACGGCCCGAGCGGCTGGTACTCCCAGCCCTGGATGTCGCGCGCCGACCAGTCGTTCAGCAGCCCGTAGCCGGCGATGTGGCCGGCCGCCTGCCCAATCGGGATTGGCTCACCCAGGGCATTGCCCGGGCCGATCCAGATGCCGAGCTCCAGCTCGTAGTCCAGGTTCCGGCTCGGCCCGAAGCTCGGCTCCGCCTCCGCCGCCGGCTTGCGCTGCCCGTTCGGCCGGCGCAGCGCGGTGCCGGAGGGCACGATGGAGCTGGCGCGGCCGTGATAGCCGATCGGCACGTGCTTGTAGTTCGGCAGCAGCGGATTGTCCGGCCGGAACAGCGCGCCGACATTCGTGGCGTGCTGGATGCCGGCAAAGAAATCCGTGTAGTCGCCGATCCGCGCCGGCAGATGCAGCGTGCAGTTTCCCGAGTTGTGCAGCAGCGGGGCCTGGGCGTCCGCACCCTCCGCCAGCAGATCCGCAACCTGCGCCCGCAGCGCCTGTCGCGGCGCGGCGCCGAGCGCGAACAGCCCGTTCAGCGTGCCGTCCCCGGTCGCCGCCACCGCCTCCGCCGCCACGCCGCTCAGCAGCCCGGCCTCCAGCGCCGCGGCCAGGTCCAGGATCATGTCGCCGATCGCGACCCCGGCCCGACGCGCCCCGCCGGCGGCCGAAAAGATGCCCAGCGGCAGGTTCTGGATCGGGAAGTCGGCATGCCCGGTGGCCGAGGCGACGAAGCTGCGCCGCCCCGCATCATGGGTCCGGTCGATCACGCTCAGCCCCGCCTGGTCGGATCGAAGGTCTTCACCAGGCCGGACCAGCAGGCCTCGTAATCCTGCTGCCGCTGCGGCAGGCCGGCGGCATAGGCGGTGACGCGCTGCGGCAACCGGGTCTCCAGCATGAAGGCCATGGTATTGGTCAGCTTGTGTGGCGCCAGCTCCACGGTGCTGGCCTTCTGGAAGGCTTCCGCATCCGGCCCGTGCGGCAGCATGCAGTTGTGCAGGCTGAACCCGCCGGGCACGAAGCCCTGCGGCTTGGCGTCGTACTGCCCCAGGATCAGCCCCATGAACTCGCTCATCAGGTTCATGTGGTACCAGGGCGGCCGGAAGGTGTTCTCGGCCACCATCCAGCGCTCCGGGAACAGCACGAAGTCGATATTGGCCGTGCCCGGCGTCTCGGAAGGTGCCGTCAGCGTGGTGAAGATCGACGGGTCCGCATGGTCGAACAGCAGCGGCCCGACCGGGGAGAACCGGGAAAGGTCGTATTTGTACGGCGCGTAGTTGCCATGCCAGGCGACCACATCGAGCGGCGAATGCCCGATCTCCGCCTGCCAGAGCTGGCCGCCCCACTTCACCACGACAAGCTGCGGCCGCTCGACATCCTCATAGGCGGCGATGGGGGACAGGAAGTCGCGCTGGTTCGCCAGGCAGTTGGCGCCGATCGGGCCGCGTTCCGGCAGGGTGAAGGCGCCGCCGTAATTCTCGCAGACATAGGCGCGGGCCGGCTCCTCCTCGAACAGCTCGACCCGGAACTTCACCCCGCGCGGCATCACGGCGATCTCGCCGGGCGCCACGTCGACCACGCCGAACTCGGTCCGAAACCGCAGGCGGCCCTGCTGCGGCACCACCATCATCTCGGCGTCGGAATTCCAGAAGGTCTCGTCCACCATGCTGCGCGTCACCAGCGCGATGCTGGCCGCCATGCCGGTCTGAGCCGAGACGTCGCCGCAGGTGGTGATGGTGCGCATGCCGATCAGGAAGGTCTCGCCCGAATCGGGGATCGGCAGCGGGTCCCAGCGTAGCGGCTGGATCGGCAGGCCGCTTTCCTCCGCGCAGGGCGCGCTGCGCCATAGGCCGGGATCGCGCGGCGCGAAGCGGCCGATATGGGAGACGGTCGGGCGGATGCGATACAGCCAGGACCGCGCGTTGCTGGCCCGCGGCGCCGTGAAGGGGCTGCCGGACAGTTGCTCGGCATACAGGCCATAGGCGCAGCGCTGCGGCGAATTGCGGCCGACGGGCAGGGCACCCGGAAGCGCCTCCGTCTCGAAGCCGTTGCCGAAGCCGGACATGTAGCCGGCATTCGCCGCCGTCACGAAGCTCTGTTGCGGGGTGATGTCCATGGAACGCCTCCTCGATCCGCCCAGCATAGCGCATCCGTGCAGAAGGGGGATGCTGGACGCGCGCCGCCCATGGCGGCACCCTCCGCCCCGAACCTGCCGGGACACATCCAGATATGAGCCTACGCGGCCGCGCCTGCATCGTTGGAGCCTTCGAGCATCCGACCCGCAAGGCGGAAGACAAGTCGGTGGCCCAGCTTCATGCCGAGGTCGCCTACGGCGCATTGCAGGATGCCGGCCTGACGAAGGACGACGTCGACGGCTATTTCTGCGCCGGCGACGCGCCGGGCATGGGCCCCCTGGCCATGGCCGACTATCTGGGCCTGGACCGGCTGAGCCATGTCGACTCGACCGACATCGGCGGGTCCTCCTACCTGGCCCACGTCGCCCATGCCGCGGCGGCCATCGCGCTCGGCCGCTGCAACGTGGCGCTGATCACCCTGGCCGGACGCCCGCGCAGCGAGGGCATGGCAACCGGCACCGCCGCCCGCGCCCAGAATGCCAGCGTGCCGGACGACCCCTTCGAGATCCCGATGGGCCGCACCGTCGCCGGCAGCTACGCGCTGTGCGCCATGCGCCACATGCATGAATTCGGCACCACCAGCGAGGATCTCGCCTGGATCAAGGTCGCCGCCAGCCAGCACGCCCAGCACAACCCGCACGCCATGCTGAAGAAGCCCGTGACGGTCGAGGAGGTGGTGAACTCGCCGATGGTGGCGGACCCGCTGCACCGCCTCGATTGCTGCGTCATCAGCGATGGCGGCGGCGCCCTGGTGGTCGCGCGGCCCGAGATCGCCCGCAGCCTGAAGCGCCCGGTGGTCACCATCCGCGGCACGGGCGAGGCGGTGAAAGGCCAGTTCGGCGGCTATCCCGACCTGACCTTCTCCGGCGCCCGCTTCTCCGGCGCCCGCGCCTTCGGGGAAGCCGGCCTGAAGCCCGCCGACATGCGCTACGCCAGCATCTATGACAGCTTCACCATCACGGTCCTCATCCAGCTCGAAGATTTGGGGTTCTGCGCCAAGGGAGACGGAGGAAAGTTCGTGCGCGACGGCAACCTGATCTCGGGCGTCGGCCGCCTGCCCTTCAACACCGATGGCGGCGGCCTCTGCAACAACCACCCGGCCAATCGCGGCGGCATGACCAAGGTGATCGAGGCGGTGCGCCAGTTGCGCGGCGAGGCCCACCCGGCGGTGCAGGTCGCTGATTGCAGCCTGGCGCTCGCGCATGGGACCGGCGGCCTGCTGGGCCACCGCCACGGCAGCGCCACCCTCATCCTGGAACGGGAGTGACCCCGATGTCCGAGCGCATCATCGCCGCCCCCGTCATCGACTCCTCCACCAAGGCCGTGTGGGACGCTGCCGCCGAAGGCCGGCTGCTGGTCGGCCTGTGCCGCGACACCGGCCGGCATTTCTGGTACCCGCGCGGCGCCTCGCCCTTCACCCTGTCGCCCAACGTCGATCTGGTCCAGGCAACGGGTCGCGGCACGATCTACAGCTACACCGTGATGCGCGTGGCGCAGCCCTATGCCTGCGCCTATGTCGAGCTGGAGGAAGGCCCGCGCATCTTCACCAACATCGTCGACTGCGACTTCGCCGAACTCCGCATCGGCCTGAAGGTCCGCCTCGCCTTCAAGCCGAGCCAGGCGGCCGATGGCACGCCGGGCGCCCCGGTGCCGATGTTCGCACCGGCCTGACGGAGCCGGCACGGCTGGTCAGGCGGGCTGTCAGGAATGGGCGTCGCGGCATGACAGAAATGGCCTATGCGAAAGGATTCGTCGGGCGGGTCTGACAAATCGGCTTTGCTGTTAAGCGGGCGTTCATGGCTGGGCGTGCAGGCTTGGGACGATTGCTGGTGTCGGGGCGTCCTTCTGCGGCGGGTCCGGGGCATCGCCCTGGCGTCGCGGATGATCTCGGTCCCTGGCGGCCGACCTGTCGCGCCGGCGGTTCAACACTGCCGGCCCAACCCCGCATGGCTGACGCCTGATCTGGGAGCCTGGCCTGATCTGGACTCTCGCCTTGGCCGATTTCTTCATCGGCCTGTCCTGCGCGACCATCCCCGTTGCGCTGGCGGTCTTCGCCCGGCAGCGGCCGGACCTGGCCCATCGCCCGGTGGTCTGGCTGTTCGCCACCTTCATCCTGCTGTGCGGCATCGGCCATTGGTTGAACGTCCTGTCGCTGTGGGTGCCGGTGGACGGCATCCAGGCCTGGGTGACGGTCGCCGCCGCACTGGTTTCCGCCACGACCGCGGTGGCGCTGTGGTGGCTGCTGCCGCACCTGCTCGCCCTGCCATCGCCCGCACGGCTGCGCGCCGCGGACCAGGCCCTGGCCGAATCGCGGCGCCGCGCCAGCTTCGAACATTCCCCGGTGCCGCTGTTCACCCAGACCTTCGACGGCACGCTGACGGATGTCTCCAACTCCTGGCTGGCGCTGCTGGGCTATGCGCATGCGGAGGTGGTGGGGCGCCCGCTGGCCGACCTCCAGCCGCCCTGCGTCCCGCCCTGGACCCTGCCGCAGCGCGCCCTGCTTGAGGCGGGCGAGGCCTGCGAATCGGAACAGCAATTCCTGCACGCCGATGGCCGCGTCATCGACGCCCTGGTCACCGCCCGGCTGGAACATCGCGGCGCCGATGCGAACCTGTCCTGCGTGCTGGTCGACATCACGGCCCGCAAGCACGCCGAGGCGGCGCTGCGCACCAGCGAGGAGAAGCTGCGCCAGTCGCAGAAGATGGAGGCGATCGGGCGCCTCGCCGCCGGCGTCGCGCATGACTTCAACAACATCCTGCAGAGCGTGGTCGGCGCGCTGGAAATGGTGCTGGACGAACAGCCGGCCGGAAGCCGCGGCCATGAATATGCCGGCGTGGCGCTGGATGCGGCGGAGCGGGGCTCCTCGCTGACCCACCACATGCTGTCCTATGCGCGCAAGCAGATCCTGCGGCCGCGGCACATCGCGCTGGAGCCCTTCCTGGCCGACATGCAGAAGCTGCTGGTCCGCACCCTCGGCCCGCATATCACCGTGACGGTCAGGACTGCGAAGGCGCCCTGTACCCTGGCGGATCCGGGCCAGTTGCAGACGGCGCTGCTGAACCTGGCGATCAACGCCGCCCACGCCATGCCGCATGGCGGCACCCTGGCGATCGAGGCGCAGCGCCGATCCGCCGGCGGGCAGGGCTGGGCCTGTGTCACCGTTGCCGATACCGGTACCGGCATGGATGCCGCGACGCTGGCGCAGGCCGTCGATCCCTTCTTCACCACCAAGGGCCTGGACGGCACCGGCCTCGGCCTGTCCATGGTGCAGGGCTTCGCCGAGCAATCCGGCGGCCGCCTGCACCTGCACAGCCTGCTCGGCCAGGGCACGACAGCGGAGTTGTGGCTGCCGATCGTTGCCGCGGCGCCTCCACCCAGGCCGGCGGAGGCGCTGGCGCAGCGGATCCACGGCCGTGTCCTGCTGGTGGATGATTCGGCCGATGTGCTGCTGACCACCGGCAGCTTCCTGGAACGCGCGGGCTTCGAGGTGATGCGGGCCGAAAGCGGCGACCGCGCCCTGGCCCTGCTGAACCAAGGCGCTGCCTTCGACGTGCTGATCACCGACTACGCCATGGCCGGCCTGAACGGCGCCGACCTGATCGCGGAGGCGCGCCTGCTGCTGCCCGGCATGCGGGCGTTGCTCATCACCGGCTTCGCCGACCTGCGCTACACCGACCACCTTCCGGCCGGCACGCTTGTCCTGCACAAGCCGTTCCAGCGCCAGGACCTGACGGACGCGCTGCAACGCATCCTGCAGTCCGACCAGAAGCCCGTGACCTGAGGCCGGCCCCCTCGAAGGGGCGGCACATCCTCAGTTGCAGATTTCGCGGGTCACCATGCGATAGCGGGTACGGCCGAAGCGGTCGCGATAGGCAACGCGGCGCTGGACCAGGCGGCAGCGCCGACGGCGGCGACCGCGACCACGGCCGGGCGGCGGACCCCACTGCGCCGGCACCAGCAGGTCATCCTCCGCCGGGTCATCCGCACTCTGCGCCGAGGCCTGGGGCAGGCGAGCAACGGCGGCGCCGACGCCACTGGCGGATGCGGCCGCCGGCACCAGTGCCGCGCCGATGGAGGCCGCGAAACCGGCGAACAGAAAACCACGACGATCCATCTGGCTGTCCTCCTGAACAGGGCGACAGATGAACCGGAAAAGGTGTCCAAAACCCGGCGAATTCGCGCCCGCCGGGAAACGTGAAGCCGTGTGTTGTGTCAGTTGAAGAGCGAGCTTACCGAGGATTCCTCGCTGATCCGCTTCATCGCCTCCGCCAGCAACTGCGCGATCGTCAGTTGCTTGATGTTGTGGGAAACGCGCACGGCTTCCGTCGCCAGGATGCTGTCGGTCACCACCATGTGCTCGATCTTGGCGGCACCGACACGGGCCACCGCGCCGCCGGAGAACACGCCATGGGTGACATAGACGCTGGCGGATTTCGCGCCGTTCTTCAGCAGCGCCTCGGCCGCATTCACCAGCGTGCCGCCGGAGTCGACGATGTCGTCCACCAGGATGCAGTCGCGCCCTTCGACCTCGCCGATCACGTTCATCACCTCGGACACGCCGGCGCGCGGCCGTCGCTTGTCGATGATGGCGAGGTCGGTGTTCAGCCGCGCCGCGATCGCCCGCGCGCGCACCACGCCGCCGACATCCGGCGACACCACCATCAGGTCGCGGCCTGCGAAGCGCTGCTGGATGTCGCGGGCGAAGAGCGGCGCGGCGAACAGGTTGTCCACCGGCACGTCGAAGAAGCCCTGGATCTGCCCGGCGTGGAGATCCATCGTCAACACGCGGTGCGCGCCGGCCTCGACGATCAGGTTGGCGACCAGCTTGGCCGAGATCGGCGTGCGGCTGCCGGATTTCCGGTCCTGCCGCGCATAGCCGAAATACGGGATCACCGCCGTGATGCGTCGTGCGCTGGCGCGCCGCAGCGCGTCCAGCATGATCAGCAGCTCCATCAGGTTGTCATTGGCCGGGTAGCTCGTGGACTGCACCACGAAGACATCCTGGCCGCGGACGTTCTCATGGATCTCGCAGAAGATCTCCATGTCGGCGAAGCGGCGCACGGAGGCCTGGGTCAACGCGATGCCGAGCGCCGCGGCCACCGCCTCGGCCAGCGGGCGGTTGCTGTTGCAGGCGATGATCTTCATGGGCAGCGGAACCCCGGGGGGAGGAGCAGGAAGCCGGCGGGCGCCGCCGCGGAGGAAACCCGCGCCGACGGGCGGCTTGGTAGCAACGTGACGGTATGGTGTCCATCACGCGCCGATGATGGGCAGCCATGTCAGGCCGGCGGCCGTGCCGCCTCGGCCGGCGCAGGAAATCCGCCCGCATTGAATACGACATCGCGAACGCCTCCGGAGGCCTCCTGCGCCACCACATAGGCGACATCGCCCCAGAGGCCCCGCAGCGTCCCGGTCGGCACCTCGTTCAATTGCAGCACGCGGCCCAGATCCTCCCCGTCGCGGCGGGAGACGATCCAGACGATCTCGACGCGTTGTTGCCCCGGCCGGGATGGCACCACCGAAACCTCGCCCTGCACCGCGAACTGCGCGCCCTGGGCTTCCTCCTGCACCTGGAAGCCCAGGGTGGCGAGCCTTTCGCGCATGCGCGCCGTCAGGCTGCGGTTGCCATCGCCGGGCGCACCGCGCACCGGCAGCAGGCGCAGCACCGGCGGGCCGGCGCCCACCGCGCGTTCGTCCCCGGTGCGGCGCTGCGCGTCGATCCGGCCCACCAGCGTCGCCAGCCGCGGCACGGTTTCCGCCGCCAGGCGCGCATGCAGCGGGGCGCCGCCCTCCACCCATTCCCGCGCCGGTACCGGCTGGCCGATCAGCATGCCGAGCGCCTGCCCATCGGCATCGCGCAGCGCATAGCGCGGCACCACCTGGTCCGCCTGGCGTTCCGCCGCCGCCACCAACTGCCAGTCGAGCGGCAGGCCAGGCCCGGCGACGGCCGGCACCTCGCTGGCCACCAGCGCCTGGGCGAAGGCGCGCGACAGGCTGGCGCTGTCCTCATCCGTCAACAGCAGCATGGAGGAGGAAGGGACCGCGATGCGGTAGCCCGGCGGCTGGCGCAACCGCCGCGCAAGCTCGCCGGGCCGCCCCCGGAAAGGCTGCGGCAGGGCGGTACAGCCGGCCAGAGCCAGGGGCGCCAGGGCGCCCAGCCGCAGCAGAAGGCGGCGGGACGGGTCAGATAAGGACACAGGAAGCCAGCAGGGTGAACACCATCAGGACCATGAACATGACGACGTAGGGCATTGGCTCATCCGGGGATAGCGATGGCGGAAAGCTGGTGCCCGATCGGCCCGGCGGCACCCCCCCTGGCCGCCAGCGTCCGCCGCCGGTGGCTGAAGAATCGCTGGTCCTCCACCAGCGTGTCCTGCCACAGGGCCGCGGCCCGGCCGGCGCCGGCCGCCTCCAGCCGGGCCAGGCAGTAGCCGGCCAGGTCGAACTGCCAGCGATCCTCCCGCTGGCCCGCCGCGAAGAAGCGCGCATCGGCGTCGCGCTGCGCCAGCACCGCGTCCCGCAAATCCGGCCCGACCTCGTAGCTGGCCTGCCCGATGCAGGGGCCGACGACGGCGGAGATGTCCGCCCGCCGCGCGCCGAGCCGTTCCATCGCGTCCAGCGTCGCCTCCAGCACGCCCGCGACCGCACCGCGCCAGCCGGCATGGGCGGCACCGACCACGCCGGCCCGTGCATCCGCGAACAACACCGGCGCGCAATCCGCCGTCAGCACGCCGATTGCCTGGCCCGGCCGGTCCGTCACCAGCGCATCCGCGGCCGGGCGCGCCGCCTCGGGCCAGGGCGTGCGGGCATCCGCCACCGCCACGCCATGCACCTGCACCAGCCCCAGCAGCGCATCCGGCGCGACGCCCAGCGCCCCGGCGCAGGCAGCGCGGTTGCGGCGCACCGCATCCGGGGCGTCCTGGCCCGTCAGCGAACAGTTCAGCGCGGCATAGGGGCCGGTGGAGACGCCACCCTCGCGGGTGAAGAAGCCATGCGGCACGGCCAGGCCCGCCGTCAGAAAACCGGGGGTCATGCGGGTTCGAATCCAGGCAGGGTGGGCAGGGCAGGGTCGCAGACGGCCAGCGCCTTGAACAGCCGGCCCATGCCCTCCGCCGCCACCAGGCGCTCGACGCCGGACAGGATCTCGCCGGCGAGCCGGGGGCGCGCCTGGGCGAGGGCGGCGGCGCGGCTCATCAGGCCCAGGCGTTGCAGGAACAGCCCCTGCGGCAGCGGTCCGCCCACCGCCGCGCCCTGGTTCACCGCCACACGCGCCAGGGCTGCGAAATCGACATGCGCGGTCAGGTCCGCGCTGCCCAGATCGGCCAGCGGATCGAGCCCCGTCGCCTGCCCGCGCACCGCCTGCAGGCTTTCGCCGAAGGCCGAGGCGGCGGGGCCGTAGTCCAGCATCAGCGCCGCGCCACCCTGCGCCGCGATCCGCCGCGCCAGGGAAGCGGCCCAGCCCTGGGCGGCTTCCCCCACCTCCTGCACCGCGCCTTCGGGTGCGGTGGGCGGCAACGGGGGAGGGGAGTCCGCCGCCCGTTCGACAAAGGCACCGTCCGCGACATGCCGCTCGAGCCAAACTTCGCCGCGCCGGATGAACTGCCGGATCGGCAGGGCATCCAGGAATTCGTTGGCGAGCAGCAGCATGGGTCCAGCCGGCACGGTGGAGAGGTCGTCGTGCCACCCGGCCACCGAATCGCCGAGCATCCGCTGTTGCGCGGCCCGCAGGCTTGGCGATGTTTCCACCAGATGCACCCGCGCCGCCTGCCGGAAGGGTGCCGCCACCTCGCCCACCGCGCGCAGCGCATCCGCCATCAGGGTGCCGCGCCCCGGGCCGCATTCCACCAGCAGCACGGGGTCCGGCCGGCCCATCTGGTCCCAGACGATGGCGGCCCACAGGCCGAGCACCTCGCCGAAGGCCTGGGAGATTTCCGGCGCCGTGGTGAAATCCCCGGCCCGGCCGAAGGGCGTCGCCGCCCGCGCGTAGTAGGCCGCGACGGCGCGGCCCATGAAATGGTCCAGACGTTCCGTCATGGGGCCATCATCGTGCCATCACGCCGCGCGGCGCGCCCGGACCATCAGCCAACCACCCACCAGGATCATCGGCACCGACAGCAACTGCCCCATGGTGGCACCGGCGAACAGGAAGCCGAGATGCGCGTCCGGCTGCCGGAAGAACTCGCCCACCAGCCGCGCCAGGCCGTAGCCGGCCAGGAAGGCGCCGGTGACGAATCCCTCCCGCGCCCGCAGCCCCGGGATGCGCACCAGGATGTTGAGCAGGACGAACAGCAGCACGCCCTCCATCGCCGCCTGGTACAACTGGCTCGGATGCCGCGGGTCCGGGCCGCCGGTCGGGAACACCATGGCCCAGGGCACGTCGGTGACCCGCCCCCACAACTCGCCATTCACGAAGTTGGCGATGCGCCCCAGCCCGAGCCCGATCGGCACCACCGGCGCGACGCGGTCGCCGAAGCGCAGCGCCGCAAGGCTCTGGCGCCGGCAGAACCACAGCGCCGCCACCACCACGCCAAGCATGCCGCCATGGAAGGACATGCCGCCCTGCCAGACATACAGCGCCTCCCACGGCGCCGTGACGTAGTAGTCCGGCCGGTAGAACAGCACGTAGCCCAGCCGCCCGCCCAGGATGATGCCGAGCGTCGCCCAGGTGACGAAGTCATCGACCTGCTCCCGGCTGGCCGCCACCGGCGCCAGCGCGACCAGCCGTCGCGCCAGCATCCAGCCGAGCACGATGCCGCCGATATAGGCCAGCGCGTACCAGCGCAGCGCGAAGGGGCCGATCTCGATCAGCACCGGGTCGATGACGGGGAAGGCGATCACGAACATCTTGCCGGGTCACCGATGCGGGTCAGGGTTCAACAGGAAGTCCCGCACGTAGCGGCCGACGCCATCTTCCAGCGTCGTCGCGGGCCGCGCATAGCCCGCGTCCCGCAACTTCCGCATCGGCGCCTCGGTGAAGTACTGGTACTTGCCCCGCAGGTCCGGCGGCATGTCGATGAATGCGATGCGGTCGTTCTGGCCGAGCCCGGCGAACATCGCCCGCACCAGGTCCAGGAAGCTGCGCGCCTGGCCGGAGCCGATGTTGAACAGCCCGCTGACGCCGGGGTTGTCCAGCAGCCACAGCATGGCGGCCACGCAGTCGTCGACATGTACGAAGTCGCGCATCTGCGCGCCATCGGCCACGCCAGGGCGGTCGGAGCGGAACAGCCGGGCCGGTTCGCCCCGCGCCGCCTCGTGGAATTTGTGGAACACCACGCTGGCCATGCGGCCCTTGTGGGACTCGTTCGGGCCATAGACGTTGAAGAAGCGCAGCCCGGCCCATTGCGGCGGCGCCGGATGGCCCCGCGCCAGCATGTCCGCCACCCGCCGGTCAAAGGCCAGCTTGGACCAGCCATACAGGTTCAGCGGCCGCAGCGCGGCCAGCGCCGCCGGGTCCGCGTCATCCGCGAAGCCGAGCGCGCCATCGCCATAGGTCGCGGCCGAGGAGGCGTAGAGGAAGGGCACGCCGCGGCGCGCGCATTCCCCCCACAGCTCCAGCGGCAGGGACAGGTTGGTGGCGGCCACCAGGTCGGCATCCGTGGCGGTGGTGGCGCT
The DNA here is from genome assembly GCF_051433195.1 of Falsiroseomonas sp. E2-1-a20. Classification (NCBI taxonomy): domain Bacteria; kingdom Pseudomonadati; phylum Pseudomonadota; class Alphaproteobacteria; order Acetobacterales; family Roseomonadaceae; genus Falsiroseomonas; species Falsiroseomonas sp. E2-1-a20. The sequence continues at coordinate 27,971 of NZ_JBHMFT010000014.1, read as the reverse complement.
GATCGCGCCCATGTGCAGCACCGCCTCGACCCGCGGGTTGCCGGCCCAGAAATCCGGCAAGCCCTCCGGCGGCAGGATGCCGGCGATGCCGTGCTTCGCCAGGTTCCGCCATTTCGGCCCGTCCCGCAGCCGGTCCACCACCAGGACCTCGGCCCCGCGGTCACAGAGTGCGGCAACCAGGTTCGACCCGATGAAACCGGCGCCCCCAGTTACGACATACATCGTCGGTTGATCCCCAAGCGGTGCCCATCCAGCCGCGGGCGGGGTATAGGCCGCGGCCCCGCAGCCGGACAAGGCGCGGGCCGGCGTGCGGCCAGGGTTAGAGTTTATGTGGCAGGAGGTCTTGATGAGCAGCGAAACCGGCACCGGCGGCAGCAACCCGGGCGGCACCAGCGGGGCCGGCACCAGCGGGTCGGGTATGGGCGGGTCGGGCATGGGCGGCGGTCCCGGCGGCCGCAAGTCGATCTTCGACGACCTGGCCGGCATGGCCGGCGGCGCCTTCTCCGTCCTGGCCGGCGCCCGCGCCGAGGCCGAGGCGATGGGCCGTGCCCAGGTGGAGGCCATGGTCCAGCGCCTGGACCTGGTGCGGCGCGAGGACCTGGATGCCGCGCTCGAGGTCGCCCGCCGTGCCCGCGAACAGGCGGAGGCGCTGGAGATCCGCGTCGCCGCGCTGGAAGCGAAGCTGGCCGAGCCGAAGCCGGCACCCGAGGCCGATCCGGGCCTTTCCGCCGACGCCGGCTGAAGACGCTGTTGCCGGGTCACTCGCCAAGCCGTTGACCTGCGTTACAGAAGCGATGCTTGCGGCCGCGTTTTGCACCTGCGTAGTCTAGCCCTTGTGGCGATTCGGCCGGCCCCTCCCCAACCCAGGGGGGTTGGAGCCCCCGAACGGGCGAAGGAGGTGCCGCGATGTCCGCATATGTCGGATACGAGGAACGCGACCGGTCCGCGAACCCCCTCGACGTGCTGGAACAGATCGTGACGGCCAACGAATGGGCCTTCGACCGCCGCTCGGACAGCGAGATGGCGGCCGAGGCGCCTGGCAAGTGGTGCGACTACGGCCTGTACTTCTCCTGGTCGCACGAAATCAGCGCCATGCACTTCTCCTGCACCTTCGACCTGAAGGTGCCGCCCGGGAAGCGGGACCGGCTTTTCGAACTGCTGGCCCTGGCCAACGAGAAGCTGTGGATCGGCCATTTCGGCCTGGACAGCGACGATGGCGTGCCGGTGTTCCGCCATGCCGTGCTGCTGCGCGGGGCGCCTGGCGCCTCGGCCGAAAGCCTCGAGGACATGGTGGATATCGCCATCACCGAATGCGAGCGCTTCTTCCCCGCCTTCCAGTTCGTGCTGTGGGGCGGCAAGCCGCCGGCCGAGGCGTTGCAGGCGGCGATGCTGGACTGCGTCGGCGAAGCCTGAGCCACGCTTGCCAAGCCGCGCCATGGCGGCAAGTCTCGCCGGCATGACCGACACGCTTCCCCCCCTGCTTCTCATCGGCTGCGGCAAGATGGGCGGCGCCATGCTGGCCGGCTGGCGCGAACGCGGCCTCGGCGAGACCCTCGTGGTGGACCCCTTCGCCGCCGCGCCGATCCCGGGCGCCACCCTGCTGCGCGACCCGGCCGAAATCCCCGCCGGCTTCGCGCCCGCCGCCATTATCCTCGCCACCAAGCCGCAGGAGGCGCCGGCCAGCCTGCCCGCCACTGCGCGCTTCGCCGGCAGTGGCGTGTTCGTCTCCATCATGGCCGGCAAGACGGTGGCCTTCATGCAGGGCCTGCTCGGCGCCGGCAGCGCGGTGGTCCGCGCCATGCCCAATACGCCGGCCGCCGTACGGCAAGGCTTCACCGTCGCCTTCGCCGGCCCCGGCGTCTCCGCCGCGCAGCGCGACCTGGCCGATACGCTGCTGGCCGCGACCGGGGAGGTCGCCTGGGTCGAGGAGGAAGGGCTGCTGGACCCGGTCACCGCCGTCTCCGGCGGTGGCCCCGCCTATGTCTTCCTGCTGGCCGAACTGCTGGAGGCTGCGGCGGTGGAACAGGGCATCCCGCCCGAGCTCGCCCGCCGCATGGCACGCGCCACCGTCGCCGGCTCCGGCGCCCTGCTGGCCGCCAGCGCCGAGGACTCGGCGCAGCTTCGGAAGAACGTCACCAGCCCCAAGGGTACCACCGAACGCGCGCTGGCCGTGCTGATGGACCAGGCCGCCTGGCCCGACCACGTCTCCCGCGCCATCGCCGCCGCCACGGCGCGCTCCCGCGAGTTGGCGGGATGAGCGCCCCATTGGCGACGGGCGGGTCCGACCCCAAGCTAATGGTCATGGACAATACCGATTCCCCGCTGCTCGACGCGCTGTTCAACGTGATCGCGCAGCATGGCTGGCGCGGCGTCACCGTCGGCCGGCTTTCCGCCGCCGCCGGCATCCCGGCCGGGGAGCTGGTGCGCCGCTTCCCCTCCCGCCTCGACCTGTTGCGCCTGCACGCCGACAGCGTCGCCGACCAGGTGGCTGCCGGCACGGTGCCCGGCCAGGGCGGCACGCCGCGGGACCGGGTGTTCGACGTGCTGATGCGCGGCATCGACGCGCTGCTGCCGCACCGCGCCGGCATGCTGCGGCTCGCCTCCGACATGTGGCGCGACCCGGTCCTCGCCGGGGCCCTGGCGCCCATCCTCCAGCGCAGCATGGAGCGCATGCTGGATGCGGCGGAACTCGAATCCTCCGGCTTGCAGGGCAAGCTGCGGGCGGCCGGCCTCGTGGGTGTCTGGATCATGACGGTGCGGGCCTGGGAGAAGGACGAGACGGCGGATCTGGGTTCCACCATGGCGGCCCTGGACCGGGCGCTCGACCGGGCGGAGCAGACGGCGCGCAGCCTGCGGCTCGACCCCGGCGACCGGGCGGTGCCTGTCTCGGAGGACTGACGGCACCCATCACGAAAAAATGGTGCGGTGCAGCATGAAACCACTTCTGTGGACATCACCACTTCGCTATAGGGTCGCGACGCCAACCCCAAGCAGCCTCCAAAGGAACACCCGAAGATGTCCGACCGTTTTGGCATGAAGCCCGACGAAATGATGCGCATGCTGTCCGAGTTCCGCATGCCCGCGATGCCGGACATGAGCGGCCTGGCCGATGCGCAGCGCCGCAACCTCGAAGCCCTGTCCAACGCCAACCGCGTGGCGCTGGAAGGCGCGCAGGCCGTCGGCCGCCGGCACATGGAGATCCTGCAGGCCTCGATGACGGAGATGAGCGACGCCATCCGCATGATGTCCGGCACGGAAAGCCCGCAGGCCCGTGCCGCCAAGCAGGCCGAGCTGCTGAAGTCCGCCTATGAGCGCGCCGTCGCCAACATGAAGGAGGTCGCCGACCTCATCCAGAACTCCAACTCCGAGGCCCTGTCGGTGCTGAACAAGCGCTTCACGGAAGCCATGGACGAGGTGAAGACCCTGGTCGCCAAGCAGCAGGGCTGAACCGGCCGGCGCGTCCCTAAACCGGTAGCCGGACCCGGGCCCGCAACCCCCCGAGCGGGCTCTCCTCCAGCACGATGTCGCCGCCATGCGCCCGGGCAATGTCCCGGGCGATGGCAAGCCCCAGGCCGGTGCCGCCGGCCGTCAGCGTGGCGAAGGGCCGGAAGGCCTCCTCCCGCTGCGCGGAGGGGATTCCCGGCCCGTCATCATCCACCGTCACCTGCGCCCAGGCCCCCGCGGTCTCGCCGCGCGGAATCTCGACGACGGCCACGGCGATCCGCCGCGCATGCTTGCGGGCATTGTCCAGCAGGTTCGCCAGGCAGCGCCGCAGCGCGTCCGGCCGCAGCGGCAGCATCAGCGCCTCCGGCGCCTCCACCGCCACTTCCGCGCCATCCCTCCGCGCCCGCTGCGCCACGTCCCGCACGATGCCGCTGAGGTCGGTCGGCTGGGTCTGCTCCTGCGCCTCGCCGCGGGCGAAGGCGAGGTAGGAGGCGACCATGCGCTCCATCTCCTCGACATCCTCGACCAGCGCCGCGATGTCCTCCTCCGCCTCCGGTGCCCGCGGCAGCATGGCGAGCGCGAGGCGCATCCGGGTCAGCGGCGTGCGCAAATCGTGGCTGATACCCGCCAGCATGTCCGTGCGCTGGCCGACGAAGCGGCGGATGCGGTCCTGCATCCGGTTGAAGGCGCTGGCCGCCTGGCGCACCTCGGCGGCGCCTTCCGGCTTCATCAGCCCGATGTCGCGGCCCAGGCCGAAGGCCTCCGCCGCGCCCGCCAGGCGGCGGATGGCGCGCACCTGGTTCTTCATGAACAGCGCCGCCACGCCGAACAGCAGCAGGGACGACCCCACCAGCCAGATGAAGAACAGATACAGCGTGCCGGTGAACAGCCGCTTGCGCGGTGCCTCCACATGCAGGACGCCATCCGGCAGCTGCACGCGGATGATCACGCTGCGGCGGTCGGATTGCCAATCCGCGTCGAACGGCCGCCGCACCCGTTCCCCCATCGCATGCGCCAGGTCACCCTCCAGCGGCAGCAGGGGCAGGGAGGCGGCGCGGTCCGGCGTCTCGCCCAGGTTGGCGCCCGCCTCGAAGGCCAGCGCCAGGTCCAGCCGCCAGGCGCTTTCGCGGAACAGCCAGGCGCGGTCCGCCGGGTCCGGCATGCGCTGCATCACCTCGATCACCATGCCGATCTCGCCGGCGACGCCGCCGGCGAGGCGGCGCGAGATCACGTCCAGATGGCCGCCATAGAACAATTGCAGCGCGATCCCCTGCAGGATCAGCAGCGGCAGCAGGATGATCAGCAGCGACCGCCCGAGCAGGCCGCGTGGGACCAGTGCCCGAAAGTGGTGCGCGAAATGCCCGATCATGGGCGGTAGGCCCTGGGCTGGATCATGGCCCGGGCCTCAGCACGTAGCCGCGGTGGCGCACCGTCTGCACGAAGCGCGGCTCCCGCGGGTCCGGCTCCACCTTGCGGCGCAGCCGTGTGACCTGCACGTCGATGGCGCGTTCCCCGGCCTCCGGCGTGCCAAGGGCGACGCCGATATCCTCGCGGCTCAGCACCTCGTTCGGCCGCTGCGCCAGGGCCATCAGCAGGGCCTGCTCGCCGCCGGTCAGTCGCACCACCCCCTCCGGCCCGCGCAGCTCGGCCCGCTGCGGGTCGAACCAGCGGATGCCGAGCTGCACCGGGCCGGTGGCGGGCTCCAGCACCGGCGGCGGCGCGGCGCGGCGCAGGATGGTGCGGATGCGGAGCGCCAATTCGCGCGGGTCGAAGGGCTTCGCGAGGTAATCGTCCACGCCGTGCTCGAATCCGGTGACGCGGTCATCCGGCGCGCCACGCGCGGTCAGCATCAGGATCGGCACGTCCAGACCCTCCCGCCGCAGGCTCTCGGTCAGCTCCAGGCCGCTCTCGCCCGGCATCATCACGTCCAGCACCATCAGGTCGAAGCTGACGGAGGCCAGCGCGTGCCGGGCCGCGGCGGCATCGGCGGCGGCGGTGATCCGGAAACCCTGCTCGGCCAGGAAGCGCTGCAGCAGCGCGCGCAGCCGGGCATCGTCATCGACCACCAGCAGATGCGGCGCATCGGCGCTCAGCGTCATCGGGGCGGCTCCGGCGAGCCCGCCTCCAGCCGATCCAGCGCCGCCCGCGCCTCCGGCCCCATCAGCCCGCGCATCACGCGCCGGAATCCCTCGACGGCCTGCGGGCCGGCCTCCCGGTAGGCGCGCATCACGGTGTCGCGCTGCCGTTCGAACAGGCTGCGCTCCAGCGCGGCACCCTTCTCCGTCAGGGTCAGCAGGCGCTGGCGACGGTCGCTGCGGCCGGGGCTCTGCGTAACGAAGCCGTCCTCGACCAGCGGGGTCAGCACGCGGCCGAGGGATTGCTTGGTGATGCCGAGGATCCCGAGCAGGTCGCCCACCGTGATGCCCGGCCGGCGGCCGACGAAATGCAGCACGCGGTGATGCGCGCGGCCCATGTCCAGCCCGGCCAGGATGGCATCGGCGCCGGCGGTGAAGTCGCGGTAGCCGAAGAACAGCAGGTCCTGCGCGAGCCGCAGTTCCTCCTCCCGCAGGAACAGCAGGTTGCGGCCGGCGGCCGGGCTGCCGCGATCCTCCGCCTGCGGGCGCGTCGCCAGGTCAGGCTTCAGGGGCATGCCGGCTCCGTCCTTCGATGGGTCGAGGCAGCTCGCCCATATGGGTCAGCTTCATTGACATTTCTTCCCGACCATCGCAACCTTGTCCCTGTCGCGCACGGCGCCCCCTGCCGATATAGGGCACCGGCGCGGAAACGAGTAGCGAACCAGCGGCGACCCAGTGCCGGGAGGAAAAACAACATGGCTCTCGTCCCCTTCGACGATCGTGATGGCTGGATCTGGATGGATGGCGCCTTCGTGCCCTGGCGCGACGCCCAACTGCATGTGCTGAGCCACGGCCTGCACTATGCCTCCGGCGTCTTCGAGGGCGAGCGCGCCTATGCCGGCCACATCTTCAAGCTGCGCGCCCATACCGAGCGCCTGATCGAATCAGGCCGCATCCTAGGCTTCGAGATCCCCTGGACGGCGGAGGAGATCGACGCCGCCTGCCGCGAGACCCTGGCCCGCAACGGCCTGACCGATGCCTATGTCCGCCCGCTCGCCTGGCGCGGCGCCGAGCAGTTGTCCGTCTCCGCGCAGCAGACGAAGATCCACCTGGCCATCGCCACCTGGGCCTGGCCGAACCTGTTCGGCGCCGACCGCATGAAGGGCGTGCGCCTGGCCTGGGCGAAGTGGAAGCGGCCGCATCCCGAAACGGCGCCCACCGCCTCCAAGGCCGCGGGCCTGTACATGATCGGCACGCTGTCGAAGCACCATGCGGAGGCGGAAGGCTTCGACGACGCGCTGATGCTCGACTGGAAGGGCGACATCAGCGAGGCGACCGGCGCCAACGTCTTCCTGGTGATCGACGGCGAATTGCATACCCCGACGCCGGTGAACTTCCTGGACGGCATCACCCGCCGCACCGTGATGGCGCTGGCCCGCACCCGGCAGATCAAGGTGGTGGAGCGCACCATCCCGCAGGCCGACCTCGCCAAGGCGAGCGAGGTGTTCCTCGTCGGGACCGCCGCCGAGGTGACGCCGGTGCGCCAGGTGGGCGACCTGCACTTCACCCCGGCCGGGATCACGGAGACGCTGCTGCGCGACTACGAGGCGCTGGTGCGCATGCCGCCCGAGGATGTCGCGGTACGGGCGGCCTGATGCCGCTCTCGCTGCGATCCGCCCGCGCCGCCGATGCCGGCGGCATCTGCGCGCTGCACGCCATGTCCTGCCGCAGTGCCTATGTCGGCATGCTCGACCGCGACTTCCTCGAGAACGAGCTGGAGGATGCGCTGGCCGCGCATTGGCAGGACCTGCTGCGCGGCCGACGGCGGCCGGGCCAGGTGGTGATGGCGGTGACGGGCCACCAGGTGAACGGCTTCGCCGCCGCGACGCTGGAGGGCACGTCCTGCCAGGTGGGCAGCCTGCATGTGCGGCCGGAAATGCGCGGCGGCGGCATCGGCCGCCAGCTCCTCGGCACCCTGGCGCACCGGCTGCGCCAGCAGGGCGCGCGGAGCGCGGAGCTTTGGGTTTTCACCGCCAATGAGGGCGCGATTCGCTTCTACCGCCGCCTCGGCGGCCAACTCGGCCCGCCGGTGATGCGGGAGGCCTTCGGGCAGCCGGTGTCCGAGCGGCGGATGCACTGGCCGGACCTCGCGGCGCTGGTCGGCGCCTGCGCGCGATAAGGCGCTTGCGATCGGGCCCGATCCTGTCCTAGCCTCCGGCCGGGAACAAAAGGGATACGTGCCATGACCATCGCCGAGGTCGCCAAGGCCTTCGCCGAGCTCTGCAAATCCGGCGATCACGAAGCCGCCGGGGCCCGGTTCTGGGCCGAGGATGTGGTGAGCCGGGAGGCGATGGACGGGCCGATGGCGGAGGTGCGTGGCAAGGCGGCGGTCAAGGCCAAGGGCGACTGGTGGTACGACAACCACGAGGTCCATTCGGTCGAGACCGAGGGCCCCTTCATCCATGGCGACCAGTTCGCCCTGCGCTTCGCGATGGACGTGACCGCGAAGCAGACCGGCCAGCGCATCCAGATGGCCGAGATCGGCCTCTATACCGTGGCCGATGGCAAGGTCGTGGAGGAACGCTTCTTCTACTGATGCTTCATCGGGGCCGCACCACTTCGGGCCGCCGCGGCAGCGCCGCCAGGGCAACCGCCAGGGGCAGCAGCCAGACGATGCGCGCCTGGTAGCGGTGGTGCGGCTTGGACAGCGCGCCGGCCGCCGCCGCGTTGACCAGCAGCGCACACAGGGCGAGCGACAGCAGCGCCAGCCTGGGCCCATCGCGTGCCTTGGCGGCGCGCCACGCCATCCACGGCGCCGCCAGCAGCGCCAGCAGCACCACCGGCACATGCGACAGAAGCCAGGGCTCGGCCCGCCGGGGCAGTTCGCCCTGCATCTGCGCGCCGGCATCGAACTGCGCCAGCTCCTCCGCAGGGAAGAACTCCGCGATGGCCCGGCGCGCGGACAGGGCCAGATGGTCCGGCACCAGCGTATCGCCGACCAGGAACTTCGCGGATTGCGCCAGCGCGTTGCCGATGCCGGCGATGGCGACGCGCAGCGGGTAGGCGGCGATCGTCTCGCCGATGATCACCCGCGCCTCGGCCGCGCCGCGCATCGCGCCCATCCGGCGCAGCGTGCCATCCGCCTCCCGGTTCAACGGGCTGGTCTCGTCCCAGAGGAAGGCATCGCTGTCCATCGGCAGCTGGTCGGCGAAGGCACAGAGGTGCCAGCCGGCCCCGGGGGGGAAATGCGGGCAGCGGTCCCGCAGCAGCGCCACCGCCGGCCCATCATCCTGCAGCCGCGCCAGCAGGAAGGCGGCGCCGTGCGGGGAGGGGGTGAAGCGGTCGAAGGCCAGCAGATTGGCCAGGCACAGCAGCAGCACCGCCAGCGCCACGGGCAGCCCGGCGCGCAGCACCGGCGCCAGCCGCCAGGCCAGCAGCAGGACCAGCGCAATCAGCGCCAGTGCCACCGGCAGGTGCGAGAGATGGGAGGCGACCGCGAGCACTGTCAGCCCACCCACCCACAGCGCCTGCCCGGTGGTGAGCGCGCCGAAGGCCAGCAGGAAGATGCACAGCGGAACCAACCCGGTGAGCGCATCCGGCATCAGCGTCGCCAGGAACCAGGGCGCCGAGGTCAGCAGCGCGAGGCCGGCGCAGACCGCCAGATGCCAGCCGATGCCGGCCCGTCCCCGCACCGCCGCCTGCGTCAGCCAGATCAGGTGGGAGGCAATCAGCCCCTGCACCAGCATCGGCGCCCAGAGCGAGCGCTGCCAGTGGAAGGCGTGCAGGAAGGGGCCATAGGCCTGGGTCTTGTCCCAGGGCACCTCCGGCACCGTGGTGTGCAGCAGGTAGGAGACGGTGTCGATGAAGACCAGCGGGTAGCCGTTCAGCCAGGCCGGCCAGACCAGCAGCGGCGCGCCCAGGACACTGGCCAGGAAGCCGAGCAGCTTCCGGACGGAAGGACGTTGCGACTCCGAGGGCATTGGCCCTGACTATCCAGGGTTGCGCGGCGTCCGTCACATGACGCCTGCGCGAGAGCCTCAGGATTGCGTCGGGCGGGACCGCGGCAGCAGCGCCAGGCCGGCGATGACCGGCATCAGCCACAGGATGCGTGCCTCGTAGCGCAGATGCGGCTTGGACAAGCCGCCTGTGGCAAGTGCATTGGCGGAAACACCGACCAGCACGCCCACCACCAGCCCGATGCGCCGCGCATCCCCGCGCAGCCGCCACCAGGCGAACAGCGCCAGCACCGCGCCGGCCAGCAGTACCGGTGCGTGCGGCCACAGGAACGGCGCGGCGGCGGCCGGCAGCAGGCCGCGCGGTTGCAACGCGCCGTCGTAGGCCGCCAGTTCGCGGGCCGGGAAAGCCTCCGCGATGCGGGGGCGGACGGCGGCGGCCAGGTGTGTGTCCACCAGCGTATCACCGACCGTGGCCAGCACCACCTGCCGCAGCGCGTTCAGCGCGGTGGTCCGGGCCACCTCCAGCGGATAGGCGCGCAGCGTCTCCGCCACGATCACCCGCGCTTCCTGCGACAGCAGCGCGCCGCCGAGGAAGCGCGCGGCACCATCAGGCGCCCGGTTGACCGGGCTGTCCGGCTCCCACAGGAAGGCGTCGCTGTCCATCGGCAGCCGGTCGGCGAAGGCACACAGGTACCAGCCGGCCTCCGGGCAGCGCGCCCGGATCAGCGCCGCCGCCGGCCCATCCGCCTGCAACCGGGCCAGCGCGAAGGTGGCGCCATGTGGCGAGAGCGTCGCCCTGCCATGTCCCCACAGATTGGTACCAAGCAGCAGCAGCACGGCCAGGACCATCGGCGCCGCCGCCCGCAGCACCGGGCCGATTCGCCGAGCCACCAGCAGCACGAACACCACCATCGCCAGCGCGAGCGGCAGGTGCGACAGATGCGCGGCGATGCCCACCGCAGCCAGCAGCACCAGCCAGGCGGTCTCCGGCCGGGATAGGGGTACGAAGCCCAGCAGCAGCAGCGCCAGGAGCACGATCGGCGCGAAGACGTCCGGCATCAGCAGGGCGATCGTGAACGGCGCCGTGGTCAGCAGCGCCGCCGCGGCACAGGCCAGAAGGTGCGCGCCCGGCGTCGCCAAGCCCCGCAGGCCGCGCTGCGCCAGCCACAGCAGATGCGACAGCGCCAGCCCCTGCGCCAGCATCGGCCCCCACAGCGAGACGCGCCAGTGGAACAGGTGCAGCAGCGGGCCGTAGATATGCGGCTTGTCCCAGATCACCAACGGGCCGCCCGGAGGCGGCGCGGTCTGGTGCAGGAAGGCGCCGGTGTCGCTGAACAGCAGCGGGTAGCCGTTCAGGAAGGCCGGCCAGACCAGCAGCAGCGCGCCCGCCAGCCCCGCCGCCAGCCGGAGGATCAAGCGCGATCAGTCCAGCGGGACGCCGCAACATCGTCACTCGCCTTGGCTTCGACCCAGCGTGTCGCACCTTCGGCGAATTCTTCCCGCTTCCAGAACGGCGCGCCGGTCTTCAGCCAGTCGATCAGGAAGGCGCAGGATTCCAGGGCGGCTGCCCGGTGCGGGGAGGCGGTCAGCACCAGCACGATCGGATCGCCCGGCAGCAGCCGCCCGACGCGATGAATGATGGTGCAGCCCGTCAGGCTCCAGCGCGACCAGGCCTGCTCCGCAATTTTCGCCAGGGCGCGTTCCGTCATGCCCGGATAATGCTCCAGCACCAGCGCCGAGAGCCCGTCATCCGCCCGGCACAGCCCGACGAAGCTAGCGAGACCGCCGACATCGGTGCGGCCCGCGGTCAGCAGGGCCGATTCGGCGGCCAGGTCGAAGGGCGCGTCCTGCACCAGGATGCGGGGCATGCTCAGCCGCCCGTCACCGGCGGGAAGAAGGCGACCTCGTCGTCCGCCGCCACCTTCTGGTCCGGCGTCGCGAAATCCTGGTTCACGGCGGCGCGGATCTGCTTCGGATCGGCGAAGGCCGATGCGTGCCCGGGCCCGCGCGTGGCGAGCCAGGCGATCAATCCAGCCACGTTTCCCACGTCCGCAGGTGGCGAGACGCTTTCCTCCGCCACGCCCACTTTCTGCCGGACCCAGGCGAAATACAGGATCTTCACGGGGCCGGGGGCTCCCTCAGTTCGGCACCACGCGCGTGCTGGGCTGCCCGTTCGGGCCGATCCAGGTCTCAACATTGCCATCGCGGATCACGGCGCCGCCGCCACCTGGCCCGGTGTAGCCCTGCACCCGCGGCGTGCCGCCGGTGCCGGTGACGCTCTGGCCCGAAGGCGTCGTGAGGGCCCGGCCTTCAAGCCGGGGCGAGGCGGGTGCCGAGCGCGGCGCCGGCGTCGGCCCCGGCGTGGTCAGAAAGGCGTCGGGCGGCCCGAGATTGCCGGGCGGGGTGGAGGAGCCGCGCCGCAGCGGCCGGTCCCCCGGCGTCGCCACCGGTGAGGACGCGGCCGGTGCGCCATCGATCAGGGAGGGCCGGTAGGAGGGGATGTTTCGCATCGCCTCGTCCGGGTTGCTGAGATCGCCCCGCGGCGCTTCCTGCGCCGGCCACACGTCGCCGGCCTCCGGCACCAGCGGCTCCACCGGCGGATTGGTGCCGCGCACGCGCTGCACCGTCAGGCTATCCGCATCGACGACGCTGGTCGGGCCCATGAAGGGCGACCAGGGGCTGGCGCCGAGCCCGCCGCCGGTACACCCGGCCAGCAGGAGGGCGACGCCCAGCACCGGCAGGCGCATGCGCACCGGCAGGCGAAGCGGGCTGGGGTAGGATCGGTCGGCGGCCATGTCGGCTCCCGTCATCGGATGGGTCGGGCAGAAGATGCGACGCAGGATGGCATGTCTCAAGGCCGAAGCGGAGTCTGCACCGGTGGGTCCTGCGCCGGCGGCGGAGATGCGGCGCGGCGGACATGACGAAGGCCGGCCTGCAGGTAGTCCCACCCCGTCACCAGGGTCAGAATGGCGGCGGCCAGCAGCATCACCTCTCCGATCAGGGAGACCGGCAGGAAGTCCAGGTACAGAATGGCAGCCCCGCTGTCGCCGGCCAGCAGCGTGCCGAGCGCGCCCATCTGGAAGCCGGTCTTCCACTTGGCCAGTTTGGTCACCGGCAGCCCGACCTTCAGGCCCGCCAGGTATTCGCGCAAGCCGGAAACCAGGATCTCCCGCAGCAGGATCACGATGGCGGGATACAGGCCGAAATCGCTCAGTCGGCCGGTGCCGGCCACCAGCATCAGTGCCGCGCCGACCAGCAGCTTGTCCGCGATCGGGTCCAGCATCCGCCCGAAATCGCTGATCTGCTTTCGCGAGCGCGCCAGTTTGCCGTCGAAATAGTCCGTGATCGCGGCGGCGGAGAATACGGCGCAGGCCGCCAGGTCGCTCCAGGGCTCGCGCAGCGAGGCCAGGACCACCAGCAGCGGGATCGCGGCGATGCGCGAAAGCGTCAGGATATTGGGCAGGTCTGTCGGCACAATGGCATCCGGCGGTTCATCGGGCTCAGCCCTCCCCCACTCTACCCGTCCCGGCGCCAGGGTGGAAATGCCCATGGATGCGGCGCGCCACCGTGGGGCCGATGCCGGGCGCATTTTCCAGGTCCGTGAGCGCCGCGTTGCGCACGCCGCGGGCGGAGCCGAAGTGATTGAGAAGTTTTCGTTTCAACGCCGCGCCCACGCCCGGCACGTCATCCAGCTCCGACCGCACCATCGATTTGGACCGGCCGGTGCGATGGGTGGCGATGGCGAAGCGGTGCGCCTCGTCCCGCAGCCGCTGCAAATAATACAGCACGGCATCCCGCTGCGGCAGCTGGATCGGGTCGCGGCCGACCTGGTGGAACCACTCGCGCCCGGCGTCGCGGTCCGGCCCCTTGGACATGGCGACCAGCGGGATGTCGTCCACGCCGAGTTCCGCCAGGATCTCCCGCGCCGCGGTCAGCTGGCCCTGGCCGCCATCGATCAGCACCAGGTCGGGCCAGGCCTCGCCTTCGCGGCCCGGGTCTTCCTTCAGGGCACGGCCGAAGCGGCGCTCGAACACCTCCCGCATCATGGCGAAATCGTCTCCGCCGCGCGGCGCCGGTCCGCCCGGGGCGGCCTTGATGCCGTATTTCCGGTAGGCGTTCTTCAGGAAGCCGGCGGGACCGGCGGCGATCATCACGCCATAGGCGTTGGTGCCCATGATGTGGCTGTTGTCATAGACCTCCACCCGTTCCGGTGCAGCGGGCAGGTCGAAGATGCGGGCGACGCCGGCCAGCAGTTCCGTCTGCGCCGCACCCTCGGCCATGCGGCGCTCGATGGCCTCCCGCGCATTGGTGGCGGCGTGTTCCACGGCGCCGCGCTTCTCGCCCCGCTGCGGCCGGTGGATTTCCACGCGCCGCCCGGCCTTGAGGCTCAAGGCTTCGGCCAACAGCGGCGAGTCCTGAGGGTCGTGGCTGACCAGCACCAGCGGCGGCGGCGGCAGGTCGTCGTAGAGCTGGGCCAGGAAGGCGCCCAGCACCTCCTCCGGCGACTGTTCCGACTTGGCGTGGCTCAGGAAGAACGGCCGGTTGCCGTTGTTGCGGCCGCCGCGGAAGAAGAAGACCTGGACGCAGGACTGGCCCGCCATCTGGTGCAGCGCCACCACGTCGGCGTCGTTCACCCCTTCCAGGTTGATGCGGTCGCTGCCCTGCACATGCGTCAGGCCGCGGATGCGGTCGCGCAGGCTGGCGGCGCGCTCGAACTCCAGCCGGGCCGAGGCTTCCTCCATCTCCGCCGCCAGCTTCTTCTGGAGCGAAGGGATGCCGCCGCCGAGGAAGTCCTTCGCCTCCCGCACGAGCGCGGAATAATCGTCCTTCGAAATCCGTTCGACGCAGGGCGCGGAGCAGCGCTTGATCTGGTGCAGCAGGCAGGGACGGGAGCGGGTATCGAACACGGTGTCCCGGCAGGTGCGCAGCAGGAACACCCGCTGGAGGGCCGTCAGCGTCTGGTTCACCGCCCAGGCGGAGGCGAAGGGGCCCCAGTAGCTGGCGCCCTTGCGGCGCTCTCCCCGATGCTTGGTGATCTGCGGCCAGGGGTGGTCCTCGGTCAGCACCAGCCAGGGATAGGATTTGTCGTCGCGCAGGACGATGTTGAAGCGCGGCCGCAGCTTCTTGATCAGGTTGGCTTCCAGCAGCAGCGCTTCGGCCTCGCTGCCGGTCGTCACCACCTCCAGGCTGCGGGTCTCGAACACCATGCGGCGCAGGCGTTCCGGCAGGCGGGCCACCTGGGTGTAGGCGTGCACGCGCTTCTTCAGGCTGCGCGCCTTGCCGACATACAGCGCGTCCCCCTTCGCATCGAGCATGCGGTAGACGCCCGGCGCCAGCGGCAGGGTCGCCAGCGCCGTCTCGATCACGGCGAGGCCGATCGGGCCGACGGCATCGGGTGTGGTGCCGGGAGGCAGGGGTTCGGGCGTATCAGCGGTCATCGCTTGCTGCCTGGACGAATTGGGAGGCTGCCTTGGGCAAATCCAGGGCCCTGCGGTTTTTCCACCGAAGCTGGGGATAAGTCTGTGGGGCAACTGTGGTGGAAGCGCCGGAAATGGCCGTCATCCGCCAGTCACACATCATTGCGCGATTTCTAGGCAGTTTCGGCAAGTATTTGAAATCATTGTGAATTGCGTTTTTGACCCCTGCTGCGTTGGCGTCAAGTGTAACTTCTAGGTTGACAAGCGATCTTTGGACGCCTTCCGCGAAACCCGGTGGAAAACTGCCCATCGCGTGAGCCGGAATGCGCATCGTTTCAGCCGGATGCGCGCGTCCGCTCCACCACGACGCCGACCGTCGCGACGTCCGGGAAGGCGTCCGGCTTTTCGACCGTGACCCGGGCCCGTTCCACCCGCGCATCGGCCAGGGCGGCGAGTGCCACCTTCTCCGCCAGGGTTTCCACCAGCAGCACATGGCCTTCGGCGACGGTGGCGCGGGCGATATCTACCAAGCGTTCGTAATCCACCACCCGGCGAAAATCATCCGGCCCGACCGATGCGGGGGCCGCTTCATCCCGCACCACCAGCTCGACGCTCAGCACGATGCGTTGCGGGCCGGCCTTCTCATGCGCGTGGATGCCGAGCCGGGCCATGAGTTCCAAACCGCGCAGGAACACCACCCGGTAGCCACGCTCGGCATCCGGGGCATAGAGGGGGGCATGGATCATTCGGCGACCTCCGCGGCCCCGGCGGCCGGGGCCCATTGCAGGTGCTGCCCGCCATCGAGGGCGATCATCTGCCCGGTCATGGCCGGCAGGGACAGGATGGCCAGCAGCGCCCGCGCCACCTCGTCCGGCCCGGTGCCATGCCGCAACGGGACGGAGGCGCATTGCCGGTCGAACTGGGCCTGGCTCTGGCGCGGGGAGGGCAGGGCAGGGCCCGGGCCGATGCCGTTCACCCGGATGCGCGGCGCCAGTGCCAGCGCCAGGGTCTGCGTCAGCGTCCACAACGCCGCCTTGGAGACGGTGTAGGACATGAAGTGCGGCGTCAGCGACCAGACCCGCTGGTCCAGCAGGTTGACGATGACCCCCTCCGCCCCCTCCGGCAGTCCCCTTGCCAGGGCCTGCGACAGCACGAAGGGCGCGCGGAGGTTCGCTTCCATGTGCATGTCCCAGCTTTCCCGGCTGGCATCGTCCCACTCGTCGCGTTCGAAGGTGGAGGCGTTGTTCACCAGCACGCCGATCGGGCCGAGCGCGTCGCTCGCCAGGCCGACCAGCGGCGCCACCTGTGATTCCTGCGCCAGGTTGGCCTGCAGGGCGATGGCACGGCGGCCGGTCCGCTCGATCTCGGCTACCGTCGCGGCGGCTTCGGCGGAGCTGGTGCCGTAGTGGATCGCGACGTCGAAGCCGGCCTCGGCCAGGGCCAGCGCCATGGCCCGGCCCAGACGCTTGCCGCCGCCGGTCACCAGGGCGGTGCGGGGGATGCTGGTGGGGATGTTCATGCGGCGCGGGCCATAGCCTGCACATGGCGCCTGCGCCAAGGGTTGACCATCACTGCCGGTGCGCCTTCCCTGGGTTGAACGGGTGGGATGACGGACATGCGCGCGGCGTTGGGGGTGCTGGCTTTGCTGGCGACCGGTCCGGCAATCGGCCAGGGGTTGGGCCAGGGCGTGCCCGGTCTCGGCCGCAGCCTGCCGGCGATCCCCGGCCTCACCGCGCAGCCCGAGACGCCGCAGCAGAAGCGGGAGTTCTGCCAGCGTGTGGCCGGCGCCGCCGGGCGCTGCGCCATGTCCGGCGGCCTGTCGACGGTGGCACTGACGAGCTGCCTGGTGCAGGGGCTGCCGGCGCAGGATTCCCTGCGCGTCGCCCAGGTCGCGCAATCCGCACGCGGCAGCGCCGCTTCGCTGCTTTCGGAGTGCGGCATCGGCCTGGGGCGGTGACGCCTCAGCGCCGTCGTCCACGACCCTTCGGCTTGTTCGGGTCGTAGCCGCCGCCGCCAGGCCCCAGCGGCTTCGGCTTCCAGTCCTGCTTCGCCCTTCCCTGTGCAGGCGCGCTGTCCCGCAGCGAACGCCCCGCCACATTCGGCTCCAGCCCCAGCTCCAGCGCCTCCAGCCGCTTGATCTCGTCGCGCAGCCGCCCGGCCTCCTCGAACTCCAGGTCGGCGGCGGCGGCGCGCATGCGCTTCTCCAGCTCCGCGATGCTGGCGCCGAGATCCTTGCCGATGAACTGCGCGGTGCTGTCGCCCTCCACCGCCTCCACCGTCACGTAGTCCTGCTCGTAGACGGATTGCAGCACGTCGGAGATGTCGCGGCGGATGCTGGTGGGCGTGATGCCGTGCGCGGCGTTCCACTCCTGCTGCCGGGTGCGCCGGCGCGCGGTCTCGCCGAGCGCCCGCTTCAGGCTCTCGGTCATCACGTCCGCATACAGCACCACCCGGCCTTCCACGTTGCGCGCGGCGCGGCCGATGGTCTGGATCAGCGCGGTGGTGGAGCGGAGAAAACCCTCCTTGTCGGCGTCCAGGATCGCCACCAGCGAGCATTCGGGAATATCCAGCCCCTCGCGCAGCAGGTTGATGCCGATCAGCACGTCGAAGACGCCGCGGCGCAGGTCGCGGATGATCTCGATGCGCTCCAGCGTATCCACGTCCGAATGCAGGTAGCGGCAGCGGATGCCGGTTTCCGTCATGTATTCGGTGAGGTCTTCCGCCATCCGCTTGGTCAGCGTGGTGACCAGCACGCGGCCGCCTTCCCCCGCCACCTTGCGGCATTCCGCCAGCAGGTCGTCCACCTGGCCTTCGACGGGCCGGATCTCGGTCACCGGATCGACCAGCCCGGTCGGCCGGATCACCTGCTCGGCGAAGGTGCCGCCGGTGCGCTCCATCTCCCACGGCCCGGGCGTCGCGCTGACGAACAGCGTGGTCGGCCGATAGGCGTCCCACTCCTCGAACTTCAGCGGGCGGTTGTCCTTGCAGGAGGGCAGGCGGAAGCCGAATTCGTCGAGCACGGATTTGCGCGCGAAGTCGCCCCGGTACATGCCGCCGATCTGCGGCACCGTGACATGGCTTTCATCCACGATCAGCAGCGCATTCTCCGGCAGGTATTCGAACAGCGTCGGCGGCGGCTCGCCCGGCTTCCGGCCGGTGAGGTAGCGGGAGTAGTTCTCGATGCCCTTGCAGACGCCGGTGGTCTCCAGCATCTCGATATCGAAGGTCGTGCGCTGGTCCAGGCGCTGCGCTTCCAGCAGCCGTCCCTGCGCCGTCAGCTCGGCCAGGCGCTCCTTCAGCTCCGCCTTGATGGACAGGATGGCCTGCTGCATCGTCGGCCGCGGCGTGACGTAGTGGCTGTTGGCGTAGATCGAGACGCGGTCGAGGTCGCCCGTCACCTCCCCGGTCAGCGGATCGAATTCCCGCAGCCCGTCGATCTCGTCGCCGAACAGGCTGACCCGCCAGGCGCGGTCCTCCAACTGCGACGGCCAGATATCCACGGTCTCTCCGCGAATCCGGAAGGTGCCGCGCTGGAAGGCGGTGTCGTTGCGGCGGTACTGCTGTTCGACCAGCCCCTTGATCAGCACGTCGCGGTCGATCTTCCCGCCGCGCTCCAGCTTCACCACCATGCGCGAATAGGTCTCGACCGACCCGATGCCGTAGATGCAGGACACCGAGGCCACGATCACCACGTCGGACCGTTCCAGCAGCGACTGCGTGGCGGAATGCCGCATGCGGTCGATCTGCTCGTTGATCTGCGCGTCCTTCTCGATATAGGTGTCGGTGCGCGGGACGTAGGCTTCGGGCTGGTAGTAGTCGTAGTAGCTGACGAAGTATTCCACCGCGTTGTCGGGGAAGAAGCTCTTCATCTCCCCGTAGAGCTGCGCCGCCAGCGTCTTGTTCGGGGCCAGGATCAGCGTCGGCCGCTGCACCGCCTCGATCACCTTGGCCATGGTGAAGGTCTTGCCGGACCCGGTGACGCCGAGCAGCACCTGGTCGCGCTCGTCCTTCGCCAGCCCCTCCAGCAGCGTCGCGATCGCCGTCGGCTGGTCGCCGTTCGGCTCGTAGGGCGACACCACGCGCAGCGGCGGCCCGCCTTCGGGCGGCGGGCGCTTCTGCGGGTAGAACTGCACGACGGGGGTGACGATGTTCATGGCCCGCGCAATGTGGGCACTCCCGCGCCGCCGCGGTAGCCTTCTTCTGCAGCGGAGTGACCCCATGGGCATCGAGATCGAGCGGAAGTTCCTGGTCGCCGGCGATGGCTGGCGGCAGGCCGCCACTGGCCCCGGCGTGCCGATCCGGCAGGGCTACCTCTCGACCAGTGCCGCCGCCGTGGTGCGCGTGCGCCGCGCCGGCCCGCGCGCCTTCCTCACCATCAAGGGGCCGGGCGGCCTGGTCCGGGCGGAGTTCGAATACGAGATCCCGCCGCAGGACGTGGAGGAGATGCTGGTGCTGTGCCCGGAGCCGCCCCTGGCGAAGACCCGCTGGCCGGTGCCGCATGGCGGATATCTCTGGACCGTCGATGTCTTCGAACAGCCCGCCCGACTTGCCGGGCTGGTCCTGGCGGAGGTGGAACTGCCGCATGCCGGGGCGGCGCCGGCCCTGCCGGATTGGCTGGGCCGCGAAGTCACCGGCGATCCGCGCTATGCGAATGCGGCGCTGGCCAAGGCCAATCCCTGAAGGGCGATCCAGCTTCGTGGTGAGGCGGAGGCGACGTCGCTGCCGTTCAGTGACATGACGGCGGCTCGCTGTAGCCGCACATCCTCGCGCCGCTGTGCGCCACCGTTTCGGTCACGAGACGAACAGAATCGGTGCTTCCACGTTCTGGGTTCGCAGGGGTGCTGCGCACCCGGACGGACAACGGAGGAACACCATCATGCGATCTCGGCACATGGCGCTGGCTGGCGCTGTTGCGGCGACCCTGGGACTTTCCGGGGTCGGATTGGCACAGAGCGTCTCGCCCGGCTCCAACGCGCCCAACCTGGATGCCACCGGCCGCCCGGTGACGGAAGCGCCGGCGCGCGCTGGGGCGCAGGCCGTGAACCCGAGCCCGATGACCCCAGGCAGCCGCGCCAACGAGGCGCCCGGCATGGGCGCCGGCACGGCCGGACAGCAGGCGCAGTCGCGCGAAAACCCGACGCCGATGGCGCCTGGCACCCGTGCCGGGGAAGCGCCCGGCATGGGCGGTGCGGCATCCCAGCGAGGCCCGGCGCAGGCGCAGGGCACCGGTGCGCCTGATACGCAGGTGAGCCCCGGCACGGCACCGGCCACCGCGCCGCCCGGCCAGGCGTCCGGTCCCCTGCCCGGCTCGACGCAGCCACCCGGCGCCACGCAGTCGGCAGACCCGGGCGCCGCGCGCCCCGGCACGACGGCCCAGCGTCCGATGCCGAACGGCACGGCGACCACTGCCCCGCGCGGCGATGCCGCGACCACCCCGCGCGGCGATGCCGCGACCACCCCGCGCGGCGATGCCGCGACCACCCCGCGCGGCGATGCCGCGACCACCCCGCGCGGCGATGCCGCCACTGGCGCCCTCACTCCCGCCGCCCCTGCCGAAAGTGGCGGTGCCCGCACGACGCCAAGGGCAGGCGCGCCGCTGGAGGGCGCCAATTCCTTCACCGAGGGCCAGGCCCGTTCGCGCATCTCCGATGCCGGCTTCGGCGACGTCCAGGACCTGCGCCTCGACGATCGCGGCGTCTGGCGTGGCCGCGGCATGCGCAACGGCCAGCAGGTCGGCGTCGCCATGGACTACCAGGGCAACGTCGTCGCCGACCGGTAAACCTCACAGCAACAGGAACATTTTCATGACCAATCGCACCATCGCCCGGCTTTTCGAGAACTCCGCGACGGCCCATGCCGCCGTGCGCAGCCTGGAGGGCGCCGGCTTCCGGCACGACGACATCACCTACATGGGCAGCGCCACCGAAGGTGAGGCCGGCCATACCGGCACCCATGCCACCACCCAGACCGAAACCGGCGCTGCCACCGGCGCGTCGCTCGGCACCGTGGTGGGCGGCGGCGCAGGCCTGCTCGCCGGCATCGGCGCGCTGGCGATTCCCGGCGTCGGCCCCCTGGTCGCGGCCGGCTGGTTGATCGCGACGCTCACCGGGGCCGGAGTCGGCGCCGCGGCCGGCGGGTTGCTCGGCGCGCTGACCTCGGCCGGCGTCAGCGAGGAGCATGCCGAGACCTACTCCGAGGGCGTGCGCCGGGGCGGCCACCTCGTCGCGGTCCGGACCGACGAGGCCCGTGCGGCGGAGGCTGAGCGCATCCTGGAAAGCCATGGCCCGATCAACATGGACGAGCGCCAGCAGGAATGGCGCAGCGGCGGCTGGCAGCCGGCGCACGAGCCCATGCGCAACCCGGACCCGGCCAATCGCGGCATCGGCACGCCGCATGCCGCGATGCCCGGCGCGGGCGCGGCAGGGGCCGGCATGCCACTTGCCGGTGCGCCACTCGCCGGTGCGCCACTCGCCGGTGCGCCACTCGCCGGGACGCCTGCGGCCGGGACTCCGGTGGCGGGCGCCAACGACCCGACGCGTCGCCGGCCCGGCGACGTCGCCTGAGGCGCGCAAGCCTCATGCTGCATGCCCCCCGGACCGGTTGGCCCGGGGGGTAGTTTTGTTGTGTGATGGTTCGGTTGCCTTGACCTGACGTTTCCATGCAGGCCCGCTCTGCGATAACATGAGCCCGAACCGGCGGCCCGAAGCGGGTCGTCGCCAAGGGAGCGACCTGCCCCGCATGCGGCTATCGACGCGTATCACGTTGCTCTGCGCTGCCGCCGTGCTGCCGTCGCTCGGTATCCAGGCCTGGCATGAAGTGAGGCTTCGCCAGGCAAAGCTCGAGGATGTCCGGGCCGAGGCCCGACGCTTCGCCCTGCAATCCGCATCCGAGGTCAACCGGATGATCGAGGGTGCCCGCAACATGCTGGCCGCGGTGGGGGAGGCGCATCTGCGTGGCGGGACCTTTCCCGGATGCGGGGAAGGATTGGCGGCCCTGACCGCGCGAATGCCGCGCTACGCCTCCATCGGCGTCAGCAACGCGGAGGGGCAGGTGGTCTGCAGTTCCGCCGGCGGCGCCGGGCCGGGCTCGATCGCCGCCCGGCCCTATTTTCAGGCAGCCCGCGCCAGCCTGGCCTTCGAGGTCGGCGCGCCGATGGCGATCCCGGCGGCCAACGGCAACGCTGCGCGGCGCATCCTGCCGGTGGCGCTGCCGTTCCAGTCAGGCGGCCGCTTCGCCGGCGTCGCCATCACCAGCTTCGACACGGACTGGCTTTCCGCCAACCTGGTCGCCTCCGGCGCGCTGCCGGAAGGTGGGTCCGTGACGGTGGCCGATCGGCACGGCACCATCGTCGCCCGCTTCCCGCAGCCGGAAAGCTTCGTCGGTACCCGTATCCCGGAGGCCTATGCCGACCTGATGCGCGCGGGCCCGCCGGGCGTGCTGGACGTGGTCAGCCAGGATGGCACGGCGCGGGTGCTTGGCTACGTCCCCATCGGCGCCGCATCCAGTGGCCTCTACGTCAGTGCCGGCTTCGCGACGGCCCCGGCCCTGGCGGCGGCCGACGAGGCAACCCGGCGCGCGGTGCTGCTGGTGCTGGTCGGCCTGCTGTCCGCGCTCGCCGCCGCCTGGCTCTTCGGGCGGCTATCGCTGCGCGACCCGGTGGACCGGCTGCTCGATGTCATGCGCCGCTGGGCGGCCGGGGATCATGGCACGCGCAGCGACATCACGGATCGCTGGGAGATCGGCCGCCTTGCCGCCGGCTTCAACGCCATGGCCGACGCCGTCGCGGTGCGCGAGCAGCACCTGCGCGAAGGCGAGGCGCGGCTGCGCGACGTGCTGGGACAGATGCCGGTGGCGGTGGTGCTGGCCGAAATTCCCTCCGGTCGCGTGGTGTTCCGCAATGCGCGCGCCGTGGCGCTGCTGCCGGATGGCGAAGCCGGCCGCGATGCCACGGACCCGCTGGCGGAGCCGCTGCGCCGGGCCATCGCCGAAGGCCGGTCGACGGAGGACCTGGAACTGCCGCTGCGCCGCGCCGACGGCACCGAGACGATCCTGTCCGTCAGCGCCGCGCCGGTGCGCGCCGCGGGTGGCGAGCGGCTGGCGGTGGCCGCCTTCCTGGATGTGGGCGCGCGGCGCCACGCCGAACGCCAGCGCGAATTGCTGACCGCGGAGTTGCGCCACCGGGTCAAGAACGCCCTGGCCGTGGTGCAATCCATGGTGGCGCAGACCCTGGCGCAGAGTACCAGCCTGGACGAATTCCGCCGCAGCTTCACCGCACGCCTCAGCCTGCTTGCCAAGGCGCAGGACGCGCTGTTCGCCTCCGAGGATGGCTGCGTGCAGCTGGAGGCGCTGGTGGGCATCACCCTGGCGCCGTTCGGCGCGGCGGCGCGGGCGGAGGGCCCGGCGGTGGCGCTGCCGGCAAAGCACACCCTGTCGCTCGCCATGGTGCTGCACGAGATGGCGACCAATGCCGCCAAGCACGGCGCGCTGCGGCCGGATTCGGGCGGCCACATCGCCGTCACCTGGGCGGTGCGCCAGGACCCGGGCTCGGGGGCGGAACAGGTGGAGCTGGTCTGGGCCGAATGCTCCGGCACCCCGGTGACCGAGACGGGGCGGCGTGGCTTCGGCGGCCGGCTGATCGAGCGCTGCGTGCAGCACGACCTGCGCGGCCGCGCCGAGTCCCACTTCGAACCATCCGGGATCAGCTGGCACCTGAGCTTCCCGAAGCCGCATCCGGCCCGCACCCAGATGCTGGAATTCGCGCTTCCCGGCTGAGGTGGCACCACATTAGTTGCGTCCCTGCGAGGAACCCTGGGCTGGGCACGTCGTTACGTCGGCGCCCAGGCCGGCATCCCCCGGCCGGCCTTCCTCGTGCTGATCGGGTCCCGCCTTGCAACGCAGAACTGCCCTCGCCGCCTTCGCCGCCCTCTCCGCCAGCGCGACGGGCGTGGGCTTCGCGCAGCAGCGCCCGGCGGCGCGCCCCTTCACCGAAGGCACCGTGCGCGACCTGGCCCGGGAGTTGGCAAAGGCCCCCTACCGCGCCCCCGAATCGCGCCTGCCGCGCGGCTTCAGCGACCTTGGGTACGATGATTATCGCACGTTGCGCTTCGATCCGCAGCGCGCGCTGTGGCGTGGCGAGAACCTGGGCTTCCAGGTGCAGCTGTTCCACCGCGGCTTCCTCTACGCGCCCAGGGTCGAGCTGTACGAGGTGGTGGACCGCGAGGCGCGGCCGGTGCCCTATGATCCCGCCGCCTATACGCTGGGCGATCGGGCGCCGCCGCCGGCCGATTTCGGACATGCCGGCTTCCGCATCCATTTCCCGCTGAACACCCAGGGCGTGCTGGACGAGGTGGCGAGCTTCCTCGGCGCGTCCTACTTCCGCGCGGTCGGCAAGGGGCTGAATTACGGCCTGTCCGCGCGCGGCCTCGCCATCAAGACGGCCGATGCGGCGGGGGAGGAGTTTCCCCTGTTCCGCGCCTTCTGGCTGGAGCGTCCGCATGCCGGCGCGAACTCGGTCGTCGTGCACGCCCTGCTGGACAGCCCGAGCGCCACGGCCTCCTTCCGCTTCACGATCCGCCCCGGCGAGAACACCATCTTCGACGTGCAGGCCACCATCTACCCGCGGGTCGAGGTGGCGGCGGCCGGCATCGCGCCGCTGACCAGCATGTACTACTTCGCGCCGAACGACCGCGCCGGCATCGACGACCATCGCGGCGCGGTCCACGATTCCGATGGCCTGATGCTGGCGACCTCCCGCGGCGAGCAGATCTGGCGGCCCCTGCAAAATCCCCGCGACCTCCAGGTCAGCCAGTTCGCGGAGGTGAACCCGCGCGGCTTCGGCCTCATGCAGCGCCGCCGGGCGCCGGGCGACTACAACGATCTGGAAGCCGCCTATGAGCGGCGGCCCAGCCTGTGGGTGGAACCGATCGCGGATTGGGGGTCAGGCACCGTCCAGCTGATCGAGATCCCCACCAACGACGAGATCCACGACAACATCGTGGCCTTCTGGCGTCCGCAGCAACCCATGCGCCCGGGCGAGGAGTACAACTTCGTCTACCGCCTGCACTGGCTGCCGGTGGTGCAGGGCAACCCCGTGCTGGCGCAGTTCGTGGATACCCGCAGCGGTGCCGCGCCCGGCAATGCGCGCCTGTTCGTCCTGGACGTGGTCGGCGGCAAGCCGGATGAGGTGCCCGACGGCACGCTGCCCGTGCTCGACCTCTCGGCCCATGCCGGTGAGATCCGTCACCCGGTGGTGCAGCGCAACCCGCAGACCGGTGGCTGGCGTGTGCATTTCCAGCTGGTGCCGGGTTCGGCGCGTCTGGTGGAACTGCGCGCGGTGCTGAAGCTCGGCGAGCGGCCGATCAGCGAAACCTGGCTCTACCGATGGACGGCCTGACCAACCAGGCCGGCCGCAGCGGCTGGCAGGCCCTGCCGGCTCCGGCCCCGCTCGACATGCCGGTGCAGTCGCTGCGGCAAGCACCGCCGCCGGGCCCCGCCACGCGCCCCTCGGCGCCGCGCGGCATGGCCTGGCGGCGGATCCTGGTACTTGGTGGCGCGACGCTGCTGACCGTCTTCGCCACGCATGAGATGGGCCTGGCACTGGATATCGCGCGGCCGACCGGCCTGCAGGTCATCCTGCTGGTCCTGTTCGTCGCGCTGTTCGCCTGGATCGCGCTGTCCTTCGTCAGCGCACTCTGCGGATTCGCCAGCCTGCTGGCCGGCGGCGGCAGGCGGCTCGGCATCGATCCGGCGGCGCCGCTGCCGGTGCTGCAAAGCCGCACCGCGCTGCTGATGCCGGTCTACAACGAGCCGCCCGAGCGGGTGATGGCCGGCCTGCAGGCGATCCACGAAAGCCTCGCCGCCACCGGGCAGGCGGCGCATTTCGACATCTTCATCCTGAGCGACACGACCGACCCGGATGCCTGGGTCGCGGAGGAGGCCGCGTTCCTGGCCCTGCGCGAACGCACCGGCGACCACCAGCACATCTTCTACCGCCGTCGCCCCAAGAACATCGAGCGCAAGGCCGGCAACATCGCCGAATGGGTGCAGCGCTTCGGCGCCTCCTACCCGCAGATGCTGGTGCTGGACGCCGACAGCGTGATGGAGGGCGATGCGCTGGTGCGCCTGGCCGCGGCGATGGAGGCCCACCCCGACGTCGGCCTGATCCAGACCCTGCCGGTGATCGTCAACGGCAATTCCTTCTTCGCGCGGATGCAGCAATTCGCCGGCCGGGTGTATGGCCCGATGATCGCGGCCGGCATCGCCTGGTGGCACGGGGCGGAGGGCAACTACTGGGGCCACAACGCCATCATCCGCACCCGCGCCTTCGCCGAGCACGCCGGATTGCCGACGCTCGGCGGCCCGAAGCCGTTCGGCGGCCATATCCTCAGCCATGATTTCGTCGAGGCCGCGCTGCTGCGCCGGGCCGGCTGGGCCATCCACATGGTCCCCGCGCTGCGCGGCAGCTACGAGGAAAGCCCCCCGGCGCTGACGGAACTGGCGATCCGCGACCGGCGCTGGTGCCAGGGCAACCTGCAGCACGCCGCGGTGCTGGGCGCGCGCGGGCTGCATCCCATCAGCCGGCTGCACCTGCTGACCGGCATCGGCTCCTACATCACGGCGCCGCTCTGGCTGCTGTTCCTGGTGGTCGGCATCTTCGGTGCGCTGGAGGTGCGCTTCATCCGGCCGAACTACTTCCCCTCCGGCCCGTCGCTGTTTCCGGACTGGCCGGTGGTGGACCCGGTGCGGGCCATGTGGCTGTTCATCGGCACCATGTCGCTGCTGCTGGTGCCCAAGGTCCTGGCCTGGATCCTGCTGCTGCTGAAGCCGGAGGACCGGCGCGGCATCGGCGGTCCGGTGCGGTCCTTCCTCAGCATGCTGCTGGAGACGGTGGTGGCAGGCCTTCTGGCGCCGGTGACGATGCTGACGCAGAGCGTCGACGTGGTCTCGATCCTGCTCGGTCGCGACTCGGGCTGGCAGCCGCAACAGCGCGACGATGGGCGGCTGGCATGGCGGGCGGTGGTGCGGCTGTACTGGCGCCACACCCTGGCCGGGCTGCTGTTCGGCATCGCCTCCTGGCTGGTCTCACCGAGCCTGGCGCTGTGGATGTTGCCGGTGACGCTGGGTTTGGCGCTGGCGGTGCCGCTGGCATCCTGGACCGCAGGCTCCGCGGCCGGTCTGCGCCGCCTGGGCCTGCTGGCAATCCCGGAGGAAGCCACGCCGCCGCCGGTTCTGGCCCGCGCCAATACGCTTCGCGCGGCGTTGCGCCCCGTGGAGCAGGAGGCGGTGGCGCGGCTGGCCGCGGAACCGACGCTGCTGGAGGCCCATACCAGCATGCTGCCGGCGCCACGCCGGCCGAGGCTGGACCCGGTGGATGTGCCGCTGGCGGTCGGGATGGTGAAGGTAAACGAGTCGCGTGACCTGGGGGAGGCCTTGGCCGGTCTCGCGCGGGCCGAGAAGGCGGCCCTGCTGGCGGATTCGGCCGGTCTCAGCCGGCTGATGGAATTGGCGAGACCACTTCAGGCACGGGTATCAGAACCCGTCGGCTGATCCCGCTGCACCGGTCCGCTGGCCCACCAGGAACCACATTCGTGGCTCCTGGACCCGATTAGCCGAACAGGCTCTGCGCCACGAGGCCGAGACCGACCCACAGGAGAACGCTGGCGCCCACGATGACGAGGAGCGCGGTGCGGACGCTGAGGCGTTCCGGCATCGCGGCAGCCTTGGCCATTGTCGCGGTGCTCGATGCGGTGGTCGGGGCGGTTGTCGTGGACATTCTGGGTCCTGCCGTATTGCTCGCATCAATGTGATGCAGGTTGACCGGTCAAACAACTGTCAAGAATGAGACGCGACGTCCTGATTATTACGCTTGGTGCAAACCAACCGCCGCAACGTTCCTCATAGCCGATGATTTACCCGACTTTCGTACCGAAAGCTACATGAAGTGCGAGCTTGATTGACTCAGGGGGTGCAAAATCGCGATTCAGCGCAATCCTGCGCAGCGCGATCAAGCCGGGTGCAAACCGTCAAAATGCTGGAGCATTCGGGAAATGCCGGGTGAGGGGATCGAACCCCCGACCTTC